>JAYKHG010000038.1:0-7382 GCA_035284825.1 Cyanobacteriota bacterium
TCGGGTGTTGGGCATCGTTTTGGATGGCCGCTCCATCAGCGAAGCCACCGTGGGACAGCAGTTCAAGGTGGCGGGCATCACGGGGGGGGCGGCCAGCATCACGGGCAACTTCACCGCGGAGGAAGCCCGGGATCTGGAGGTGCAGCTGCGGGGCGGCTCCCTGCCCCTGCCGGTGAAGATTGTGGAGGTGCGCACGGTGGGGCCCTCCCTCGGTGCGGCCAACATCCGCCGCAGCCTGCTGGCCGGCCTGGCGGGGCTGGCCCTGGTGGGGCTGTTCATGGTGGTGGTGTATCGCCTGCCCGGGGTGGTGGCCGTCGCGGCCCTGAGCCTCTACGCCCTTTTCAACCTGGCCATCTACTCCCTGGTGCCCGTCACCCTCACCCTGCCGGGCATCGCGGGCTTCATCCTTTCGGTGGGCATGGCGGTGGATGCCAACGTGCTGATCTTTGAGCGGGTGAAGGAGGAGCTGCGGGGGGGCAACACCCTGATCCGATCCATTGATTCGGGCTTCTCCAGGGCGTTTTCCTCCATCCTCGATGGCCATGTCACGGGCCTGATCAGCTGCATCGCTCTGTTCATGCTCGGCACGGGGCTGGTGAAGGGTTTTGCGGTCACCCTGGCAATTGGTTTGTTGTTGAGCCTGTTCACCGCCCTCACCTGCACCCGCACCTTGTTGCGGGTGCTGATGAGCTACCCGGCCCTGCGCCGGCCCACCTATTTCCTGCCGGCGAGCAAGCTGCCGGCAGCGGCTGCCTGAGGACCGTTCCCTTGACCCATCCTGAACCCCGCTTTCGCATCAACCGCCACCGCCGCCTGGCCTGGTGGGGATCCGCCCTGGCCAGTGCCCTGAGTGTGCTGGGGCTGGTGCTCTGTTGGTTGAATCCCGCGATCCACAGCCCCCTCAAGCCGGGGCTGGATTTCACGGGGGGCACCCAGATCCAGCTGCAACGGGACTGCGGCACAACCTGCAAGGGCCTCACCGTGGCGGAGGTGCAGCGCCAATTGGGCAGCCTGTCGATGGCGGCTGAAGCGGGACAACAGGCCCCCAACCTCGGTGCTTCCACCGTGCAGGTGCTGGATGGGGGGCGTTCGGTGGTGGTGCGGGCTCCTGCCCTCAGCCCAGCCCAGGGACAGGCCCTGATCGAGGGGTTGAAGCCCGCCCTGGGTCCCTTGAGCAGCAAGGGCACCTCCGTGGAGACGATTGGCCCCACCCTGGGATCGCGGTTGCTGCGCAGCAGCCTTCTCTCCCTGGTGGTGAGCTTTGCGGCGATCGCGGTGTACATCAGCTTTCGCTACAGCGGCATCTTTGCCCTGCTGGCCCTGCTCTGCCTGGCCCACGATGTGCTCATCACCTGTGGATTATTTGCCTGGCTGGGGCTGCTGAAGGGTGTGGAGGTGGATTCGTTGTTTGCCGTGGCCCTGATCACCGTGGCGGGCTATTCCGTCACCGACACGGTGGTGGTGTACGACCGGATCCGGGAGCAAAAAACCGCCATGGCGGATCTGCCCCTCACCGAGCAAGTGGATGTGGCGGTGGATGCCACCCTCACCCGCTCGCTCTACACCTCCCTCACCACCCTGCTCCCCCTGCTGGGGCTGATCTTCTTTGGGGGCAGCAGCCTGTTTTGGTTTGCGATCGCCCTCGCCCTGGGGATTGCGGTGGGCAGCTGGTCGAGCATCGGATTAGCCCCCACCCTGTTGCCCCTGTTGTCCCGGCCATGAGGGTGGCATGAGCGGCCGAAAACTGCCCGCCATCCCTTTGCTGCTGGTGTTTTTAGCCCTTGCGGATCTGAAATCAGAGATCCGGCTGCTGCTGGATCACTTCACCTTCACCACGTTGCTCACGGCGGTGCAAAGCCATCTGCTGGCGGTGACGGTGTTGCTGCTCCTGCCCTCCCTATGGCGTCTGTATCAACGGGATCAGGGCTGATCCGGCTTGCCATCCCATTGGTCCATCACATCGTTCACGAGCACCTCCTTGCCCAGCACCTGAAGCACCACTACCAGGGGCAGAGCCAGCAACACCCCCGGCAGGCCCAGGAGCACCCCAAGGGAAAGCTGGGACACCAGGGCAACGGTGGGCAGCAGATTCACCGTGCGGCTCAACAGGATGGGGGTGAGCACAAAGGCCTCGAGGTTTTGCAGGATCAGCCGCAGGATCAGCACCTGCACCATCTTTCCTGGAGACACCAGCAGCAGGGCCACCACCATGGGCAACAGGGTGCCGAGGGTGGGGCCGATGGTGGGCACGAAGGTGAGCAGGCCACACACCAGGGCGCAAAGGAGGGCCAGGGGCACCTTGAGCAGGGCGAGCCCAGCCCAGGTGGTGAGGAACACCGCCACGGCGGAGAGGGTCATGCCAGCGAGCCAGCCGCCAAGGGCTTCCCGCGATTCGCGCATCACCACCTGGATGCGGGGCCGGTAGAAGTTGGGGGTGGAGGCGATGAGCAGGCGTTGGTGGCTGCGGGGGTCGAGGGCGAACAGCACCGCCAGGAGTGCCATCAGGAGGGTTTGAAGGGTGCCGTTGGCGGCGCCTCCGGCGAAGCCAAGGATCTGTTCGCCGAGGGGCTGAATCCGCTCCAGGGAAGCCTTGCTGAGGAGTTCCCGCTCCAGGTTTTGCAGGGCCGGCACCTGCCGCACCAGCTTGTTGATCTGCTCCGGCAGGGCCGGGATGATGCGCTGCAGCAGGTTGGCCTGCTCAAACACCTCCGGCAACAGCAGCCAGGAGAGCAGGGTGCCCATGCCGAGCAAAACCGCCAGCACGAGCACCAGGGAGGTGGGGCGGCTGAGGGGAAATTTTTGGCGCAACCAGGTGATGGGCACATCAAGGGCGACGGCCAGCACCACGGCGCCGAAGAGGATCAGCAACACCCAGCGCAGCTGCCACACCAGGAGGGTGCCCACCACCAGGGCCAGGGCACCGATCAGATAACGGGCGTTCATGGCTCGTGGGTGGCGGGTGTCCAGTGGTCCAGCACGTCGCGGATCAGCACTTCCCTCAGGATCACCTGCAGGCACACGGCCAGCGGCAGGGCGAGGATCAGGCCGAGGGGGCCGAAAAGCACGGTGAAGACCAGCTGGGCGGTGAGGGTGAGGCCGGGGAGGAGCTTGAGCTGATGGTGCATCACCGAGGGGGTGATCACGTAGCTCTCCAGGTTTTGGATGATGATGTACATCACCAGCACGGCGGCCGCTTTCCAGGGGGCATCCAGCAGGGCCACGGCCATGGGAAAGATCGTGCTCAGGGTGGGACCCACATTGGGGATGATGTTCAGCAGGCCCGCCAGCACGGCGTTGGCCGCCACGAGTTTCACGCCCAGCAACAGAAGGCTCACGGCGGCGAGGGTGCCCACGCAGAGGGAGCTGATCAACACTCCCCCCATCCAGGCGCTGAGGGATTCGCCGCATTGCAGGAGCACCTCCCGGGCCCGGCGCCGGTAGAAACCGGGCACCAGCAGCAGGGCCACCTCCCGATAGGCGGTGGGCTGGGCGGTGATCATCAGGGCCACGGCCACCACAAAGAGGGTTTGCAGCAGGGTGCTGCCGAGGTTGCCGGCCACGCCCAGGAGCTTCCAGGCGCCACCGCTGATGTTCTCGAGCATGTTGCCGCTCGACCCATTGGCGGAGGGAAGGGAGAGGCTTTGTTGGAGCCAGCTCAGCCCCCCATCCCGGTTGCCGTAAAGCATCTTCGAGGCGGATTCCAGGGCCTGATTGACCAGGTTGAGGAGGGTTTGGGCGGCGGTGGGGAGCTTTTGGATCAGCTCGGCAAATTCCGCCATGAAGGGC
Source organism: Cyanobacteriota bacterium (assembly GCA_035284825.1). Taxonomy (GTDB): domain Bacteria; phylum Cyanobacteriota; class Cyanobacteriia; order PCC-6307; family Cyanobiaceae; genus Cyanobium. The sequence goes on from JAYKHG010000038.1 coordinate 3,787, forward strand.
GGGATGATGGCGGTGGCCACGATGGCCAGCAGCAGGGCCACCCCCAGCAGGCTGAGGACGAGGGCCAGGGGCCGTTGGCAGCGCAGGCGCCGTTGCACGGTGCCCACCAGGGTGCAGAGGGCCATGGCCAGCACCACGGCGGCAAACAGCCACACCAGGGCCTCACGCAGACTCCAAAGGAGGAGCAGGGCAGCGAGGAGGCCAGACAAGCCCAGCCAGTTACCGAAGCTCAAGCCCCTTGGTCCCCTTCCGCCGCGTCGTCCCCATTCTGGTCCCCCTGGCCGGAGAAGCCCAGCTCATGGCTGTCGGCGTAGCGCTGGGCAAAGCGCATGAACCGCTCAAAAGCGTCGGGGGTTTTCCAGGTGTAGGTGGCTTCCAGGGCGCTGGCCTTGCCGTTCACGAAGCGGGCTTTCACTTCCCTCGACACCAACTGGCCTTCCTCGTCCACCAGATACATGCCCGTGATGTCGCCCATGGTTTCGGGGGCGAGGGCTTCGGGCTCTTCAAACACAAAGAGGGCCTGGCCGGTGCGGCCGTCTCGGGAGCGGGTGAGGCGAATGTCCGGCACGGTTGGCTCATCCACACCCTGAAAAAACTGGATGGAGGCGGGCATGGAGTCGTGGCGAAAACTCTCCAATCCTAGGCAGTGCCCCAGCCGAGCTTTTCGGGCTTGAGATAGGGTGCCCTTGCCGACTGCTGCGCCCAGCTGATCGCCTGCCATGCTTTCCGGTGCACCGGTGTCCAGCGCGCTTCGGGCTGATCAACTCCTGGAGCAATTCCTCCAGGGCTCCGATCGTCAGGCCCGAACTCTTGTTAAATCGTTGCGCCAACGGGTGGCGGACCTGGCCCCCCTGATCGGCGAGCGGGTGCGCAGCGCCCCTCGGGGGGAGGAGTCGTGGCGGGTGGGGTTCCTGTTGCAGCTGCTGCAGGAAACGGCGGAGCCGTTGGCGGTGGTGGAGGGGCTGGAGGGCTGGCCGGAGGGATGGCTGAACGCGCCAAGTGCGGTGGGGCTCGACTACGGGCCGCTGCAGGGCCATTTGTTACGGCAGGAGTTTGAAGCGGCCGACCGGCTCACCAGCACCCATCTGCGTCAGTTGGCCGGTCCGGCGGCGGAAACGCGGGGGTATGTGTATTTCAGTGAGGTGGCGGCGATGCCGGCGCTGGATCTGGAGAGTTTGGATCGGCTGTGGATCACCTATTCCCTGGGCCGATTTGGCTTTTCGGTGCAGGGGCAGATCCTGCGGCGGTGCCAAGGGCGGTGGGAGGAGCTCTGGCCGCGGCTGGGCTGGAAGCAGGAGGGCATCTGGACCCGTTATCCAGGCTCCTTCACCTGGTCGTTGGAGGCACCGGAGGGGCACATGCCGTTGGTGAATCAACTGCGGGGTGTGCGGCTGATGGATGCCTTGCTCAACCACCCGGCGTTGTTGGCGAGAACGGAGGCGGCCCTGGGCACGGCCAAGGGTTAGGGTCGAACTGTCTGCCGCCAACGGTTTCACGCCGCACGATGGCAATGCGCTGGGCTGATTTCATCACCCCCTCCACGTTGCAGCTGGCCCCCCTGCTGGATCTGTTGTTGGAGCCGCTGCGCTTAGCGCCCGATGCCCGCATGGATCTGCAATTGGGATTGCAGGAGGCGCTGGTGAATGCGGTGCGGCATGGGAATGGCTGTGATCCCTGCAAATGCCTGCGGGTGCGGCGGATCCTCACGCCGAATTGGGTGATCTGGCAGGTGCAGGATGAGGGGCCTGGCATCCCAAGCGAAGCGCGGCAGCGGGAGCTGCCCGCCAACCCGGAAGCGCCCACGGGCCGGGGGCTGTTCATCATCCACAGCTGTTTTGATGATGTGCGGTGGAGTGGGCGGGGCAACAGGCTGCAGGTTGCGGTCAGGCGGACGCGCTTCAGTGGCCGTGGCTAGGGCAGCCCGGATCGCTGATGTCCGCCCGCAGCCAACCGAGGGCATGCTCCCCCCGGGCGGTGGCGTCCTGGGGGGGGGGGGTGGGGCGGGAGGCCTTCGGATCATCGGCGGCCAGGAGTTGCACGAGGGCGGCGGCGAGCTGTTCCGCGGCCCGGCGGGAGCGTTGGCTTTTGAGCCGATGCCATTGCCGGTCGTCGATCGTGAGGCTGCGCTGCAGCTGCTGGGCCAGGGCCAGGGATTCCGGCGGCCAGGGGGCTTCAGGCATGCCGGTGGCAGACATGGAGACAAGGAAAGGAGGAGATGCCATCCTGGCGTGGGACGTTTCCGCTTGAAGGGGGCCTGGCTGGATGTCTGCCCGCAATCGAGGCCCCCGCCGCCCGGGTCGCCCCGAACCTGCCCCCCGCCTGCTCCACCACCTGCAGGCCCTGCTGGCCCTTGCGGGGCGTCCGCCGGCCCCCACCCCATCAGGGGATCAACCCCCCGGCCGCTCGGAGCGCCGCCGCCGCCAGCACCTGGCCCTCAGCCAACGGCTCCTGGATCCCCTGCCTGAAGCCCTGCGCTCCAAGGACCACGGAGCCGATCGCTTCTGGACCGTGCTGCGTTGGGGTGGTTGCGGCATGGTGCTCGCTCAATGGCTGGGGCGGTAGGGATCAGGCAGACAAATTCATGGTGGATCCCTGAGTTGGAGCTGGTGTTGGCTTGCCGCCTTTGATGCGGCGCCGCAGGCGCCGGCTCCAGCCGAAGGCAACGGTGACACCCGCCAGGGGCAGGGGGCCGGGCACCACACTGGTGTAGAAATTTTCAGCGATCAGGCGCTGCCCTGCGGTGGTGGGATGGAAGTCGTCCCAGAACAACCATTGGCTTGGATTGGAACAAATTGTGGAGAGGGAAATGTTCAAGCAAGCGTCGGAGACATTTGCGAAACCGTAGTTGCTGGGGTGATCAATCACCTTGGCAAACAGATCATCGATTTGGAATCGCGTGATCTCTACGTCGGGCAGGCTGGCATCAAGATTCTGCAGCACCGGATCCAGCTGCGTATTGAAGGAGACCGTCAGGTCGGTGAGGAATGAGCGAAAGGCAGGTGGTGAGTTGCGAAAGAGGGGGGTTTGGGCCAAGTCCGGCATGTTGGGCACCAAAAACTGGGTGGCGCCATCCAGGGCGAGGATTTGGATGAGGGTGTCAATATTGGTGATGCCATTCGCAATCAAGCCGGCTGGAAGGGTTTGTTTTGGCGCTCCGCCCAACACCGAACCTGCGTCATAACTGTTGGAATTCAGCCAAGAGAGGACGTCATTGGGGAAGAGCCAAACCATAAACAGGCTTGTACTCGGGTTGTAATTTGGGTTTGCCGCATTGAAAGCATTGAGCTGATAGGCGGCACCTTTATCAAGGAAGAGGGGTTTGATGGGATCTGGATTATCGGGTCTGAGCGAATTGAAGTTGATCAAACCCGTGGTGGAGCCATTGATGGCGTAGTTGGTGCCACCCTTGAGTGATGGGCTGGGGCCAGTGCTGCCGGGGTTAAACAACTCCCAGAGATAGTCGGTTGCAACAGGGCCATTGGAAGCGCGGCCTTGAAAGTAGTAGGGGGCGGGCGGGAAAGCATTGTTCGTCAGCGCCCAACTATTGCCCGTATCGGAAAGGCTATCGCCAAACACAAAGAGGTTGCTCAAGGAAC
>JAYKHG010000039.1:0-3465 GCA_035284825.1 Cyanobacteriota bacterium
CTGGCGCAGGGCCTGGCGCCGTTGCTCAAAATCCGCCTCATGGCTGAGATAGAAATCGCCCCGCCACTCCCGGCAACGGCCGTAGGCCCAGGGGGTCGACACGCTGGCCTCCGGGTGTTTCACCAGCAGCACCCCCAGGGGGGCAGGGGCCCGGGGGCAGGGCTCCAGCCGTTCCCCCCGGCCAAAGCAGAGCTGGGAGCCGCCCTCCAGGCAGAAGGGCACATCGGAGCCCAGTTCCGCCGCCAGGGCCGCCAACTCTGCCCCTGGGGTGTGCAACCCCCAGAGGGCATCGAGGCCCACGAGGGTGGCCGCCGCATCGCTGGATCCCCCGGCCAAACCCGCACCGATGGGAATGCGCTTCTCCAGCAGGATCTCCACCCCCCGATCGGCCTGGCCCCCGTGGGCCCGAAGGGCTTCGGCCGCCCGCACCACCAGGTTGTCGGGCCCCACGGAGAGGTCGGCCCGGTCGCAGCGGAGGGTGATCGCCCCATCGGAGCGGTCTTGAAAGTGCAGCTGGTCTGTCAGGTCGATCGACTGCATCACCATCGCCAGCTCGTGGAAACCGTCCGGCCGCAGCCCCAGCACCTCCAAATGCAGGTTGATCTTGGCTGGAGCCAGCACGCGGCAGTGGGCCATGGGTCAGGGGGCCGGGGGGGAGGGGAGCGTGGCGCGATTCAAGCTGGTGGCCAGCGCCACCCACTGGCTGGGGGAGAGCTCCTGGGGTCTGGCCTGGAGGACCACGCCGGCCTCCGCCGCATGGACGGCCAGCGCCTCCTCGGGCATCAGCCCTGAGAGGCTGTTGCGCAGCATTTTGCGGCGCGCCGTGAAGGCCCGTCGCAGCAAGGGCTCCAACGCCCCCGCCAGCTCCGGCGACAGCCTCTGCTGGGGCGGCAGGGGATCGATTTGAATCACCTCCGAGTGCACCTTCGGGGGTGGCTGGAAACAGCTGGGTGGCACGGGGCAGATTCCCCTGATCGTCCCCAGCAGCTGCATGCGCACACTCAGGGCGGAAAAGGCACTTGAACCCGCTTCGGCCCTGAGCCGTTCCCCCACCTCCCGCTGCACGAGCAACACCAGCCGCTGGAACGGTGGGGTCAAGGGCCGATCCAACCGGCCCAGCAGTCGCTCCAGCAATGGGCCAGTGATGTTGTAAGGGATGTTGGCCACCACCTTGTTGGGGCCAGGGGGAGCCCCGGGGGGGAGGGGCACCGACAGGATGTCGCCGCTCACCAGGGTGAAGCGCGGATCCGCCCCAAAGCGTTGGTCCAGGCCAGCCACCAGATCGCGATCGAGTTCCACCGCCGTCACCCGGGCGGCGGGGGAGGCCAGGAGGGCCTGGGTGAGCACCCCCCGGCCCGGACCCACCTCCAGCACATGGTCGGCGGCGGTGAGCTCCGCCGCCCGCACAATCTCGCGCAACACCCCCTGATCCACGAGCCAGTGCTGGCCAAACCGATGGCGGACCCGATGGGTGCCAAAGGCGGAGGGGGAGACCATGGGAGGGGGATCGCTGGGGATGATTCTGGTAGCGGCATCACCACCATGCGCACGACCAACGGCTTCGGCCCCCGGCGACACCGAGGGCTCCTGGGGCTGGCCCTTCCCCTGGCTGCGCTCTGCCTGATGGCCCCCGCCGCCCGCGCCCAGAGCCGGACGGCTGAATCGATCTGGAGCCAGAACGACGCTGAGCAGCGCGCCATCGACCAGGTGCCTGTTTCCGATCGAGGGAGCATCACGGACACCCGCTGCCAGGAGGTGGGGGTTGGGCGGATGGGCAGTTTGCCCCGCTTCCGCTGCACGGTGTGGTTCACCCCGGCTCCCGCCGCACCGGCAACCCCGTCGGCCACCCCAACCCCAGGAACCCCCTGATCCGCCCGGCAGCGGATGGGCCTCAAACCAGATGCAGCCAGCGCACGGGCGCCCGACGGGGTGGAAGGGGCACCAGGGCGGCGACGAACTCCATCGGCAGATGGGCCAAATGGGGGTGCTCGGCCTGCCAGCAGGCCCAGGCCCGTTCCAGGCGCCTGCGCTTGCCCCCGTGCAGGGCGCCAATGCCGGCGCCATCCCGATGCGATGGCCCCCTGCCCTTCACCTCCACCAGCAGCAGTCGGCCGGGTTTGCCGAGCACCAAATCGAGCTCCCCCCAGCGGCAGCGCCAGTTCCGGGCCAGGAGCCTCCAGCCCCGGTCCTGCAGCAACCTCAAGGCCCTCTGCTCAGCCCAGCGGCCCTCCAGCTGGCGGGATGTCAGCGGCATGGTGAGACAATTGGTGGAGATAAGCCAAGGGTTCCCAGATCCCCCCAAGACCGAATCCAACGCCGGAGGGCTGGGGAGCGGAATTCCGAACAGGGCGACGGCTAGTCAGATTCCCAAAAAAACGTTAAGGTCTGAAGGAAATCTTCACAATCTAAGCAGAGCGGATGTACACCCTTTCCAAGGCCACCCAGATCTTTCCTGACACGCTGAGCGCCGATGCGGTGCCCGCCATCACCGCCCGCTTTCGCCTGCTCAATGCGGAAGACCAGCTGGCCCTGATTTGGTTTGCCTACTTGGAGATGGGCCAAACCATCACCATCGCCGCCCCCGGTGCGGCTCGGATGCAGTTCGCCGAGCCCGTGCTGAATGAAATCAAGGCCAAGTCCTTCGCCGAGCAGAGCCAGGTGATGTGCGATCTGGCCAACAGGACCGATACCCCCATTGGTCGCACCTACGCCAATTGGTCCGTCAACATCAAACTCGGTTTTTGGTATCAGCTGGGGCAGTGGATGGCCGCTGGACTCGTGGCCCCGATTCCCAAGGGCTACCAGCTTTCCGCCAATGCGGCCGCAGTGCTCAGCTCTGTGAAAGGGGTGGAGCAGGGGCAGCAAATCACCCTGCTGCGCAACTTCGTCGAAGACATGGGTTTTGACCCCGCCAAGGGGGAAGGACAGCGCGTGATGGAGCCCATCGCCGCTCCAACTCCCGAGGAAAGCCGCCAGAAAGTGTTCATCGAGGGCATCATCAACCCCACGATCAACGCCTACAGGGATCTGCTTAATGCCAACGACTTTGATGCCCTGATCGAGCTCTTCCTCCCCGACGGCGCCCTCCAGCCCCCCTTCCAGAAGCCCATCGTGGGCCGGGAAGCGATCCTGCGCTTCTTCAAGGAAGATTGCCAAAACCTCAAGCTCCTTCCTGAGCGTGGCTATTCCGAGCCCGCAGAGGGAGGATTCAACCAGGTGAAGGTGACCGGCAAGGTGCAAACCCCCTGGTTTGGTGCGGGAGTGGGCATGAACGTGGCCTGGCGTTTCCTCCTCAGCCCCGAAGGCAAGATCTACTTCGTGGCCATTGATTTGCTGGCCTCCGCCGCTGAACTCCTGAAATTTGCCCGTTGACGGCAACCACCCGGCGTGGCCTGCTTTTGGCTGCTGGGATTGTCCTGGGTTGGTTGGGGAGCCTGGTGATCCTGCTCCCCACCACCTTGGCCA
>JAYKHG010000040.1:0-3788 GCA_035284825.1 Cyanobacteriota bacterium
CCGATTCTTCCCTTCCATGGCACGCGAGAAGTTCGAAAGGACCAAACCCCACGTCAACATCGGCACCATCGGCCATGTGGACCATGGCAAAACCACCCTCACCGCCGCCATCACCAACGTGCTGGCGTCCCAGGGCAAGGCCAAGGCCCAAGCCTACGATGACATCGATGGAGCTCCGGAAGAGAAGGAGCGCGGCATCACCATCAACACCGCCCACGTCGAGTACGAGACCGACAACCGCCACTACGCCCATGTGGACTGTCCGGGCCACGCGGATTATGTCAAAAACATGATCACCGGCGCCGCCCAAATGGATGGGGCGATTCTGGTGGTGGCAGCCACCGATGGTCCGATGGCCCAAACCAAGGAGCACATTCTGCTTGCCAAGCAGGTGGGCGTTCCGGCCCTGGTGGTGTTCCTCAATAAGAAGGACATGGTGGATGACGAGGAAATCCTCGAACTGGTTGAGCTGGAGATGCGTGAACTCCTCAGCAGCTACGACTTCCCAGGGGATGACATCCCCGTGATCGCAGGCTCCGCCTTGAAGGCTCTGGAATACATCCAAGCCGGTAACAAGGCAGTGCGCGGTGAGGATGAGTGGGTGGACAAGATCCTCGACCTCATGGATGCCGTGGACGAGGCCATCCCAGAGCCCGAGCGCGAGATCGACAAGCCTTTCCTGATGGCTGTGGAAGATGTGTTCTCCATCACCGGTCGGGGCACCGTGGCCACGGGCCGGATCGAGCGCGGAAAGGTGAAGGTGGGCGAAACGGTCCAAATCGTGGGCATCAAAAACACCCGCGAGACCACCGTCACCGGTGTGGAAATGTTCCGCAAACTGCTCGATGAGGGTATGGCGGGAGACAACGTGGGCCTCCTCCTTCGGGGTGTCCAGAAAGAGGACATTGAGCGCGGGATGGTGCTCGTGAAGCCCAACTCCATCAAGCCCCACACCAAATTTGAGGGCGAAGTGTATGTCCTCAAGAAGGAGGAAGGCGGCCGCCACACTCCCTTCTTTGCCGGCTATCGGCCGCAGTTCTATATCCGAACCACGGATGTGACCGGTCAAATCACGGCCTTCACCGCTGACGATGGCAGCAACGTGGAGATGGTCATGCCTGGTGATCGCATCAAGATGAGTGCCGAGTTGATTTGTCCTGTGGCCATCGAGCAGGGCATGCGCTTCGCCATCCGCGAGGGTGGACGCACCATCGGAGCTGGCGTGGTGTCCAAGATCGTCGAATGATCAGCTGATCCAAGCCAGGGGGGTGGGAAACCCACCCCCCTGGACGTTGCCTAGAGGAACCTCGACAATCCAATTCCCTTCTTGCCAGGGCCATTTCCCATGACATCTTCCATTCCCCAGCAAAAAATCCGCATTCGCTTGAAGGCTTTCGATCGGCGCATGCTGGATCTGTCTTGCGAAAAGATCATCGACACGGCAGATCACACCGCTGCCACAGCCATCGGTCCGATTCCACTGCCCACCAAGCGCAAAATTTATTGCGTTCTCCGTTCGCCCCACGTGGATAAGGATTCACGCGAGCATTTTGAAACCCGCACCCACCGTCGGATCATTGATATCTACAGCCCAAGCTCGAAAACCATCGATGCCCTGATGAAACTTGATCTTCCCAGTGGTGTTGATATTGAGGTCAAGCTCTGAACACACTGTCCCATCGACCTTTCTAGGATGGTGCGGTGCCAGCCTCCTCGCCCTGGCTGCGCCGATCCGCCAGGAATGACCTGTGAGTGACCTATCCGTTCGGGAACTTCCCCTGTTCCCCTTGCCTGATGTGGTTCTGTTTCCACAGGAAGTGTTGCCGCTTCATATTTTTGAGCCCCGCTATCGCATGATGCTTCGCACTGTGATGGCAGAGGATCGTCGCTTTGGCGTGTTGCGTTGGGATCCTCAGCAGCAACGGATGTCTTCGATAGGTTGTTGTGCTGAAATCCTCCATTGTCAGGGGCTTGAGGATGATCGAAGCAATATCGTGACGATGGGACAACAGCGTTTTCGTGTGCTCAAGATCCTCCGGGACACTCCATTTCGGGTGGCCATGGTGAGTTGGGTGGAGGATGACATTTCCGACTCCGTCGATGAACTCCAGGCCCTGACCCAGGAGGTGACCCAAGCGCTCCGTGATGTGGTGGAACTGACGGGAAAACTGGTCGGCAAAACCACTGTTCTGCCGGATGATCTGCCTGATCTGCCTCGGGAACTGTCCTATTGGATTGGTTCCCACCTGGGGGGGCCTGTGGCCGACCACCAGCAAGCCCTGCTGGAGATCACCGACACCGGCGATCGTTTGCGGGAAGAACTCAACCTTTTGGATCAAACGCGCCGCCAACTGGCTGCACGAACTGTTCTAAAAGACACCTTCGCCCCCACCGACAGCTCCCCCAACGACAGCACTGAGGCCAACGGTTGAGCATGGTCGGACCAGGACAGCCTTGGCTGATCTTCCTTGCCCTTTTTCTCCTCAGTGGGCTTGTCCTGGTTGCCGTTTGGCTCTGGTTGTCTTCGGCCCGTCGCTACAGGGGGAGCCAGAGCGTGGCCGAGGCCTACGACCGCTGGACCCAAGATGCCTTGCTCGAACGTCTCTGGGGCGACCACGTTCACCTCGGTCATTACGGCGATCCCCCTGGACCGCGGGATTTTCGCCAAGCCAAGGAAGACTTTGTCCATGAGCTCGTGCGCTGGAGCGGTTTTGACCGCCTGCCTCCAGGCAGCACCGTGCTCGATGTGGGGTGCGGCATTGGCGGGAGCGCACGCATCCTGGCCCGTGACTATGGCTTGGAGGTGCTCGCCATCAGCATCAGCCCAGGGCAGATCGCCCGGGCCCGGGCCCTGACCCCTCCTTCCCTGGAGTCCCGCTGTCGCTTTGCGGTGATGGATGCCCTCCACCTGGACCTCAGCGATGGCACCTTTGATGCGGTCTGGAGTGTGGAGGCCTCTCCCCACATGCCAGACAAGCAACGCTACGTGGATGAACTGCTGCGGGTTTTGAAGCCGGGAGGGCTGTTGGCCCTGGCGGATTGGAACCGCCGTGATCCTGCCGACGGCCCCTATTCCCCCTTTGAAACCTGGGTGATGCGTCAATTGCTCCAGCAATGGGCCCATCCCGAATTCGCCAGCATCCGCTCCCTCACGGGCAATCTCCACAACAGCCCATGGAATCGATCCCTGGTGGTGGACAGTGCCGATTGGACCGCCGCCACGGTCCCTTCTTGGAGGGACTCCATCCTTGAGGGCGTGCGCCGCCCTGGTGCCGTGCTCGGCCTGGGCCCAGGGGCTGTGATCCAGGGGTTGCGGGAAACCCCAACCCTTCTGTTAATGGATTGGGCCTTTCGTCATGGCCTGATGCAATTCGGTGTGTTCCGCGCTCAGCGACCTTCCGCCTCCCCTTCCTGAAGGGTGTGCAAGGGATAGGTGCCAAAGAGGGCCAGGTGTTCACAGAGGGGTCGCAGTTGATCCAAGGCGAGCTGAAGGGCTTGGGCTCCCCCTGTTGGCAACGCCAGATCCACAAAAAAGATGTACTCCCCCATCTCCCGTTTGGATGGTCTGGATTCAATACGGATCATGTTCAGCCCATGGGCCGCGAAGCACACCAGGGCCTGCAGCAGGGCACCCGGCTGGTTCGATCGCAGGGAGAACGCCAGGCTGGCCAGGGGGCCGGTATCTTCCCGCTGGCTGCGCTGCAGAAGAAGGAAACGGGTGCAGTTGCCAGGAACATCATTGATGGGGTAGGCCAGCACCTCCAGCCCATGGTCGTGGGCGGCCTCCC
>JAYKHG010000041.1:0-3094 GCA_035284825.1 Cyanobacteriota bacterium
GGCTTCAGCCTTGCAGGCCACCCGATAACGGATGTGCTCAAAGAGCCCCCGAACCCGTAGGGCGAAAAACAAGTTGGCGTTGTCGCGCAGGGCATCGAGTTGGCTCGTGAAGTCCGCCCAGCTGCAGACTCCGGCCAAGGATTGCATCAAATCGGCCTGAAAATGGGTCACCACCCAGAAGGGTGTGAGGGCATCCGCTGGAGCAGGTGCCACGCTTCCATCCCCGCAAGCCTGCCAACACTGGCCATCGAGCAGGATCCCCTCGCCATCCAACCCATCAAAGGTGCCGAGGCCAAAATCACCGTGCCGCAACAGATCACCCACACGCACACAACCGCCATACACCCCTTGAACCAGTGCCCCGGAGGTGGACACTTGATAGATGGTGTGGTGGTCAAGATCCAAGGCCTCAGCCAGCGCACGGTTGATCACATGGTCTGCGCTTTCACCGGTGCAGCGGCAGCGCTCCTGCAGCGCTTCCCACACGCCGCCACTGAGGCGCAATGAAACGCGGTGGCTGGCCATGGGCGTGTCGGCCATCAGCAGCAGGAGCCGCTCTTGGCGGCGGTGGCGGCAGGGGAAGCCGGCGCGGCGACGGTGTCCCTTGTCCCCTCTCCAAAGGGAAGGGCAGCTCCGCAGCCCTCAAAGAGCCCATAGTGACGGCTGAAATCACCGATGAACGTGAAATGGGGCGATAGACGGCTCTCGGCGAGCATGCGGAAGGTGTTGCCGCACACCGGAAACACCTTGCCGGCCTCGATCCAGTGGTGCCGATCGAAGGGCAGAGCAAAGGGGTGTTCGGCAATCGTGCCGCGGTAGATCACCGCCTGGCCGTGATCTTCGCAGGCATCCTCCAGCTCCGGGATTTGAAACAGCCGGTAGGTGGCGGAGAAGAAACGGATCGCGCCGGTGCGGGCGCTCAGTTCTGGATCGGTGACCTGCAGCGGGCGGTCGCTCACCAGGCGCGGATCGGCGAAGCCAGCCCGGCGAGCTAGGCGCAGGAAATCATTCCAGTAGAGGGCACCACTGAGGCATTCGCCGTAGAGCACCGGATCATGGCGAAGCGCCTCGGGCACCCGCCGATCGGCATAAACATCGGCGAAGAAGAACTCACCACCGTGCTGGAGCAGGCGCCGCATCCCGTTCAGCACCGCCAACTTATCGGTGGAGAGGTTGACCACGCAGTTGGATATCACCAGATCGAAGCTGCCGTGCTCCAACGGCAGCTCCTCGAGCTGCTCGATGCGGCCCTCCAAAAACCGCACATTGGCGAAGCCGAACTGGTCGGCGTGGTGCTCCTGGTGCCGCCGGGCCACCGCCAGCTGCTCCGGCGTCATGTCCACGCCCACCACCTCACCACCAGCGCCCACCAACTGGGCCAGCAAATAGGCATCCCGGCCACTGCCGCAGCCCAGGTCCAGCACCCGCAAGCCCTCCAGCAACGGCGGCACCACCAGCCCACAGCCGTAGTAGCGCGACAGCACCTCGGGGTGGATGCGTGCCAGCAGCGGGCGGAGGGCCTCGGGAACGCTGCTGGCGTCACAGCAGGCGTCGGTGCGTAGATCGGCCGTGGAGCCCAATGTGGCGCCGTAATACTCCTGCACGCTGCGGCTTAGATCGCTGGAGGTCGTCATGGCGGTGTTCAGGTCAACGGGGTCGCTCGGGTGGGGGAATGGGTCACGGGCCTGAGGGCCTCTCCAGGGCGGTGATGCAAAGGCTGATCAAGGCCTGCAACCGCTGGTGGAGGGGATGCCTTTGCATTCAAAACTCGTGGTGCTGCCAGCGTTTGTGTCACAGGACCCAGAGCGAACTCTCACCTTAGGCAAGAATGAAGAGCAGGAGTCATGGGGTAAACGGGCCTGCGAGTCAGGTCCAGGCAGGCCCCACCAGGGCCATGGTGCGCTCGATCACCCAATAGGCCCCCAGCCCACCCACCAGGTAGCCCGGAAGGCGCATCAACCAGAGGGGCTCAGGCCATGCCCTGAGCCTCCAGAGGCGCACCAGGACCAACAGCAGGGCAATGAAGGCCAGCTGACCCAGTTCCACCCCCAGGTTGAAGAGGGCCAGGGCCTGGAGCGTTTCCCCCCGCGGCAGCCCCAGGTCCTGGAGCGCCGTGGCCAATCCAGCCCCATGGAGCAGGCCGAAGGCGAAGGCCACCAACCAGGGACGGCGGATCGTCAGGCTGCTCTGCCCCCGCCAGGTGCGCACGATTTCCGGCGCCAAAAACAGGATCGACAGGGCGATCGCCGCCTCCAAAGGCGGGGTGGGCACCCGCCAAATCCCCAGGGTGGTGGCAGCCAGGGTGAGGCTGTGGGCCACGGTGAAGGCGGTGATGGTTTTGACCAACACCCTCCAGCGCTGGCCCACGATCAGCAGCAGCCCCAGTACAAACAGCAGGTGGTCGGGCCCTTGCAGGATGTGCTCCATCCCCAACAACAGATAAACGGGTAGGGCCGGCGGAGCGCCGGGGGCGGATGGACCGGCCAGGGTGAGGCGCGGCTGGGCCGCCCGCAGCACCTGGGTGGTGGTCGTGCCCCCCGCCGGCTGCCAGCGCACCAGCACTTCAGTGGCGGTGCCCTCCAGGCCGTCCACCGCCAGGGGCTGGCCCGCCAGACTGAAGCCACAGCGCAGGGTGGAGCGCACCACCAGGGAACGTTCGCCCATCGCCGGACGGGGTGCCGCCAGGGGCCGGCAGCCGCCGGGAAACACGGGGGTGAGGGGCGGGGCCTGCCCTTGGATCAAAGGCACTTGCCACAGCACCTCCACCCGGCCGGGGGCGGGCTCCCGCAGCTCCAGCAGGGCCGGCAGCAGCTCATGGGCCCCCAGGGGCCGCAGGGCCAGCAGGAGCATCAGGACCAGGAGGGTGCCCACCTGCCAGTAGCGGCCAGAGCCCCTCATGGCAGGGCTGGCGGTTCGATGTGGTATTTCCCCAGCCATTGGCGATAGGTCCGATCCCGTTCCTTGCGCCGCTCCTCCACCCGCCAGTCGCGCTCCACCGCCCCCCGCACCTCCGCCAGGGGGGGAACGGCACCGGGGGTCACCGCCTGGATCCGCACCAGATGGGCGCCAAACCCTGAGGGGATGGGCCCCACCC
>JAYKHG010000042.1:0-5873 GCA_035284825.1 Cyanobacteriota bacterium
TGGAGCAATGCCGAACGCCTTTCGCTTCAGTGTGGCGCCCATGCTCGACTACACGGATCGGCACTTCCGGGTGCTGATGCGTCAAGTGAGCCGCCACAGCCTGCTCTACACCGAAATGGTGGTGGCCCGGGCCCTGGATCACCTCATGCGGCAGGGCCCGCCCCACTGCAACGCGGAGCGGCAGAGGCGCCTGGAGAGGCTGATCGGGTTTGACAGCCTGGAGAGGCCCCTGGCGCTGCAACTGGGGGGGGACACACCCCAGGAGTTGGCGAGGGCAGCCCAGCTGGCCGCGGCCTGGGGCTTCGACGAAGTGAATCTGAATGTGGGCTGCCCGAGCCCCAAGGCCAGCCAGGGCAACTTCGGCGCTTGCCTGATGGCCCACCCTGAGCGGGTAGCGGAAGGGGTCGCGGCCATGGCAGCCGCCTCCGGGCTGCCGATCACGGTGAAACACCGGATTGGGATCGACCAGCGGGATGGCTTTTCTGAGCTCCTCCAGTTTGTGGACACCGTCGCTGCGGCCGGCGCCGCCCGCTTCGCCGTGCACGCCCGCAAGGCCTGGCTGGAGGGCCTGGATCCCAAGGAAAACCGCACCATTCCTCCCCTGCGCTGGGAGGTGGTGCATCAGCTCAAACGGGAGCGACCCGCACTGCTGGTGGAACTGAATGGGGGCCTGGAGACCCTGGAAGCCTGCCAGGCCCAGCTGGAAGGGGTTGACGGGGTGATGGTGGGTCGGGCGGTCTACCAGCACCCCCTGCGCTGGGCGGCCGTGGACCGGCAGATCTTTGCAGACAGCTCCCGGGAACAGGCCCGACCCTCGTCCGTGGTGCGAGGACTGATCCCCCATGCGGAACGCTGGTGTGGCCAGGGGGGGCGGCTTTGGGCCATTGGCCGCCACCTGGTGCATGTGGTGGAAGGGGTCAAGGGAGCCCGGGGCTGGCGGGCTTCCCTCTCACGGCAAGCAGGAGCACCACAGGCCGGTCCTGAGGTGCTCTCTGCGGCGGCTCTTCAATTGGAGGAACATGGGCTCTGATGGAGGGCAAGGGCCCGAGCACCCTGACCCGCCTCAGTTATTCCGCGTCGAGAGCGTCGCCACCACTGCGGCGGCGCCTTGCCCGACCAGCATCAAAGCTGTCGCCACCGCGATCACCACCGCCATAGCTGCGATCTTCCCAGTCACGGGCACCGGAGCCGCGATCCTCGCTGCGGCCGCCATAGCCACCGCCTCCACCCCCGTAACCACCACCGCCGCCGCCGCCATAGCCGCCACCGCCGCCATAGCCTCCGCCGCCGTAGCCACCACCGCCACGGCGCTGGCCTCCGCCTCCGCCGCCACCACCACCACCACCGCCGCCGCGGGGTTCGGCCTTGTTGATGCGCAGGGGTCGCCCCATCAACTCGGTTCCCTGCAGCCCATCGATGGCCCGGGATTCCATCTCATCATCTGCCATTTCCACGAAGGCAAAGCCACGCTTGCGGCCGGTGTCGCGCTCCAGGGGGAGGGAGCAATTCACAACATCGCCGAAGCGGGTGAAAAGTTCAATAACGTCTTCCTGCTCAGCGCGGAAGGGGAGATTGCCTACAAAGATGCTCACGAAAGGGGCTGGGGGAACCGATACAGACGCCGAGGGACCCGGAGGGTTTCGGCACCCACAGATTAAACCGTCTCTGGAATCTGGCCCGCCTGAACCAAGGCAACGTGTTGCAGCATCGTTACTGCAGCGCTGATCCTTGCCCCAGGCGCTGCTCCTGAGCCAATTGGAGCTGGCGCCGCACTTCAGAAAAGCTGGTGCCGCCCTCGCTCCTGCGGGCCGCCACCACCTGGCGTGGAGCGATGGCAGCGTGGATGTCAGCTTGAAAAGCAGGATGGAGACCCCGCCATTCCTCCTGGGAAAGATCGGCCAGCAGGCGGCCCTGATCCACACACTGCTTTACAAGGGCTCCCACCAACTGATAGGCCTCCCGAAAGGGAACCCCTCGGGCCACGAGGTAGTCGGCCACATCGGTGGCATTGGCGTAATCGCTGTGCACAGCCCCATCAAGACGGTGGGGCCTGAATTCCAGACCTTCCTCAAACAGGATCGCCATGGCCTCGAGGCAATCCAGGCAGGTGCGCACTCCATCAAAGAGCGCCTCCTTATCTTCCTGAAAATCCTTGTTGTAGGCCAGGGGAAGTCCCTTGATCATGGTGAGAAGGCCCATCAGATGGCCAAACACCCTGCCCGTCTTGCCCCGCACCAACTCCGGCACATCAGGATTCTTCTTCTGGGGCATCAGGCTGCTGCCGGTGGCACAGCGATCCGTGAGGGTGATGAAGCCAAACTCCTCACTGGCCCAGAGGATGACCTCCTCCGCCAGGCGACTGAGGTGCACCATCACCAGGCTGGCCGCGGCCATGAACTCCACAGCGAAGTCGCGGTCGCTCACCGCATCCAGGCTGTTGGCATAAATCGCCGCAAACCCCAGCTCCCCAGCTGTCTGGCGGCGGTCAATCGGCACGGGGGTTCCCGCCAGGGCAGCGGCCCCGAGGGGGCAGATGTTGACGCGGCGTCGCACATCGGCCAACCGCCCCCGGTCGCGCTGGGCCATGGCCACGTGGGCCAGGAGATGGTGGGCCAGGCTCAGGGGCTGGGCCCGCTGCAGATGGGTGTATCCGGGGATGAGGGTGTCCACATGCTGCTCCGCGTGGGCGAGGAGGGCCCCCTCAAACCGCCGCAGGGCCCCATCGATGGCGTCGATCTGCCGCCGGAGCCAGAGGCGGAGATCCGTGCCCACCTGGTCATTGCGGCTGCGACCGGTGTGCAGCTTTTTGCCCAAGGCTCCAAGGCGCTCGGTGAGGCGACGCTCCACGGCGAAGTGCACATCCTCCGCCTCCACACCGGGTTGGAACTGGCCCGCCGCGGCCTCGCCACGGATGGCCTCCAGGCCATCGATCAGCTGTTGGGCTTCGGCTTCGCTGATCACCCCACAGCGGCCCAGCATGCGGGCATGGGCCACGGATCCATCCAGATCCTCCTGGAGGAGGGTGATGTCAAAACCGATCGAGGCATTGAAACGCTCGATGGCGGGATGGAGTCCCTGCTCAAAGCGATCGCTCCAGGGGGCCTGGGTGCCGGTCGTCCCGGTGCTGGACGGAGAAACCTCGGACGTCATCCAGAACCCATGCGCTGGCCTTCAGCTTGCCATTGCTCCAGGTGGTGTCTGCGGCAGGGGAGGGAGTCTGACCTCATCGCGCACCTTGAGCACCACCAGGGAGGCGTCGTCCTCCGGCTGACGGTCCGCCCCGAGAAAGCGATCCAGCCTGGTGAAGAGCTGATCAAGAATGCCCTGGGCACCGGCCGCCGACCCACAGGCGCCATGAAAGGCCTTGGTCAACCGCTCTTCATCAAACCGCTCGCCGCTGAAGCCCGTGGCCTCGGTCACCCCATCGGTGTAATAGAGCACCACATCACCTGGCTCCAGACGCACCTGGCGGCACTCATAGTCGGCCTCGCTCTGCAGGCCAATCAAGAGCCCAGGGGCATCCAGGCGATCCACCCGTCCCTGCTGGCGGCGCCAAAGCAGGGGGGGATTGTGGGCGGCGTTGGCATAGCGGAGCAGCCTGGAGCGGGGGTCGTAGTCGGAGTAGAAGAGGGTGACAAAGCGGTGGGAGTGGGCCAGATCCTCCTGGGCCAGGTGGTTGAGGTCGTGAAGGATCCGATCGGGGGGGAGACCGCTCAGCACCTCCGCCCGCAGCATGCCCCGCAGCAGGGTCATCAGCAGGCCAGCGGGCACGCCTTTGCCCATCACATCGCCCATCACCAAGGCCCAGCGACCCCGCTCCCGCTTGCGGGCCAGGCCCTCCGGCCGGGTCGGGATGAAGTCGTAATAGTCGCCACCCACCTCAAAAGCCGGTCGGCATCTGGCGGCCAGCTCCACCCCTTCGATCACCGGGCAGTGATCGGGAAGCAGTTGAGCCTGGATCTCCGCCCCAATGCTGAGCTGGCGATCCAACCGTTCGTGGCGGCGACTGTCCTCCTGGAGGGTGGCCGTTTCCAGGGCCACCCCCGTGATGTCGGCCACCAATTGGAGGTGACGCCGATGCACTTCACTCCAGCTGTAGCCCTGACGATCGCTGAACACATAGAGCCGGCCCCGCCGCCGGTTGCGGGCCACCACGGAGGTGGCAAACACCTGGGCCGGAGCGAGCAGCCGAATGATCAGCCCATCCAAAAGAGCTGCCCCAGCCTCCTCGCTGGAGAGGGCCTGCAACTGGGCATCCGGGAGGGCCGCCACCTGACGCAACACTTCGGCGCAACGATCTCCGCCGGTGGCTTGGAGATGCTCACGCCACAGGCGCCCATCGGGGTGAAACACCACCAGAAGGCTGCCCTGGCTCTCCACCAGGCGAGCCATCACCAGCGGCACCAATTCGAGGAACCGCTGCAGGTTGGTGAAGCTGCGCAGGGCGAACGCCAGGGACGACAACAGTTCGTGGTTGCGGCGTTGCTCTCGGCTCAGGCTGTCGAGAAGTTGCCGCAGGGAGGCCCTGGCCGTCAGCGCCTGGGGATCGGCGGGCGCCGCGACGGCGGGGGGGGAGGGGCTGGAAGGTTGGAGCGGCTGGCTGCCCAAGGGGCTGCCGCGACGGTCTTGCAAGGTAGCAGCTGGTTCAGCGGGACCGTCGAAGGGTGTCCCGGGGCAGTTCCCCGAAGAGGCGGCGGTAATCCGCGGCAAAGTGTCCCGGGTTGTAAAACCCCCATTCACACGCCAACGAGCCGATCTGAATCTCCCGAGGATCGGCCTGCAACAGCCTGCGGTGGATGCCGTGGAGGCGCAGCAGCTTGAGGTAGGCCATGGGGCCCATCCCCAGATGATCCTGAAACCCCTGGATCAGGGTGCGCCGACTGGCGTGGGCCTGTCGGCAGAGGTCGGCAAGGGTGACGGGCCGACTTGGATGGTGATGCATCCAATGCTGCACCTGTTTCACGATCTCGATTCGGGCAGGGGGACGTGGGGGCTTGGCCGCGGACGGCCCGCTCACCAGGGCCTCCAGCAGGAGGGGAAGCAGGTCGTCCAGCACCAGGGCCTGGGTGGCCGGCGGCTGCAGGCGCCGGGGCTGCTTCTGCGCCAGGGCAAAGAGCTGCCGCAAATAGCCCCGCAAGGCCCCCGAGCTGGACGAACTCATGGGCAACACATTGATGGTTGGGCAGAGCTCCCCATGGAAACCGGGCCAGCCCAATGCGTTGGCCCACCGGGCGAGGGCCTCAAGGGGAAGGAACACCAATCCGTAGGTCACCGTCGACGGCAGGGTGAGATGCACGTCCAGGGAGGGATCCAGCCCAAACAAACTGTCTGCGGGCAAGGACTGACCATGGGAACGCCAGGGAGCCCCCCCTGGCTGTGGATCCAGATCCAGGCTGATGGTCAGCACCCCCTTGGGCTTGGAGCCCAGGCTGTGCAGACGTCGGTCGAGCTGGAGCCGCACCAACCGCAGGGGAGGGAGCTCCAGGAGAAGCATTCGTCCCCCCAGGGAACCGCCTTCCAATTGCAGCAATTGCAGATCCAGGCCCATGCCCTGGAGAATCGACTGCAACTCCTCCACACCGGTCCAGCTCCGCTCCCGTGGCAAAGCCCCCAATGGGGCCTGGTGCCCAGGGCCAAGTTGGCACTGATCCGGGAGATGGGAGGGCTGGGGCGGCCGGTAAGAAAGCATTCAAATTCAAGGCGGGAAGGATCGCGTTTTTTGAACCAAAAGATTGCCATTTTCTGGGAAGATCCTATTGGCATTTCTTCTCCTGCAGGCCTTTCCGGGCGTTTCATGACCTCCAGCCAGACCCACACGACGGAAGACTCCTGGACCTTCGGGCCCTACAGGCTGGATGGGGAGGGTCATCTCT
>JAYKHG010000043.1:0-11876 GCA_035284825.1 Cyanobacteriota bacterium
CACTACGCGATCGACGGCACGATGGTGGTGCCGGAGGGCACGCACCAGGTGCGGATGGAATTCGCCTACGACGGCGGCGGTCTGGCCAAGGGCGGCACCGTGTCGCTGTTCATCGATGGCGCCCCCACCGGCAGCGGCCGGGTGGAGCGCACGGAGCCATTGGTGTTTTCCGCCGATGAAACCTGCGATGTGGGCTATGAAGCCGGCTCGCCCGTCACACCCGATTACCCCACCCCCCAGGGTCGCTTCACGGGCAAGGTGAACTGGGTGGAAATCGCCGTGGATGAAGCCGCCGAAGATCTCGATCATCTGCTCAGCCCCCAGGAGCGCTATCGGGTGGCGATGGGGTTGCAGTAGCGGGCTCAGCCATGCTCAGAGCACGCTGGGTTAGGGCGGCAGCTCCTGCGCCATCTCCGGTAGCACGTCAACAAACCTCAAGGCATCGCCACACCCGCCGCCCGCATCGCCGCCGAGAGCGACCACACCTCCACCACCAGCTCATGCCAAGGCGTGATGGTGGCCATGTCGAGGGCCATGGGGGTGGGGGCGGCGGCGCGCAGGGCGCGGGCGGCGGCCAGGGCGGCCTGGGCTTCCCTCAAGCGGTCCCCGAGGGCCAGCCGGCGGGCCTCCGGCAACACGTTGTCGGGGCAGTGGTCGAGCAGGAGGAGGCCCCGGGCGAAGGTTTCCTCGTAGTCGGTGAGGAGCGGTTGGAGCACCTGATCCAGCAGGTCTCCAGGGGGCGAATCGGAGGAGCTTGCCATGGGGGCACCCTAGGGGCTCAGCCCAGGATCAGGCCGCCCTCCTCGCTCTGGCCCGCCCGGGCACTCCGCCAATCAAAGAGCAGATCTTCCAGGGTGAGGCGCTCCAGCTCCCTCTCCATGGCCTGGGCCAGCCTCTGTTGCAACAACGCGGCCACCCGTTCCGAGGCGGCATCCGGGTCCCCACCGCCAGGGCTCTGGTGCAGATCATCCAGCTGCAACATCTCCATGGCAGGCCCACCCCCAGGCCAGGCCCCCACGGCCCCGAGCACCCGGCCCAGGGGCAGGCTCGCCGGCGCGCAGGCCAGGCGATAGCCCCCCTGCCGGCCCCGCCGGGCCTCCAGCACCCCCGCCCTTCGGAGCCGCAGCAACAGCTGCTCCAGATAGGGCGCAGGCAGGGCTTGGGCGGCAGCCAAATCCGTCACGGAGCGCCAGCGGGTTGGCTCCTGGGCCAACTCCAGCAGGGCCTTGAGGGCCTGGGTGGCCGTGCGGCCCATCAGCCCCATCAGCCGTGCCTGCCCCCCAGCCGCTCCAGCACATGCTCCAGCGTGTAGCCAAACAGGGCTGGATCGGGATCACCCACCGGCAAATCGGCCAGCCCCAACTCCCGCCAGCGGGCCAGCACCCGGGCCTCCAGCTCCGCGTCGCGGCCCAGGGGTTCGCCCCAGGGATGGCGCCGCTCCGGGCCGATCTTGGCGGTGGCATCAATGGCCAGCCGGCCCCCGAGCCCCAGGCGCTCGCTGGCGAAATCCAGGGTGTCGAAGGGGGTGTCCTCCAGCACGAAGAGATCCCGTTGGGGATCCACCTGGGCACTGAGGGCCCACACCACCTGGCGCGGATCGCGGATGTTGATGCTCTTGTCCACCACCACCACGAACTTGGTGTAAGTGAACTGGGGCAGGGCGCTCCAGAAGGCCATCGCCGCCCGCCGGGCCTGGCCGGGATAGGCCTTGTCGATGGCGATCACCGCCAGCTTGTAGCTGAGGGCCTCCATCGGCAGGAAGAAATCCACGATCTCCGGGATCTGCTGGCGCAGGATCGGGGTGTAGATGCGGTTGAGGGCAATGGCGAGCATCGCCTCCTCCTTAGGAGGCCGGCCGCTGAAGGTGGTGAGAAAGATCGGATCGCGCCGATGGGTGACGCAGTGAAACCGCACCAGCGGTGAGGCCTCAATGCCCCCGTAAAACCCCATGTGGTCGCCGAAGGGCCCATCGGGCAGCTCCTCGCCCGGCGTGATCGTGCCCTCCAGCACCAGCTCGCTGTGGGAGGGCACGGAGAGATCCAGGGTTTTGCAGCGGGCCAGCCGCACCCCCTCTCCCCCATAGAGCCCGGCAAAAAGCCACTCGCTCAGCTGCACCGGGATCGGTGTGGCCGCCGCCATCACCAGCAGGGGATGCACACCAATGGCGATGGCGATCTCCAGCTTCTTGCCCAGCGCCGCGGCCTTGCGCAGGTGCCGCGCCCCGCCCCGCACGCTCAGCCAATGCACCGTCATCGTGTTGACCGATTGGCGCTGCAGCCGATACACCCCCACATTGGGTGTGCCGGTTTCCGGATCCTTGGTGATCACCAGCCCAAGGGTGATCACCCCGCCCGCATCACCGGGCCAGGGCCGCAGCAGGGGCAGCGCGTCCAGGTTCACCTGCTCGCCCTTGAGCACCACCTGGTGGCAGGGGGGGGTGAGGTCGCGGTCGGGCATGGCCCGCATCAGGCTCCAGGCCAGGCCGCCATAGCGCTTGAGCTCCTCAAAGCCCTTGGGGGGCCGGGGCTGCTGCAGCAGGGCCAGCTTCTCCCCCAGACCCTCCAACTCCTCAGGGCGCTCCATCCCCATGCTCCACACCACCCGCTGCACCGTGCCCAGGAGGTTCACGGCCACGGGCATGGAGGAACCCCGCACGTTTTCAAAGAGCAGGGCAGGCCCCCCCAGGGCCAGCACCCGATCGGCGATGGCCGCCAGCTCCAAATCGGGATCCACCGGGGCGGTGATGCGTCGGAGCTGGCCGCGCCGCTCCAGCAGTTGAAGGAAACCACGCAGATCGCGGCCCTGTTGGGCCATCACACCGGCCAAAGCTGATTCCCCCGTACCAGGGGCACTTTGACTGATCCCGGCGAGGCCTAGAGGCGGGACGTTTAAAACCCGATCCACAGGATGATGAAAAAGACCCTGCACCCACTCCATGGCCATTTCCCTGTGCGCCCTGCACCTCCGTCGCCCCTGTTGGCGCACAGCCGTGGTTTTGGGCCTCAGCCTGCTGGCGAACACCACCACCCTCGCCCCCGCGGGCGTGGCCTGCACCCGTGTGCTTTTCACCGCTCCCGATGGCACCGTGATCACAGGCCGCAGCATGGACTGGTCGGAAGACATGCGCTCCAACCTTTGGGCTTTTCCCCGGGGTATGGAGCGCAATGGTGCCGGCGGAACCCACACACCTCGCTGGCGTTCGCGCTATGGAAGCGTCGTAGTGAGTGGCTACGATCTGGGAACGGCTGAGGGCATGAATGAACAAGGATTAGTAGCCAATCTGCTTTATCTCGGTGAATCGGATTACGGCACGCCAGATGGCAAGCCAGTTCTCTCCATCTCACTCTGGGCGCAGTATGTGCTGGATCAATTTGCCAGCGTGGAGGAGGCCGTTAGCCACCTGCGCAAGGAACCCTTTCGGATCGTGGCACCCATCCTTCCCAACGGGCAGGGGGCCCAACTGCATCTCTCGCTCTCTGACGCCAGCGGTGATTCGGCAATCCTGGAATACATTAAAGGGCGATTAGTGATCCACCACGGCAAGCAATACACGGTGATGACAAACTCACCGTCGTTTGATCAGCAATTAGCCCTCAACTCCTATTGGCAAAGCATCGGTGGCGCAGCCTTTCTTCCCGGCACGATCCGCGCCGCCGACCGTTTCGCCCGTGCGTCCTATCTCCTCAAGGCCCTGCCTCGCCGTCTTGATCCAGCCTACAGCGACGGCGTGCCCAAGCATAGCTTCACCCACCAAGCCCTGGCCAGCGTGCTCTCGCTGGTGCGAGGCGTGAGTGTTCCCCTGGGGATCACCACCCCCGGCCAACCCAACATCGCCTCCACGATTTGGCGGGCGGTCAGTGATCAGCGCCGGCGGGTGCTGCTGTTTGATTCCGTCTCCTCTCCAAGTGTGTTTTGGGTGTCGCTCGACCAGGTGAACCTCTCCCCTGGAGCCCCCGTGCGAAAGCTGCAGGTGGCGGGTGGCAGGGTGCATGCGGGTGAAACAGCCGCAAAATTTGAGGCCTCCCCTCCATTCGCCTTCCTCCCTGCCAGTGGCCTGAGTGGCACAAAGACAATCCCTGACGGCCGCTGAGGGAATCCCCATCCGGAGATCCGCACGTTTACACCCACACAGACCTTGCCGGCACTGCCACACTTGTGTGATTCAGCTTTTCCCAAAGGAAATGCCCGCGAACAGCGATTTCCAACAGGCCATCCAGGCCGCCCAACGCAGCTCCCTTGTGGGCCCCAACGTGCTGCGCAAATCCCTGCCCTACGTGGGTGGTGGCATGGTGCTCACGGCCGGTGGGGTGATGGGTGGGCTGGCCCTGATGGCCAGCAACCCTCCCCTGTTCATGCCCCTCTTTGTGGTGGCCATGATCGCCCAGCTGGTGCTCTTCTTCGTCGCCCAGAACGTGGCTCTTAAGGGCAACAACAGCACGGCCCTTCCGCTCCTGGCCTCCTACAGCCTGCTCACGGGCTTCACCCTGAGCGGCATCGTGTCGATGGCGATCGGCACCGCCGGAATCGGAGCGATCGGCACCGCGGCCCTGGCCACTGGGGTCACCTTTGTGTTGGCCTCCATCTTTGGCCGTCGCATGAGCGACAACGTGGGTCAGGCCCTCAGCGGGGTGGTGGGCCTGGGCATCATCGGCCTGCTGATTGCCATCGTGGTGCAGCTGGTGGGCGGGATCTTCATCCCTGGTTTTGGGATGGGCACCTTCCAGTTGATGATCGCCGGC
The DNA here is from genome assembly GCA_035284825.1 of Cyanobacteriota bacterium. GTDB lineage: Bacteria > Cyanobacteriota > Cyanobacteriia > PCC-6307 > Cyanobiaceae > Cyanobium. Next base: position 4,740 of record JAYKHG010000043.1, read on the forward strand.
TTCGGCACGGTGCTCTTCATCGGTGCCGCCTTCGTCGACTTCTACACCATGCCCCGCACCTACAGGGACGACCAATACCTGGCCGGTGCCCTGGGGATGTACCTCACCTACATCAACCTGTTCATCTTCATCCTGCAGTTCATCATTGCCCTCAACGGCGGCGGCCGCAGGGATTGATCCCTCGCTCCATCGCCAGCCAGGCCAATCCTGAAGCGATCAACGGCCCCCTCCTTTCCTGGAGGGGGCTTTTTTGATGGCCTCCATCGCACCCCCTCCCCGCTCTGCCACACTCGGCCCACCAGCGGCCTGGCCATGCGGATCTCCTATTTCCACACCTCGGAAAATGTTCCCCCCGTGGAGGGGATCGCCGATGGGGGACCGGATGCGGCGGTGGTGATTGATGTGCTGCGGGCCACCACCACCATCGCCTGGTCGTTGCACAACGGAGCCGAGGCCATTGAGGCCTTTGCCGATCTGGGGGAACTGGAGGCGGCGGCCGCCGCCTGGCCCGAGCACCAGCGCCTGCGGGCGGGGGAACGTGGTGGCAAGCGGGTGGAGGGCTACGACCTGGGCAACTCCCCCCTGGCCGTCACCCCAGAGCTGGTGGGCGGCAAGCGAATCTTTATGAGCACCACCAATGGCACCCGATCCCTGGCGGCGGTGCGGGCGGTGCCGCTTCTGGTCACCGCCTGCCTGCCTAACCGCACCGCCGTGGCCCGGCGGCTGATCGCCCGCGATTGCCAGCAGGTGTGGCTGGTGGGGAGCGGCTGGGAGGGGGCCTACTCCCTGGAGGACAGCCTGGCGGCGGGGGCGGTGGCCTCAGCGGCCATGGAGCTGGCCGTTGCCCCCCACCGGGGGGTGAGCTGCGGCAACGATGAAATGTTGGCGGCCCTGGCCCTCTGGCAGCAGTGGCGCCACGACACGGAAACCTGCCTGCGGGCCGCCAGCCATGGCCAGCGGCTCCAGGGCATCGGCAACCACGATGCGGATTTCGCCTGCTGTGCCGCCGTGGATTCCCTCACCATCGTGCCGGTTCAGGCGGAGCCCGGGGTGCTGCGCGCCAGCTGATGCGCCCCTTGTGTTCCCCGTGACGTCCCTTACAGTTCGCCCCTGCGTTGCGTTGAACAGGCGGTGAGCAGTTTCCTGGCGGCAGCCCTACAGCTCACCAGCACTTCGGATCCCGACGCCAATTTCGCCGCAGCGGAGGAGCAGATCGAGCTGGCCTCCCGCCGGGGGGCCGAGCTGGTGGGTCTGCCGGAGAACTTTGCCTTCATGGGGGATGAGCAGCGCCGCCTGGAGCTGGCCCCCAGCCTGGCGGAACGCTGCAGCCAATTTCTGGTCACCATGGCACGGCGCTACCAGCTGACACTCCTGGGGGGGGGATTTCCCGTGCCCGCCACCACGGGCTCCACCTTCAACCGGGCGGAGCTGGTGGGCCCGGAGGGCCAGCTGCTGGCGCGCTACGACAAGATCCACCTCTTTGATGTGGACATCCCGGATGGGAGCACCTACCGGGAGTCGGAAACCGTGCGCCCCGGGGTGGAGCTGCCGCCGGTGGTGGAGGTGCCCGGGTTGTGCAAGGTGGGGCTCTCCATCTGCTACGACGTTCGCTTCCCGGAGCTCTATCGCCACCTGGCCGCGTCCGGTGCGGAGCTGCTCATGATTCCCGCGGCCTTCACGGCCTACACGGGCAAGGACCACTGGCAGGTGCTGCTCCAGGCCCGGGCGATCGAAAACACCGCCTACGTGTTGGCTCCGGCCCAAACGGGCCTCCATGAGGGCCGCCGCCAAACCCATGGCCATGCCCTTGTAATCGATCCATGGGGAACCGTGCTGGCCGATGCGGGCCAGGCCCCGGGGCTGGCGATGGCGCCCGTGGACACGCAACATGTGGCCCGTGTGCGGGCCCAGATGCCGAGCTTGCGGCACCGCCAACCCGCCCTCTTCTGAAGCCCCCATGGTGACCTGGCGATGGCGAGGGACAGCCCAGCGCTGCCCCAAACGGATGCTCGCCGTCCTGGTGGGTTGGTGTCTGCTCAACGCGGGCCCCTCCTGGGCGGCCAGCAGCCTCTATGCCTGGCAGATCAATCGGGAGGGGCAGCTGGAGCTGCGCACCACCCCTGGTGCCACGGTGCGGGCCTATTTCGAGGATGGAAAGCGGAGCCAGGGGCCCCGGGTGTGGTTCGATCTTCCAGGTGCCCCCATGCGCCGCCGCAATGTGCGGGGTGGGGGATCGCTGGTGGAGGTGCGCATCGGCAAGCCCGACCCCCAAACCACCCGGCTTGTGCTGGAGTTCAGCCCTGGCACCCAGCTCGATCCCAGGCAGCTGCGGCTGGTGGGGGTGTCGCGGGATCGCTGGCGCATGGATCTGCGGGGCCTATCCCGCAGGAGCCTGCCCCTGATCGGTGAAGGGGACATCGATGCCCCACCCATCATTGCGGGGGGACGGGGGACCTGGGGCGGCCGTTTCAGCCCCGCCACGATCGCGCCGGTGCTCACCGGGCGGATGCCCAGTGCTCGCAATTTGCCTGCGGTTCAAAGGGGCCGCTTTCGGGTGGTGATTGATCCGGGCCATGGGGGGCCGGACCCCGGCGCGGTGGGCATCGGCGGCCTACGGGAAACGGATGTGGTGTTGGATGTGGCGCTGCAGCTGGCCCAATTGCTGCAAAACAGGGGGGTTCAGGTGTTGCTCACCCGCACCAGCGAGGTGGATGTGGACCTTCCCCCCAGGGTGTCCCTGGCCAACCGCAGCGGGGCCGATTTGTTTGTGAGCCTGCACGCCAATGCCCTGAGCATGGACCGGCCCGATGTGAATGGCATCGAGACCTTCTATTACCAAGGGGGGCGGGCCTATGAATTGGCCATTTCGATCCAGCAGCAACTGATGGCCGTCTCCCCTGGCACGCCGGATCGCGGGGCGCGGCCGGGGCGGTTCTTTGTGATCCGCCGCACGGTGATGCCTTCGGTGCTCACGGAAATGGGGTTTGTGACGGGGGAGATCGATGCCCCCCGGCTGGCGGATGCCCGCTACCGGCAACAGCTGGCTGCGGCGCTGGCCACCGGCATCCTGTCGTATTTGGGACAGTGAACGTGCCGTGACCAGCCAGCCGATTGGTGTCTTTGATTCGGGAGTGGGGGGCCTGAGCGTGTGGCGGGAAATCGTGCGCCAACTTCCCTGCGAATCCATCCTTTACCTGGCCGATCGCGCCCATGTGCCCTATGGAAACCGCAGCAGTGCTGAGGTGCTGGCCTATTGCGATGCCATTTCCAGCTTCCTGATCGAGGAGGGGTGCAAGGCGATCGTGGTGGCCTGCAACACCGCCTCCGCCGTGGCCCTCCACACCCTGCGGGAGCGTCACCCTTCGGTGCCGATCCTGGGGTTGGAGCCGGCGGTGAAACCAGCCGTTTCCCTCAGTGAAACCAAGGTGGTGGGGGTGATGGCCACTCCGGCCACCTTCCAGGGCCAGCTCTTCCGGGCCACGGTGGGCCGCTGTGCCAACGATGTGAAGGTGGTGGAGCAGGTGTGCCTGGGGTTAGCCGATTGGGTGGAATCAGGCGCGTCGGAAGAGGAATTGGAGCCCCTGCTGCGGGGCTTCCTCACCCCGATGCTGGAGGCCCAGGCGGACACCATCGTGCTGGGGTGCACGCACTACCCCTTTGTGATCGACACCATCCGGCGCCTGGCGGGCCCAGATCTGCGGGTGATTGATCCAGCGCCCGCGGTGGCGGCCCACCTGGCCAGGGTGCTGAGCGAGCGGGGCTTGACGGCGGCCTGTGATGAAGAGGGCGACCATCGCTTCTTGAGCACGGGCCAGGCCACCAGCTTCAACACGGCCTGCGGCCGGCTGCTGGGCCTCGATGCCCACTGTGAGGAAATCCGATGGGCGGTGAATCCGGAGGGGCAGCTGTCGCTGATCCAGCCGTCCACCGCCGCCCATCAACGGAAGCCCCCACAAGCCTTCTAAACTCTTCCCACCAGGGAGGTGTTGTGACGACGGTTGCAGAGCTGCTCCAGCCGGTCGCTGCCGACCTTGACATTTTGGTGGCAGATTTGCGCCAGCTCATCGGCGCCCGGCACCCCATCCTTCAAGCTGCGGCTGAGCATCTCTTCTCAGCCGGCGGCAAGCGGTTACGTCCAGGCCTGGTGTTGCTGATCTCCCGGGCGATCTCCCCCGACGGGGTGCTCACCCCCCGCCACCGGCGGCTGGCGGAGATCACCGAGATGATCCACACCGCATCCTTGGTGCACGACGACGTGGTGGATGAGGCCTCCACCCGCCGGGGGGTGGCCACGGTGCACAGCCGCTTCAACCATCGGGTGGCGGTCCTTGCCGGCGATTTTCTCTTTGCCCAGGCCAGTTGGCACCTGGCCAACCTGGACGACCTGGAGGTGGTGAAGCTCCTCAGCCGGGTCATCATGGATTTGGCGGACGGGGAAGTGCGCCAGGGTCTCTACCGCTACGACACGGGCCAAACCTTCGAGACCTACCTGGAGAAGAGCTACTGCAAAACGGCTTCCCTGATGGCCAACAGCGCCAAGGCCGCCGGGGTGCTCTCCGAACTTCCCACCGCCCATCTGGAAGCGCTCCATCGCTTTGGGCGGCAGTTGGGGCTGGCGTTTCAGGTGGTGGACGACATTCTGGATTTCACGGGAAGTGACCAGCAGCTGGGGAAACCAGCGGCGAGCGATCTGGCCTCCGGCTACCTGACGGCTCCGGTGCTCTATGCGTTGGAAGAACAGCCGGCGCTGGCCAGGTTGATCGAGCGGGAATTTGCCAACGAGGGCGATCTTGAACAGGCCCTGGCCCTGGTACGCGATTGTGATGCCATTCCCCGCTCCCGGGCCCTGGCGGCAGATTTTGCCAGCCAAGCCCTGGACGCCATCGACTGGCTTCCCCCCTCCGAGCCCCGCAGTGCCCTGCGGGCCCTCCCGGACTACGTGCTCAGCCGCCTCAGCTGAGGGCTGCTGGCCGGCTCACAGGTCCACCTCCTGGAGCGACTGCCAGCAACGCACCCCAGCCGGATAATCCCCACACACCAGGCCGGGCGCCAGGAGCACATGCACTTGGCAGCCCGCCAGCACCGCGGATTGGGCACCGGCTGGGGAATCCTCAAAGGCCCAACACTCCTGTGGCGACACCTGGAGACGACGGGCGGCCAGGAGGAAGGGATCGGGGGCTGGTTTGCCCAGGGCGAGTTCGGGATCATCCCCCATCACCCGGAGGTGGATCATTCCCAACCAGGGATGGGGGGCGCATTTGAAGGCCACGGCCTCACTGGTGCTGCTGGTGACCAGGGCCATCGGCACCCCCCGCTGCTGACAGCTGGACACCAGCGCTTGGGCGCCCTCCACCGGCAGGGCGCCTGGGATCAGGCGACGGGCAATGGGTTGTTGCACCGCTAGCAGCGCCGCTTCGGAGGGGGCGGGCAAGCCCGTGCGTCCCTCGATCCAGCCCCGCACGAGGGCCACACAATCCACCCGGCGACGGCCCCGCAGATGGAGCAGGTCGCCGTCGCTGAGGGCCGTGGCAAAGGTGGCGGCGGCTTCCCGCCAGGCTTGGGCATGGAGGGGTTCGGTGTCGAGCAGCAAACCATCGAGGTCGAAGAGGCAGGCGGCGGGCGTGGGCATGCCGCTCAGGCCGCCCCTTCCGGGGCACCATCTTCGGGGAACTGCTCCTCCAGGGACGTTTCCAGGGTGGTCATCAGCAGCACCATCGCGGCCCGGCCATCGAGGTCTGGACCACTCACCTGGGCGATCCAGCGAAGGGCCAAACGCTCAATCTCCCGAAAGAGGGAGCCCTCCCTCTGGATGGAGCCCATGACCCGATCCAGGGTGGCCTGATCCATCTCGGGGGGGAGACCCACCACATAACGCCGTCCATCCTCGCCCACGTAGGTGAGTTGGCCCGCCTGATCCAGACTCGGCGCCGCATGGGGGGTGACCGGGAAGTCAGCCCCTGGTTCGTTGTTCCACGCCATGCGACTCCAAGGCGACGCTTCTTCCTAATTAACGCTCCTGGAGCCACTTGCCAAGCAGGGATCAGCACACCTGATGGTCCGAGGCCACCCAAAGGGTTGACGGGAGCCCCCCCCGACGGACCAGGCTGAAGTTCTGCCGCGGCACCCCCATGGATGAGTTTTCGTTCCATGGACCCTTTGCCTACCGCTGGATCGACGATGTTCCCGTGGAGAGGATCGATTTACGCAGCGGAGAACGGCTGGCCATGGAGTTGGGGGGATTCGTGATGGATCCCGTGGCCGAGGGGCCAGAAGGGGAGGAGCTGAGCCAATCCGGGGTCAGGGCCGCCATGGCCGCTTGGAACTGAGGCCAGGGGCAGCGTCAGCGGTTGAGCTTTTCCATCCGCCAGGTCACGAAGGTGCCCACGGGGCTCCAGAGGAGATAGGGCACCAGCAGCAGGGCGGCCAGGGGGCTGCGGGAGAGCACCACCAGGGCCAGGGCCACGCCCCACACCCACCCGGCGAATCCCACCACGGTGCCGCTGCGCAGGGTGCGGGTGCGGCAGATCACCCAGGTGTAGCTCTGCACCAGCACCAGCAGGAGGAGATAGCCCAGCAGAATCCAGGGTTGGCGGGAGGCCTGCCAGAGCACGAAGGCGGAGGCGTAGAAGCAGGCATAGATGGCCACCCAGATCAGGGGGATCCAGCTTTCAAAGGTGAGCCAGCGGGGGCGGCGCAGCCGCAGAAACCAGGCGAAGTCGTCCCTGGAGGGGTTGAGGAGGGCCACCACGGCCACCATGACCAGGGCCAGCAGGGCAGCGATGGGAAGCCAGGCCGGCATGGGGCGGTGAAAGTTGCTGCCACGATGCCGTACGGCGGGGGAACTTGCGCTTTAGTAGGGGCCAGTTACCACCTCCCTTGGATGCCCGAGGTCACCATCGAGTCGGTGTTGCAGGAACAGCGACTCTTTGCACCCCCCGAGAACCTGGCCGCCCGGGCCCGCATCGGCTCGATGGAGGCCTACCAAGCCCTGGTGGCGAAGGCCGAGGCGGATCCGGAGGCGTTTTGGGGGGATTTTGCCCGCAGCGAACTCCATTGGTTTGAGCCCTTTCACACGGTGCTCGATTGGAGCAACCCGCCCTTTGCCCGCTGGTTTGAGGGGGGCACCACCAACCTTTC
>JAYKHG010000044.1:0-3262 GCA_035284825.1 Cyanobacteriota bacterium
CGCCAGCAGCGGCGCCTGCACACCCTGGCGATCGTGCTCATGGGCGTTCAGGCAGCTCCTGTGCTGCGGCTGTGGGAGCAGCCACGACTCACCGCAGGTGCATTGGCCCGTGTGGTGATGCCATGGCAACCATCCAACCCGTGAGCTTGATCATCTGCTGTGAAGGCCTCGGTGGCACCGGTGCCGTGGCCAATGTGGCCTGGCAGCAAGCACTGCGGCTCAGCTGCTGGCAACCCGTCTGTCTCCTGAGTGATGGCCTGAGCCTGGAGCGGCGCGGGCAACTGTTGGATCAACCTGTTTCTGTGCAGGTTGTTACCGTTGAGGTGCCAAGTTGTTCATGGCTACGGCGACTGGCACACCTCCCCAGGCAACTGGCCTGGATCGGCCTCGCTCTTGGGGCACTCCGCCAGAGGCTTCCAGCACACGGCGCCACGGTGATCTGCCACAGCCATCCACTGGCCGCTGCAGTGGCCTTCTGGTTTGGCCGCCGGGTGCAGCTGGTGCTTGTGAGCCATGGCGACATCTTCCATCGCCCTCCCGGCACTTACGACGCTGGCCTCACCTGGTTGTACCGCTGCACCACCGGCTACGCCCACCGCCGGGCTGATCAATCAGTGGCGCTCTCGCCGGTGATGCGTGATCGGATCCGGGCCCATGGGGTGCCAGCGGATCGGATTGCCCTGATCCCCAATGGGCTTGATCCTGAGGAGATCGGCCTCACCGCAGCCCCCTCCTGCGCCCCAGCCCACTGGCACCAGGAGCCCCTGCAGCTCCTGTTTGTGGGCCGCCTCGACCCGGTGAAGGGGATTGAGGTGATGCTGGAGGCGTTGGCCCTTGCCCTCCAGGCCGGCATGAAGCTCCAGCTGGATCTGATCGGCAGTGGCCCCCCGGGCCGCCTACGGCAGCTCGAGCAGCGCAGCTGCCAACTGGGGATTGATGCCACACTCCGCTGGCTGGGGCCCCAACCCCGCCACTCCCTGGCCGCCCATTACGGCCGCAGCCACCTGGTGCTGGTGCCCTCCCTCGACGATCCCTTGCCCACCGTGGTGCTGGAAGCCATGGCCTGTGGCCGCCCGGTGCTGGGCAGTGCCGTGGGAGGCATTCCTTATCTCCTTGGCGATGGAGAGGGCGGTGTGCTGGTGCCCCCAGGGCAGCCACGCCCCCTGGCCGAGGCGCTGGCCCGGCTCGATGGTGATCGCAACGCCCTTGCGGCACTTGGCGCGGCAGCCCTGGCCCGCAGCCGGCACTACACCTGGGCGGCCAATGGGCAAGCCCTCGAAGCGTTGATCAGGATTTCATCCCACTGATGCCTGATTCTGCAACGCCACTGAATCCCATGGTGTCGGTGGTCATTCCCACCTTCAATGGCGGCGACTGGCTACTCGACACCCTGGCCTCCTGCTTTGATCAAGGGCCCCTTAGTCTGGAGGTGATCGTGGTCGACGACGCCTCCACCGATGACACCCCCGAGCGGATCGCCGCCGCCTACCCCCAGGTGCACCTGATCCGCCAGCCCGGCAACAGCGGTTCCGGCGCCCATGGCCGCAACACCGGCCTGGCGCAGGCCACCGCCCGCTATGTGAAGTTCCTCGACCACGACGATCTGCTCGAACCCCACACGCTTCACCTGGAGGTACAGGCGGCGGAAGCGGCGGAGGCCGATATGGTGATCTGCCGCTGGGGTGATGTGCGCACCACAGACACGGGTCAACTGCTTGAATCCAGCCGCCGGGTGTTCATTCCACCAGCCCCCGAGCGGCTGGTGGAAGCCATTCTGCAGGGCGAAAAGGTGCCCTACACCGCCGGTGTGCTCTACCGCCGTCGTTTCATCGCCCATCATCGCTGGGATGCCCGGCTCACGATCAACGACGACTTCGATTGGTTCTGCCGCAACGCCCTGCGCACCGATCGCATCGTGCGGTTGGATCACGTGAGCTACTACTGGCGCCTCCATCCCCGCTCCATCCAAGGCAGCCAAGCCTTCAACAGCCTCTCCTTCGTGGAGGCTGTTTACATCCACAACCACATCTACCGGCAGATCGGCAACACCCTTCGCCAGCAGCACCGGCTCAATCCCAGCTTCCGCCGCCTGCTGGCTGCCCAGCACTACCGCGATCTGCGGGTGCTGGCGCGCTTTGATCCGCCCCGCTGCCGCGCCACGCTGCTCGCCATTCAGGAGCTTCAACCCGGTTTTCAACCAGGCCCCGATCTGGAGCCAAGCCGATGGCTGCGGGGTGCCATGGCCCTGCTTGGCCCAGCCCTGGCCCTATGGCTCTACCGCTGGCTGATGGTGCTACCCGATCGGCTGCGCTTCCGTGGCGGCACGATTCGCTATTTCCGCGCCTGATGGTGCACGTTTCCGTGGTTCTTGGCGTTCACGCCGATCCCGAACGGCTGCTCACCACGCTCGAATCCGTGGCGGCCCAGGAGGGCCCGCTGGAGTGGGAGTGCCTGGTGGTAGCCAATGGCGGCTTTCAGCCCAACCAGCGCTGTGCGGCAGTTCTGCAGGCCGAGCCCCGCTTCCGCCTGATCCACTCACCCCGCCCTGGCCTCACCGAGGCCCTGGCCTTCGGCTGCCGCCAGGCCCGCGGGCCACTCCTTGCCCGCATTGATGTGGGCGACAGCATGGCTCCTGGGCGGCTGCACCGCCAGGCCCAGGCCTTCGCGCACCATCCTGATCTAGTGCTCGCCACCAGCGATGTGGCCTACTGCGGCCCTGCCTGGGAACCTCTGCGCATCCTCAGCCAGCCCGCCGCCACCGGCACCCCCCTGCGGGTTGACACCGTGCCCCCCAAGCAGGGCATCGCCATCGACATTCCCCACCACGCCTCGGTGATGATTCGCCGCGATGCCTATGAGGCAGTGGGCGGTTACCGGCCCGCCTTCTATTTCGGCCAAGACTGGGACCTGTGGTATCGCCTGGCCTCTGAGGGCACCTTCGTGCACCTGCCCGAGGTGCTCACCCGCGTGCGCCTGTTCAGCGATGGACTCTCCTCGCGCCATTGGCGTGAACAACGCGACATTGCCCAGCTCTCCCTCGCCTGCCATGGCGCCCGCCGGGCCGGCCAGCCCGAACAGCCCCTGCTCGACAAGGCCGCTGCCATCCGTCCGACGCCCCGCCCCCGCCAGGTCTTCCCCTGGGATGGCCGCCGCGCTGAAGGGGCCTACTTCATCGCCGAAGCCCTGCGCCGCAATGGCGATCGCCGTTGCCATGGGTACTTCCGCGAGGCCATCCGTCATGGCTTCTGGAAGCCGCGGATTT
>JAYKHG010000045.1:0-9302 GCA_035284825.1 Cyanobacteriota bacterium
GTGTGGCAGGCCACCTCACCGGATTGCTCCACCGTCAGCAACAACACATCGGCGTCGCAGTCGTAGCGCAATCCCCGCAGCCGCTGGATGTGGCCGCTGGTGGCACCCTTGTGCCAGAGCTGGTGCCGCGAGCGGCTCCAGTAATGCACTTCACCAGTCTCCAGGGTGCGATGCAGCGCCTCGGCGTTCATCCAGGCCAGCATCAACACCGCCCCGTCGAGCCAGTCCTGGGCGATGGCCGGGATCAGCCCCGCCCCGTCCCAGCGGAGCACGGCTGCGAGGGCATCGGCCGTGGGCGGCGGAGAGTGAAAAGATGGTGGAGTGGCCACGAAGGGCGCGTTACCAGCTGCAGCGATCCTCCCCCATGCCCCTCCCCCCGGCCCACACCTGCAGCAAGACCTTCTCCGGCTTTCCCTGCACCCACCGCCAGTGGCGCCATGGCGGCCATTGCCGCTTTGTCCACGGCTACAGCCGCAGCTTCACCTTCTGGTTCGCGGCCCATCAGCTCGATGGCTGTGGCTTTGTGGTGGATTTCTCAGGCCTCCAGCCCCTGCGGGAGCGCCTGGCACAGCAGTTCGATCACACTTTCCTCGTCAGCGCCGACGATCCACTCCTGCCCCAGTGGCAGGAGCTCCACGCCCTGGGGGGCCTCGATCTACGGGTGATGGACAACGTGGGGATGGAAGCCACCGCCCAGTTGGTGTGGGGCTGGGCCAATGAGCTGATCCATGGCCGGGAGGGGGGCAGGGCCTGCTGTTTTCAGGTGGAGGCCAGGGAAAATGAGGCTAACGCTGGCTTTTTTGCCGCCACACCGGAGTGGTTTGCTTCCCCCAGCGCGATGCCGCAGCTGAGGGAAGCCCCATGAGCGGCGCCCTGGTCACCCAGCGTTTGGCGACCGGCTGGGCCCTCTTTCAGGGCCTGCTCATTGAGGCATTGCCCTTTCTCCTCCTCGGGGTGGTGGTGGCTACCGCCGCACGCTGGTTCACCCCAGGGGGGCGGTGGCTGCGCCAGCTTCCCAGCCATCCCCTCCTCGGTCCCCTCACCGGGGCTGGCATGGGCCTAGCCCTGCCGGCCTGCGAATGCGGCAATGTGCCGGTGGCCCGGCGCCTCCTCGCTGCCGGGGCCCCCGTGGGCACGGCTTTGGGATTTCTCTTTGCTGCCCCCGTGCTCAATCCCATCGTGCTCGCAAGCACTTGGGCCGCCTTTCCCGATCGCCCCTGGCTCCTCCTGCTGCGGCCCCTCGGCGCGGTGGTGGTGGCGGTGGGCCTGGCGTTGTTGTTGGGGATGCAGGGGGAGGGTCAGCTGCTGACGGGCGATTTGCTGGAGGAGCGGCGGCTCAGTCGCCCCCTGGCCGAACTCAGCCTGCTGGAGAGGCGAAGTGGGTTGCTCGGGGGGCCCTCCCCTGGGGCTCCACGTCCCATCCCAACCCCTGGGCGCCCATCGATCGCCGAGCTGTTGCGCCATGGCAGCCAGGAATTTCTCTCCCTCGCCCTGGTGCTTGTCGCCGGCTGTGCCATCGCCGCCCTGGTGCAAACCCTGGTGCCCCGCCAGTGGTTTTTAGCCCTGGGGGGCTTGCCCACCCTGTCCATCCTGGCGCTGATGCTGTTTGCGCTGGTGGTGTCGGTCTGCTCCAGCGTGGATGCCTTCTTGGCCCTGGGCTTCGCAGCCCAGGTCACCCCCGGCGCCTTGCTGGCCTTTCTGCTCCTTGGCCCCGTGATTGATCTCAAGCTTGTGGGCCTGCTGGGCCAGATCTTTCGCCCCCGCTCTCTCCTGCTCACCCTGCTGGGGAGCAGCCTGCTGGTGTTGCTGATCGGCCAGCTGGTGAACCTCTGGCGCCGCTAGCCCCACAGTCCATGGCGTTGACTGCTTCACCCCCTTCCTCCGCCCCACCACCACTGCAGCGAACCGCTCTCTGGCGGGGCATGGCCTTGACCCTTTGGGGCCTGATGCTCCTGCGCTCCGCGGTGGATGGGCGGTTGGATCTGTTGCTGCGGGCCGTGTTTCACCCCCTGGTGAGCCTGGCGGGGGTGGCCCTGACGGCCCTGGGGCTGGTGCAGCTGGCCCAGGGTCGCAGCCGGGCCAGGGGGGGGCAGGAGCGGGTGCGACCGAGGGAGCGGGCCCTGGTCTTCGCCACCGCCCTGCTCACCGCAGCCGTCCTGGCCTGGCCCCCTGCGCCGTCCTTTGCAGATCTGGCCAGCCAGCGGCCCCGGGACAACACCCCGGAGGAGGAGCTGGCCTTCGTGTTGCCGCCCTCCCAGCGCAGCCTCACCGATTGGGTGCGATTGCTCAGGGCCCAGCCAGATCCTGAGTTGTTTGCCGGCGATCCGGTGCGGATCAGTGGCTTCGTCTGGCCCATCCCGGGGGAGCAGCCCCAGTTGGCCAGGTTGCTGGTGCGCTGTTGTTTGGCCGATGCGGCGCCGGTTGGGCTCCCCGTGCGCTGGTCTGCCCTGGGCCCCGCACCTCCGGCTGATCAATGGTTGTCCATGGAGGGGGTGATGGCCATGGAGGCCGACCCGCAGGCCAGCAGCGGCCAGCGGCTGGTGGTGGTGCCCCAGCGGATCCGGGCCATCCCCCGCCCTGCGAGGCCCCTGGAGCCATGAGGCGCTCCAGACGCCGCCAGCCCCTCTGGGCCATGGGCGGCCTGGCCCTGCTCGCTTTGCTCCTCCAACAGGCCCTGCTTCGGCAGCCGCCCCGTCTGCGGCAGCTGAGCCAAGCGCCCGCCAGCTCCGGCCCGGCGGCTCTGCGGTTGCGGTTCAGCCGCCCCATGGATCCGGTCAGCCTTTCCGCCAGCAGGCTGGACCCTCCCATGGCCCACCGCTGGCTGGGGGATGGAGACACATTCCTGCTGACCCTCGCTCCAGGGCAACGGCTGCGGGGGACCCTTCGGCTCACCCTGGGGGGCCGCGACCTTTCAGGGGTGCCCCTGCAGCCCAGCCGCTGGCTTTGGGATCCCCGTCCACGCCTGCTGGCCGTGGTGCCCGTCGCGGGCGGGGACCAGCTTCAGTTGCGGGATCACGACGGCCGCTGGCGCCCCCTGTCGCCCAGGGTGTGGCCCCAGATCCTGGCGGCAGAAGCCCTTGGGGATGGCTCAGCCCTGGCCCTGGTGAGCAGGGAGGGGGAGGGCTTCCAGAGGGTGTGGCGGGTGCCATTGCGCCAACGCAACCTCGCCCGGGAGGAGTCGGGGCTCGGGCCGGTGCAGGCCGCGGCACCTCAGGCCTTGTTGCGGCAGCCCCTGCTGTTTGCCCACATCAGTGGCAACCGTCGGGGGGAGCTGTTGGTGCAGGCCGGTGGGATGGGTGGTGAGGCGCCACTGACCCAGCTTTGGCCCCCCTCGGGCTTTCCCCGTTCCCTTGCCCTGGATGCTGTCGGCACAGCCAGCCTCCTTCCCGAAGGCGGGGCCGTGGTGGTGCCCCGCAACGAGGGCCTCACCCTCGACAACCTCCCCCCCCGGCCACCCCGCCGCCAGATTCTTCCCGGCAGCCGCGACGTGCTCGCCTTCTGTCCCCGCTCGGGTCGGGCCCTCCTGCGGCGCCACTGGCCCGATTACAGGCGTTCCCTCGAATGGCTGGAACCTGGCCAGCCGCCCCGGGAGCTTTGGCGGGGCTCCGAAGCCTTGCTGGCGGCCACCTGCCAGGGGGGTGGGGAAAAAATCTGGCTGGCTTTGCTTAAGGGGGTGCGCCAGCCGCAGCTGAGCTTGCTCGCCCTCGATCGCCAGCGGCAAGCCTCCCGGCGTTGGCCGTTGGATGGCTGGGAACTGGAACCGGGCACCGAGTTGCTCGAAGACCCCACCACCGGCCAACTGGTGGCCGCCCTGCGCCCCTTCTCCCCGGGGCGGCGTCCCGTCCCATCCCGGCCCATGCGCCTGCAAGCCAACGGCCCACCGGAGCCCCTGGGTCCGCCGGTGCGGCAGGTGCTCTGGCTTCCCCCTGACGCGGTTGTTTCACAATGAAAGGGCCACGGCCCTCCACCCCAAGACTCCGCCCAGCTGCGTGATGCCCGCCCCCGCCCTGTCCACCTCAGCGGCCTTGTCCGCCCGCCAGGAGCACCTTTTGAGGGTGCTGCGGGAGGCGGATGATGAACTTTCCGGCCAGGACCTCCACGCCCGCTTGCGGGCGGGGGAAAGGGGCATGGGTTTGGCCACCGTCTACCGCCATCTGCGCCAGCTGCAGCAACGGGGGCTGGTGCGGTGCCGCCATCTCCCCAGCGGTGAGGCCTTGTTTGCTCCCACGGAGCGGGATGAGCACCATCTCACCTGCGTGGATTGCGGCCGCACCCTGCGGTTGCCCCACTGCCCTGTCCATGGTTTGGAATTGCCCACCGCCCACCTGGAGGGTTTTCAGCCCCTGTTTCACACCTTGGAATTTTTTGGTCTCTGTGCAAACTGTCAGGAGCGCAATGGGCCCAGTGCTCTCCCAGTTTGTTAACCCCCTGCACACCCGGTCTTTCTAGCCTTCAGATGGCACGGTTCCTCCCATGACCACCACCACTCCGCTCCCTTCTCCCCAAAGCGCAGCTGATCCCTCTCCCAACGGGGGGGCCGGATCGCCCCCCCTTCCCGTGACAATTCTTTCGGGGTTCCTTGGGGCTGGAAAAACCACCCTGCTCAACCACATCCTCACCAACCAGCAGGGGTTGCGCACGGCGGTGTTGGTGAATGAGTTCGGTGAAATCGGCATCGATAACGACCTGGTGGTGAGCACCGGTGACGAGATGGTGGAGCTCAGCAACGGCTGCATCTGCTGCACCATCAATGGGGAGCTGCTCGATGCGGTGTATCGAATCCTGGAGCGCCCCGAGCCGGTGGACTACCTGGTGGTGGAAACCACCGGCCTGGCGGATCCCCTGCCGGTGGCCATGACCTTCCTGGGCAGCGACCTGCGGGATCTCACCCGGCTGGATTCGATCATCACGCTGGTGGATGCGGAAAATTTCAGCGAGGAGTTGCTGGAAGGCGAGGTGGCCCGCTCCCAGATTCTGTATGGGGATCTGCTGCTGCTGAACAAGTGCGATCTGGTGGAGGAGGGGCGTTTGCAGGCCTTGGAACACCAACTCCGTGGCATCAAGGGGGATGCCCGCATCCTCCGCTCGGTCAAGGGGGAAGTTCCCCTCCCCTTGCTTCTCAGCGTGGGTTTGTTTGAGAGCGACAAGGTGGCGGCCCGGCAGGAGGCTCCAGCGAAGACGAGCGGCGATGCGCATCACCATGCCCACGACCACGGGAACCACAGCGCCTGCGACCACGACCATGGGGTTTGCACCCATGAAGGCCATGACCACCACCACGACCATCACGACCACGCCGAACACCCCGATCACCAGGCCATCGAGGGCTTCACGTCCCTTTCCTTCGCCAGTGAAGGACCCTTCTCCCTGAGAAAGTTTCAGAATTTTCTCGATAATCAGCTGCCCGAGGGAGTGTTCCGCGCCAAGGGCATTCTCTGGTTCAATGAAAGTGAGCGTCGCCATGTGTTCCACCTAGCGGGCAAGCGGTTCTCCATTGATGACACCGACTGGACAGGGCCCCGCAAGAACCAGTTGGTGCTGATCGGCCGCGACTTGGACCATGACCGCCTCCGTCGCCAGCTTCAGGCCTGCGTGGCCCGGGATGCGGGCAAGGGGTTCGGGTAATTCCCAGCAGCAATGGCTACGGCAAGCCCGTCCGTAGCCGCTATGGTGATTGGATACGATCTATTCCAATGCCTGAGCTGTTCCTCTCGGTCGGCATCCTGGCCATCCTGGGAATGCTCCTCTGGCTTGGGTTGGATTCCGATGACGACAGCGGGGATGGCGGGCTGATGGAGCCTGTGCTCGTTCCGGTCCGGGTGCGTCACCGCTGAGGAGCGGCTCAACAGCTTCGGAACCTCCCAAGCGATACTTCCAGTGGCCGTTGGCAGCTGCCCCTCGCTGCTCTTGTTTCACCGGCTCCTGCTCCCATGGCTTCCGCAGGCGCTGGCGGCTTGCCGCATCGCCTTTTCTCCCCATCAATTTCCCCTAGGGCGGTCCTAGCGGCTCTTGTGCTTGTGCTGGCCGCCCTTGCCTTGGCCCCCGTTGGTGCCCTGCTCGTGCTGTCCCTGGGGGCTTGGGCGAAGGGTGCGGGCTTGGGATTGGGCACCGATGGCTGGAGTGCCCTGGGTCACACCCTTCTGCTGGTGCTTGGGGTGAGCCTGACGGTGGCCTTGCTCGGCACGGCGAACGGATGGCTGACGGCCAGTTGTGCCTTCCCTGGACGGCGCTGGCTGCGGGTGGCCCAGGTGTTGCCTTTGGCAACCCCGGCCTACCTGCTGGCCGCCACCTGGATAGATCTCGGCAGTCGGCTCGGCTGGCCGATCCACGGGCTCGGTTGGGCTGTCGTGAGCCTCAGCCTGAGCACCTACAGCTACGTGTTTTTGCTGACCTCAGAAAGTTTTGCCGCCCTGGGCCGTCGGCCCCTGGAGGCGGCACGCAGCCTGGGCGTGGGGGCCTGGGGAGGGTTCCGGCGGGTGGCCCTCCCCTTGGCCCTTCCGGCCATCGGCGCTGGGGTGGCCCTCAGCAGCATGGAGGTGGTGAATGAGCTCGGTGCCGTTGAACTGCTCGGTGTCTCCACCCTCTCCACCGCCATTCTGCAACGCTGGCAAGTGGATGGGGAGCCCCAGGCTGCGGCTGGTTTAGCCCTGGTGGCCTTGCTGATGGTGGCGGGTTTGCTGGCGGCGGAGCGCACATGGCGCCGCCGGAGCCGCCGCTGGAGCCTGGGAAGTGGACTTGACCGGGCCCCGGCCTACCGGCTGCGGGGGTGGCGGGCCTTGACAGCCCAGACCCTCGCACTCCTGCCGCCCCTGCTCACCCTCGGGGTTCCCCTGCTGTGGTTGGCGGTGAGCTGGGATCAGATCCAGGTGCAGGAGCCCCTTGAGCTCCTTGTCCTCACCAGCCGCAGCCTTGGCCTCGCCCTGGTGGCCGCCAGCGCCACCCTCGTCTTCGCCTTGATGCTGGCCATCGCCCGCCGCTGGTTGCCTGAATCGCCCTGGGCACCCCTCACCTTCCTCGCGGGCATGGGCTACGCGGTGCCAGGAGCGGTGCTGGCCCTTGGCTTGATGGTTCTGGGCGGTGGATGGGGCTTGGCGCCCGTGGCGCTGTTGCTTTGGGGGTATGGCGATCGCTTTCTGGCGGTGGGAAAGCAGGGCCTGGATGCCGCCCTGGAGAGGATGCCCCCCAGCCTCGATGAGGCCGCCAGCTCCCTGGGCAGCAACTGGTGGGCCGTGCTGCGGCGCATCCACCTCCCCCTGCTGAGGGGTCCAATTCTGGTGGGGGCCCTGCTGGTTGTTGTGGATGTGGTGAAGGAATTGCCCCTCACCTTTGCCCTGCGTCCCTTTGATTTCGACACCCTTGCCGTGCGGGTGTACCAGTACGCCAGCGACGAGCGGGTGGGGGCGGCCCTGTTGCCGGCGCTGCTGATTTTGCTTTTGGGCCTGATGTCCGCCCTGGCCCTGGTGCCGAGTCTTCAGCTTGGGGCCGGGGATGAACCCTAGGGGGTGTGGCTGCAGTCGGGGCAGAGGGCCCGCACGTTGAGCACCCCCTCCAGCACCCGGAAGCCGTGCTGGCGGGCGGCACCCTCCGCCGCGGCCAACACGGCGGGGTTTTCGAATTCCTCGATGCGCCCACAACGCACGCAGACCAGATGGTGATGGAGGCGATGGTCGTGGCCTGCCAACTCGAAGCGCCGTCCGCCTTCCGCCAGCTCCAGTTCCTTGAGCAGCCCCATGGTGCTCAGCAGTCGCAGGGTGCGATACACCGTCGACAGCGACACCTGCTCGCCGCCGTCACGCAGTTTCTGGTGGGCTTCTTCCGCACTCAGGTGGCGACCTTCCCCCAAACGCTCAAACAACCCCAACATGCGCTCCCTTTGGGGGGTGAGCCGTTGGCCCCGATCATGCAGGCTGGTGCGCAGGCTCATGCCGGAGGACTCTCAGGCGTGGAGATTTTTTCATCGAGGTCCACCAGGCCGGCGGCCAGCAGATCAGCGAAGGTCACCACCAGTCGATAGCTCAGGGCCACGGCCAGCACGGGGGGTTCAGGCAGGACAAGCGCCAGGCGCAGCAGCAGGGCAGCCTCAAACACCCCCAGGCCTCCGGGGGCACCGGGAACCACCAGCCCCAGGGTCCAGGCCAGGGCAAAGCCACTGAGCCAGGTGGTCCATGGAACCATCGCCTGGAGATTAAAGGCCCAAACGCAACAGGCAAAGCCGGCAAAACGAAGCAGCACAAAGGCCAACTGGGCCAGCAGCGGTGCCCAGGGATAGGCCCCCAGCCGGCCCGCCCGTTCCGTGGCGGCCGGCGGACCCATGGATTCAGACACCTCCAAACCGAGCTGGGACGCCTTGCCCCGCTCCAGATGCAGCAGGAGGGGTTGGAGCCAGCGGGGGACCAGGAGGACCAAGGGCAGCAGGGCGAGGGCCCCAAGGCCCCCCTGCCAACCCCCCAAACTCACCAGGGCCAGGGCGGCCGTGGCGGCCAGCAGGGGCTCGATCAACACCGCCAGCAGGGCGGTGCTCGTGGCGACGGGGGCCCCAAGGGCGGCGTTGGGTTGACGCAGGGTCTGAACCCGGCTGGCCAGATGCCAGATCCCGCCGGGGAGAAATTTCCGCAGATTTGTGGAGATGTAAAGGCTCACCACAGGGGTGGGGCGGGGCTGCAGCCCCAGCCAGCGCAGAATCACCACCCACGCCAGGCCGCTCACCACCAGGCTCAGCAGGCAGCAACCCACCCCGAGCAGCAGCCAGAGCCACCCCTGAAGGTCGAGCTGGTATTGGCGCAGCTGGCGGCTGTGGCTCAGCAGGGCCGCCATCACGAAACCGAGGCTCATGAAGGTGATCCAGGGGCGCAGGCCCCCGGGAAGGCGCCACCCCCTTGCGGCACCTTGGGCCCGCAGGTGTTGCCACCACCGCTGGCTGACCTCAAGGAATGGACGGACACGGCCGGCCATGGGCAACGGCCCCTTCATGGCTCCTCTCCGGGCGGAGCAGCCGGTGGATCGGCCATGGAGTGCTGCAGGAGGTGCCGCATGTCGTCGAGGGAGAGATCGTGCTGACGGGCCAAATCCGCCAGGTCCTGGTGTTCCAGCTTGAAGCGTCGGCGGCCATCGGGCAGGGCCGCCCGCTTGAGGCGCACCGTTCCCCAGGAGGTCTGCAGTTGCTCCAGGGTGCGGGGCAACCGCCAACGTTGCTGGAGATCTTCCCGTAAACCCAAGGTGGTGCTATGGCGCCACCAGATGGCCCGCAGGCCCTTGGCCCGATCCGGTGGAGCCAGGGCGGTGAGCAGGGTACCCGCCCGGCC
>JAYKHG010000046.1:0-8712 GCA_035284825.1 Cyanobacteriota bacterium
TACTTAAGACTAAACCTGCCTCGCCCCTGCGGAACTTGTAGAGATGGCGTCTCCCCCTGAGGGCCCCAGGCGGCCACCGTGGCTGCAATGGTTGATCCTGGCTATTTTCCTTTGGTCGTCCTGGCAGCTGGCGGGGCTGTGGTTTCAGCGGATCCATGGCTGACGCCGATGGCCCTGGAGCCTTTCCCGGCAGACAACCCAGCGATCGCCCGCACCAGACGGGTGAGCCCTCCCACCAGCAGCAACAGCGCGAGGAGGGCCAAGGCCGCCACGCAGAGCATCGCCAGGATCTGAAGCAAGCCTGTGGCCAGGAGGGAGAGACCACGAATCAGGTTGGCCACCGCTTGACTCACCAGCAGCAGGGTGTTGAAGCGCTCCACCAGGGCCTTCAACGCGGCGAGGATCAAGGTGCCCCCAGCCACACACAACGCACCCATCGCGAGATGCTTGAGCTTGGAGGGTGGACGCCGACGGCTTTTTTTGGAGCGGAGAACGGTACGCCGTCCAAGGGAAGGGTTCCCTGGGGTGGGCAAGTGCAGCGGGCGAACCCTGGAGGGGGAAGTGGGGTTCATGGATCCGCGGGGCATGGCTGGAGGGATCAAAGATCAAGCGGGTATCCAGCACCCCGCATCCACCGTTCAAATTCCAGCAGCACAAGTTCGTTTGGACAGGCGATCAGGGACAGGTCGTTGACCGTGCAGTCGCCATGACCCCCGTGGTGGAGGGTGAGATGGAAGGTTTCGCCGCTGAGGCCGCACACCTCAGGATCGCTTCTCACCACCACATCCAGTGCCGAGCCAAGCCGAGCCACCCTTCGCCTGAGTTCGGGCCAGGTCATCGCCATGGTGGGTTGAACCTGGGGAAATCGAAATTTACCAGCCGTGCCATGGGGAGAGTTCCCAGTAACCGCTGGGAGTCACCACCCCGCGCACCAGCAATGTATCGCCTGAGGGATTGGTTGGCACCTCCCCCTGGGGCAATCCAAGGGTGCTGCGCAGGTCCCCACCGTTGCCTTCCACTGGGGAGGCGGCCACCACTTCCCCCTGGGAATTCACCGCCAGTTTCCAGGCTTGGGGGCTGGTGCCTGTGCCGTTGGCCGGGGTGCGGGAGATCAGCCAGGTGCGCAGGCGCTTCAGCTGGCCTTCCCTGGGGCCTTCCGGGGAGGAAGCAGGTGTTGCGGGTGTGGAAGGGGGCTGCCCTGGTGCCTTACTGCTGGTTTGGGTGGGGTCCAAGGGGCCGGCGGAGGGCCGTGGGGTGGGCCAAAGGGCGCTGGCGCCCGCGGCCAGGGCAAGGGCCGCCAGCCCGCCGACGGGGGCACTCAGGCGGCGGCGCAGGGGAACCCGATGCCGCAGCTCCCTCGCGGGGAGGGGGAGCGACTCCGGCACGGGAAGGGGAAGCTGGATCCGGGGGTCCAGCCGGCATTGGTCGAGCACCCTCACCAGATCGGCCAGCTCCGCATCGTCGAGGTTGAGTTGCAGGGGAGGGGTGTCGGGCTGGCTGCTGCGCAGCTGCATGTGGTGCCCCCCGCTTGGATCAGGGCCAATGGAGACGGGATCCTCCTCCGCGCCGATCGCTCTTGGGACCCCGCTGAGCAGATGTCTGGCGTAGGGAATCACAGTGGTCATCAGGGCTTGCAGATGTTCCCGCCGGCCCTCCAGTTGGGGATGCCCCACCCAATCCAGGCACCAGCCCGTGATGATGCCCAGGGCGGTGCCCCCCTGCCCGGACGACACATCGGGAAGGCCCTCCACCCGCAACCGGCAGGTGTGGGCCCCGAAGCTGTGGGGCTGGTAGGTCAATGTCTGCTTCATTGCCGCATTGGCGATCGCTGCACTCTGCCCGAGGGCCCTAGGGGTTGGGGTCCATGAGGCTGGCCCTCAGGCGATCCACCCCACCGGGGCCGGCCGCCAGGGCCAGGGTTTGGATCAGGGCACGCCGTTGTTCCGCACCCACCTCGGGGTCCATGAGATTCTGCACACTGCTGCGGCGAGTGTTCATGCGCTCCCTGAGCAACTCCCGCAGGCGCCCCTCGAAGAGATCCCAGTGCTGGCGGCTGAGTTCCGCGGGCTCCCGGCTGGAGAGCAGTCCACGGGCCATGGGATAAATCCGATCCGCCATGGCGCAGAGGATCTGGATCAGTGCTTCCGTTTCAGCTCCCTCTGGGATGCCCCGCCTGCAGGCCCGTCGGAGGGGATTGTGGGAACGGAGCTTCCAGAGCGCCACCCGATCGGGAAACAGGGAGGAGAACCCCAGATGTTGACCCATCCACAGCAGGGTTTCGCCACCGTTGAGATCCAGGGCCTCCACGCAGAGCAGCAGCAGATCCAGCCGCTCCAGTCCCTGGCGGGGTAGGGGCTGCGAGGCAGCCCCGGCGGGGGCGGGGGCCGTCGGTTCGGCCAGCGGTGGAGCTGAAATGTTGACCATGGCTGCGATGATGCCAGCGTTTGAGCCCTTTCGTCACCCTTTTATCGCTGCATGGATGCTTCTGATGCTTCTCTCGATCTTCGCCAGTGGGTGCGGGAGATTCCAGATTTTCCAAAACCAGGCATCCTGTTTCGCGATCTCACCCCCCTGATGCGGGACCCCCGCGGCTGGCAGGAGACGGTTCGCCGTTTAGGGCTCCAGTGCGAGCGGCTCCAACCCGACCTGATCGTGGGAATCGAATCCAGGGGCTTCATCGTGGGGACAGCCCTGGCCACGGCCCTGCGCCTTCCCTTTTCTCCGGTTCGCAAGCCCGGCAAGTTGCCAGGGGAGGTGCACGGCATTGATTACACCCTGGAATACGGGGAGGATCGCTTGGAGATCCATGCCGATGGCTTCGAAGGGGAGCCCAGCGTGCTGGTGGTGGATGATTTGCTGGCCACGGGAGGCACAGCCGCGGCCTGCGGGCAGTTGGTGCGGATGGCCGGGGGGCGTCTAGCGGGGTTCAGCTTCGTGGTGGAGCTGAGTGAGCTCAAGGGACGGGGCAGACTGCCCGCGGATGTTCCGGCGGAATCCCTGATCGTCTACTGACTGGTCAGTGGTTGTCCTGCCAGGTGAGCACCCGATCCAGTTGCTCCAAGGTGATCAGCCCATAGCGCCAAAGCACGGCCGGGAGCGGGGCCTGTTCCTGGGCGGACTGGCGCAGCCCCAATTCAACGGCGCCTTCGCTGAGGCCGATCTGATGGCGCAGAAACGCCAGCAGTTCAGCGGAGGGGGGTGGTTGGCGGCAGTTGCTGATCACCATGGGCTCAGGTTGCCGCTGGGCTGAAGGCTTGGCAAGGACCATCGCTCATCACAGCCAAGAGGCCCCGCCGCAGAAGAGGAATCTGCTCGACGCGCTGGAGCACCACTCGGCGGAGGGGCACCAGCAGGGGATGGCGATTGGAAAAGAGGCGCACCAGGCTGTCGGTGATTAGCAGGGTGAGGCAGACATCGGCCCAGCGGCGACGGGCGTAGCTGGAGCCGAGGCGGGCTACGGGCAGGCGCCCCCCTTGAGCCTTCTGGGCCAGGCGGTGCAGGGTGGCCACATCCCGCCAGCAGAGGTTGAGCCCTTGACCACCCACCGGATGGCAGCGGTGGGCCGTTTCCCCCAGCAGGAGGGTGCGATTGCGATGCAGATGCCGTGCCAGCAGGAGACCCACGGGGAAGGCCCGTTGGGTGTCCTCCAGCTGTTCCACGTCCACCCCGGGTGGCAGGACAGGAGCCAGGGCATCGAGAAAGGCGGCAGGCGAGAGGCTTTCCAGCTGCCGGCAGCGCCAGACCGGTGCACTCCACACCACCTGATAGCGCTCCCCCCCCATGGGCAATAGGGCAAAGGGCCCTTCCGGTCTGAGGCGCTCCCAGGCCGTGGTGCTGGAGGCTCCCCGCAGCCGCACCTGGGCGGTGACGCATTGCTGCTGATAGAGGTGATGCCAAACCCCAATCCCCACCTGATCCCGGCTGGGGGAGAGGGCGCCGTCGGCGGCGATGATCCAGTCCGCCTGCTGCTCCGCGGCGCTGGTGGTGGGGCCGGTGGCAGGGGGGCCGAGGAGGAGATGGATCTCTGGCCGGCTCTCCAATTGCTGGAGCAACACGCCCATCAGGCGGCCGTGCTCCCCGATCCACCCCACGGCTTGGGGGGCGGAGGGGGCTCGCCCCAGGTCGCTCGGGGTGAAGCGGCTGCCCTGGCGGGCCCCCAGATCCTCTAGATCCAGCCGGTCGAAGGGCTGAAGAACGGGGGCCACCTGGTCCCAGAGCCCAAGACGCTGCAGCAGTCGGCGGGAGGAATGGGTGAAGGCGTAGGCCCGGGAACGCCCCAGGAGCTGGGTGGGGGTGGAGGGATCCACCAGGTTGACCCTCCAGCCGGCGTCCGCCAGGGCCAGGGCGGCGAGGGCCCCGGTGGGACCCGCCCCCCGAACGAGGGCGGAGAGAGGCCAGGCAGCCTGGGATGGGGAGGGGGCAGGCTTCACCGGAGCGGGGCGAGGGGGCAAACAAAAAACCGCAGCACATTGTGCTGCGGTTTTGCGGGTCGCTGTGGCTGGGGCTGGATCAGCCGATGCCAAGCAGGCCACGGGTGAAGGCCTCGCCACCCAGGGCGAATTCGGTGGCCAGCAGGGCAACGAAGCCGAGCATGGCCATGCGGCCGTTGAGCTTTTCAGCACGCTCGTGGAAACCCCAGCCGTTGTCGGCGCTCACCACTTCCATGCGGGGCTCGGTGGCGAAGGCATTGAGACGGCCGCCGTCTTCGGTGGTGACTTGGGCGCCGCGGATGGGAGCTGCGGATTGGGCCATGGGGTCCTTTGAGAAGTGTTGCGAGAATTGTAACGCAATGTTGCAGGGTTCAGGTCCTTTTGCTCCGGGCGGTTCACCGCCCCCCGAGCCGCATGAGGCAGAGCTCCTCAAAGGCGGGCCGCAATAAAAAGGGATACTCCCCCACCCAGAGCTTCAGCTGGGGCAGCCAGCCATCGCTGATGGCTCCGATGCGGCTGAAATCCTTGCGATCGCTCAGCACCAGGCAACGCACCACCATTCCCGCACGGATCGTCTGGTGTTTTTTCTCCATGGGGAAGCGCAGCTGGCCGATGGTGCCCTCCTCGTCCTCCAGCTCCAGGCAGAGCCAGGTGCGTCGATCTTCCACCATCTCCAGCCGGCCGCTGCGGTCGGTTTGTTCCCTGCGTCCCTCCACCACCTCCCGGGTGAAGAGATCCGCGATCTGCCCCTCGAAGATGGCGGCCGCCGGATAGCGGCGAAGGGTGGCATTGCGCCGGCCCGCCTCCACGATCGGGCCCCAGAGGATGTAAAGGATCGTGGCCACCCCCGCCATCAGCCAGAGGGAGGAGAAGCGGCTGTTGAAGGCCAGGGTTTGGCTGATGAGCAGCAGCAATACCCCGCCAATCAGGGAGATCAACAGCCGCTGCAGCAGCTTGGTGGGATCGCCGCTGCAGGCGTTGAACTGGGGACCGGTGGCCACCGCTGGAATGAGCCGGGCCTGTTCGCTCGGGGAGACCGGGATCAGCATGGGGTTCGCGGTCTGGCGGAGGGCGGCGGTGTCGCGAGAATACGGAAACCGTGCCCAGCCTGTGATGCCTAGAGCAGCCGCTCCAGGCCGTACACCAGTCCCTCCAGCGCCCGCACCCTCCTCACGGTGAGGAGCACCCCGGGCATGTAGGCCGAGCGATCGATGGTGTCGTGGCGGAGGGTATAGGTCTCGCCCGGGGCGCCGAACATCACTTCCTGATGGGCCACTAGCCCCGGCAGACGCAGCGAATGGAGCCGGAGGCCGCTCTCCCGTTGCCCGCCCCGGCTTCCCGGCAGCGTTTCGTGCTCCTCCACCTGGGGGGCGTTGAAACTCTTGCCCAGCTCCTCGATCAGTTCCGCTGTTTTCAAGCAGGTGCCGCTGGGGGCGTCGGCCTTGCGGTTGTGGTGCAGCTCGGTGAGTTCACAGAAGTCGTAGAAGCGGGCTGCGGCGGCGGCGGCCTGTTGCAGGAGCACCATGCCCACGGAAAAGTTGGGAATCACCGCCCCGCCCACGCTGGCCTTGGCGGCGAAGGTGGCCAGATCCCCCAGCTGCTCCGGGCTGAGGCCCGTGGTGCCGATCACCGGGTGCACCCCGTAGGCGATCGCCCCCCGGGTGTGCTCATACACCACCGACGGGTGGGTGAAATCCACTAGCACCGCCCCTCCTTGGGGCCCGCTCTGGCGCACGGCCTGGCTGGCCTGGCAAAGGGTGCCCTCGAAATCGGCGGTGATCGCCACCTCCAGCTCGCCGAGTCCCAGCTCCAGGCCCACATCCTTCCCCTCGCTGCCGGGGGTGGTGTCGATGGCCCCAACGAGGGCGCAATCGGAGGCCGCTTGCACGGCCTTCACCACCTCAGCCCCCATGCGGCCCAGGGCGCCGGCCACCACCACGGGGATGGGGGGGGCCTTTGGCGGCTCGAGGGTGGGGGAGTTTGGCGTTGGGGTCATGGGGAAGGGTGGAGGCCCGGGCACTGTGGATGCCCAAGATGGCTAAGCCATTGTTGCGGGTGTTACGGGATGGAGTCTTCCCCCCTCGTCAAGGCCCTTCTCGCTCTGGTGGTGATCATTGCCGTGGCCCAACTCCTGGGGGCCTTGGCCCATCGGATCGGCCAACCCCGCGTGATGGGCGACATCATCGGCGGAATTCTGCTGGGCCCCAGCCTGCTGGGAGCTGTAGCCCCCGATGCCTTTGGCTGGCTTTTTAGTGGGGAAGTGCGCTCTCAGATCAACCTGTTGGCCCAGCTGGGCCTGGTGTTGTTCATGTTCCTGGTGGGTCTGGAGATCAACCCCAGGATCCTGCGCCAGCGGTTGCCCCTCGCCAGCAGGCTCTCCCTGGTGGGGGTGGTGTTGCCGATGGTTTTGGGGGTGGGGCTGGCCGCCGTGCTGGAGGGCTGGTTGCCGGAGCTGATCCCCGGGGATCACACCCTCCAAGGGGTGCTGTTCATGGGGGTGGCGATGGCCATCACGGCCTTTCCGGTGTTGGCGCGGATCCTGGCGGAGCGCCAACTCCTGGGCCAGCCGTTGGGCATCCTGGCCATCAGTGCCGCCTCCATCGATGACGTGGTGGGGTGGAGCTTGCTGGCCGTTGTTTCGGCCTACAGCCGCACGGGCTCCGTTGAAGGGGGCCTGCCAGTGCTTGTGGGCACGGCCCTCTATGGCGCCGCCCTGCTCCTGGCCACGGCCCCCTTGCGCCGGTGGTTGACCGGGCGGCTGAAAACGGGCCACCCGCCTGGAGAACTCCTGCAAACCCTGCTGCTCCTGGGCGCCCTGCTGAGCGGCCTGATCACTGAGGTGATCGGTGTGCACTTGATTTTTGGCGCCTTTCTTTGGGGGCTGGCCTTGCCCCGGGAGGAGTCCATGCGCCAGTGGCTGGAGGTGCGGCTGGAAACGGTGGTGTTGCGGTTGCTGTTGCCCCTGTTTTTTGCGATCAGCGGGCTCAACACCCAGCTCGGCAGCCTCCACACCCTCAACCTGTGGCTGGCCACGGGTTTGGTGGTGGCCACGGCGGTGGCGGGCAAGTTTCTAGGAGTGTGGGGGGTGGCCCGGTGGAGTAGGGTGCCCCCGAGGGAGGCTGAGGCCCTGGGCTGGTTGATGAACACCCGAGGGCTCACGGAGCTTGTGGTGCTCAACGTGGGGCTGGCGCTGGGCGTGATCAGCGGGGAGCTGTTCACCATGGGGGTGCTGATGGCCCTGCTGACCACCGCCATGGCGGGTCCCATGTTGGATCGTCTGGGCTATGGGAGAGGGGCGGATCCGGTCGTCCTGTAACGCCTCTTCTCGGTCTTTCGCACGGGAGGCCCCCCCTGCGTAGGCTCCTTAACATTGCTCAACTCAACGCCGCATGTTCACCCAGGTCCGCTCCGCCAACCGTCTGGTCAGTCCTGAGTCTGTGAATGGTCGCTCCTTGATGCGGGCGGTGTATGTGGTGCTGGAGCCCCAATATCAAAATGCCCTCACCACCGCGGCCCAGAGCATCAATGAAGGCAACCCCGCCCTGGCCATCGAGCTCTCCGGCTACCTGATCGAGGAGCTGCGTGATCCCCAGAACTACGCCGATTTCTGCGCCGATGTGGCCCAGGCGGATGTGTTCATCGCTTCGCTGATTTTTATTGAGGATTTAGCCCAGAAGGTGGTGGACGCCGTTGCCCCCCACCGGGATCGCTTGAAGGCCGCCGTGGTGTTCCCCTCCATGCCGGAGGTGATGCGCCTCAACAAGCTGGGCACGTTCTCCATGGCCCAGCTGGGCCAGAGCAAGAGCGCCATCGCCAGCTTCATGAAGAAGCGGAAGGAGGCCGGTGGCGCAGGTTTTCAGGACGCGATGCTCAAGCTCCTGAACACCCTGCCCACGGTTCTCAAATACCTGCCGGTGGAGAAGGCCCAGGATGCCCGCTCCTTCATGCTCAGTTTCCAGTATTGGCTGGGTGGCACGCCGGAGAACCTTCGGAATTTCCTGTTGATGCTGGCGGATAAATATGTGTTCCCCCGCAGCAGTGAGGGGCGGCCCGAGTTGCAGGTGGCGGATCCGGTGGTGTTTCCGGATCTGGGCATCTGGCATCCCCTGGCCCCCGGGATGTTCGAAGACCTCAAGGAATACCTCAACTGGAGCGCCAGCCGCCTCGACCTCAGCGAGAAGGCCCGCAAGGGCCCGGTGATTGGTCTGGTGCTGCAGCGCAGCCACATCGTGACGGGCGATGAGGCCCACTACGTGGCCGTGATTCAGGAGCTGGAATATCG
>JAYKHG010000047.1:0-4689 GCA_035284825.1 Cyanobacteriota bacterium
CAGGGCTGAAGTTCACGTGTCCTGTCCCGACCCCTGAACGGATACAAAAAATCAAACCACCAGGTTTTGTTGGGCAACGTACTGGCATTGATGCACGCCAGCAGGGCAATCCGAAAAGCATTGGCCAGGATTGCCAATAGGGGGGCCGTGAGAACCATCACCGCGTTCTGCCAGCGGTGCCGCATCGGGAAAGCCAGGGCGAAGATCAGCCCCACACCGATCAGCTGCACCACCATATCCACGCCGCTGCAGATCCCTGAGATCTCAACGGCACCCTTCGGCAAACTCACCACATTGCCCCGCACCTCCACGGGCAGGTTGCCAAGGAGCAGCAAAGCCTGGGTGATTCGGCCCGTGAATAGGCTCAATTCTCTGGTGGGGATGGAAGAGCTCAGCAGCCCCATCAGCGAGGGCAGAGCAAGAATCATCAGGACTGGACCAAAAGGGGCAATCTTCTGAACCGGGACCGCCAACAGGGCCAAAGCCACCCCTGCCACCACGGGCAGGAGCAAAGAACTCACATCCAAGGTGCTGGCCAGGAAGCTGTGCCACAGCAAGGCCACCACAAGGGCTGCCCCAGCCATCATCCCAAACATGGTGGGCCTTGGCCTCCAGCCCATGGGCTGGTCGACCAAGATCACCATGGCGCCCCCCCATGCCAACAGGCTGTTCAAGACATCTTCCCTCCCCCCCTGGCTGAGGAGGGTGAGGAGATGGTGAATGGCCAGTAGAGCCGCCAGCAGGATCCAAAGATTGCGGCGGGAGATGAACAGGCCCTTGAGGCGTCGCCACTGGCGAGCGGGTCTGAACCGGCTCAGCAAACGTTGGGAAAGCTTGGGCCGTCGGATCCAACCCAACAACACCTCATGCCATGCAGCTGGAGGCAGAATGACACGGCAAAAGCTTTCTCAGAACCACTTTGGGGCTGAGCCAACCAACCCATGACAGTGCTGGCGATCAATATCCTCCTCGAGCCCGATGGGGCCAGTGTGGAGCGCGCCAAGGTCCTGAATGCCCGGCTGCTGGCGTCCTACCCCGAAGGATTTGCCCTCGATCAGCACCACACGCCCCACATCACCATCCTCCAACGGTTCGTGCCCCTCTCTGATCTGGAGGCGGTGGTCCGGAGCGTGCGGGAGGCTGTAGCCCAAGCACAGCCATTGAACTGGGACAGCACCGCCACGGGCACCTATGCGCTCACCCATGGCGACATGGGCGCCATGGGCATCGTGATCCAACCGACGGACGACTGGCGGCGCCTGCAGGAGCGGATCATCAAAGCCGTTGCTCCCTTTGCGGCGGAGCACGGCACCGCTGAGGCTTTTGCTCCCCGGCTGGATGGAGGGCCCATCAGTCAACCCACGGTGGACTACGTGAACAACTTCGTGGGTCCGCGCACGGGCTCCAACTACAACCCCCACATCACCGTGGGCATTGCGCAGCGCACGTTTTTGGACACCCTCCGAGCCGAGCCCTTTGAACCCTTCCCCGTCCGAGCCCAAGCGGTCAGCCTTTATCAGGTGGGAGATTACGGAGTCGCCCAGGTCAAGCTCCATGACATCCACCGCTGCTGATCCCCTCCCCTCCTGGAGGGAAGGCCCGGCCAAGGCGGCCATCCTGGCCTTTGTGGCCAAGGTGAGCCAGGAGGGATCAGCGGATTTCATTCCCGTGGCCGAACGCATCGCCGTGGTGGATAACGACGGCACCCTCTGGCCGGAACATCCCTTGCCCTTTCAGGCCGCCTTCGCCTTCGATGAACTGAAACGAAAGCTCGCCAGCGAACCCCATCTCGCCGATGACCCCATGGTGCAGGCAGCCCTGGCCGGCGACCTCGCCACCCTGATGGCCGGGGCACACTTTGAGGGTCTGCTGAGGGTCGTGGCCCTCACCCACGCCGGAATGACCAACCACGAGTTTCGCCAGGCCGTCGAGGATTGGCTGGCGACGGCCACCCATCCCCGCTTTGGCCGGCCCTACGACGCCCTCACCTACCAACCGATGCAGGAGCTCCTGCGCCATCTGGCGGCCAGTGGCTTCAATACCTACATCGTTTCTGGTGGGGGGGCTGATTTCATGCGGGTGTGGGTGGAGCGGGTCTATGGCATCCCGCCCGAGCAGGTGGTGGGCTCCACGGCTCGCACCACCTTTGAACTTCGAGATGGGGTGCCCGTGCTCACCAAAACCCTCGACTATCTGTTCGTGAACGACCAAGGCGGCAAGCCCGTGGGCATCCATCAGTTCATCGGCCGCCGGCCCGTGTTCTGTTGCGGCAACAGCGATGGCGACCAGGCCATGCTGCAGTACACCACCATGGCCAATCCCCTTCCCAGCTTTGGCCTGATCGTGCACCACACCGATGGGGAGCGGGAGTATGCCTACGACGCCGTGTCCAAGAGCACCGGCAAGCTGGTGCAGGCCCTCCAGGAGGCGCCAGAGCGCGGCTGGCTCGTCGTGGACATGCGGACCGACTGGTTGGAGGTGTTTTCGCCCCAATAGATCACAGGCCCTAGGGAACGGGGGTCAGACGAATTTCCCGAAACGTTTGCTTTGCCCTGGGGCGCTCCCCACAGACCTGGCCATCCTGTTCCAGATTTCCGTCATCGCTGAGCAGCACCAAGGTGTCCCCCTCAACGAACAGGGCCTCCGGATTGACCGGTCCGCCGGCCATCGGGGGGAAGGTGCGCAACCGCACCGGTGCCTCCTGAAATTGGCCACTCCAGCGGTAGAGGGTGGAGGGTGGGGTCTTGCCCTTTGGGCCCTCGGCGGGGCCCGCCACGATCAGGAGCTGGCCCTTCACCCGCTCCAGGCTGCGGATGCCCTGGCCGCCCAGATCCAGCAGCACAGGATCAGCAAACAGGGCCTTCTCCCCTCCCATCACGCCGTTGGGGTTGGAAAGGGTGGCCAGCAGGGCTTTGCCCTCCAGCAGCGGATTGCGGAACCCGATCAACAGGGCGCCCTTGGGGGTTGCGGCCAGCCCTTCGATGTTCAGGCCGCCCCGGGCCTTGGCCGGACGCTGGGCGGCAGCGGCCAGGCCCAGGCGGGCATAGCGGGGATCAGCCACCAGGTCGTCGATCAAGGTGGTGTATGGCCGCCCCACCGGCTCCAACGTGAGGGCCATGGTCTTGCCATCGGCCCTCACCCCCAGGGTGGTGGCAAACAGCCGGGCCCGGTTGGGGCGGGGCTCCCCGATCGGGCCCTTGTCCTGATCCTTTTTCCCCTTCCCAACCGTGCCATCGGCGGCCCCGTGGGAGCCGATCCAGTAGGCCAGGGGGCCAATCCGGGTGGAGCCCTCCAGATCCAGCTCCGGATGGCCGTCCTTCACCGGGGCCACGGCTGGGGCGGGGATCCTGCCCTCCGCGATCGCCTTACCCCCCTGGCCCCCCCGATAGAGGCGCAGCGTCACGGGGGGCTGCTCCTCGTCATCGCCCACCACAAACAATCCGCCCCCAACGGGCAGGGCCGTGGAGGCGTTGCAGGGGCCTTGGTGCACCACCACCTGGGGGTCGGCGGCCCAGGCCATGTGGGGCAGGAAGCCAGCCCAGGTCAACCCCGCCAGCAGCAGGACCAACCGCCACCTTGTTGCCGGTCGCGGCCCGGTGGCTCTGGTGGAAACCCTGGGGTCTGGGCTGCCCATGGGGCTGCGTGGCTCACTCCCTGAAGAATGGCGCTGCCAGGGGCTGGCGCGGCCTCCTCGCCACAGGCTGAAGCGTTTCCCCCTTAGCCGAGCATCTCCTCCACGCTCAGGTCCGGACGGCGCAGCAGGGCAAACACCGTGCCCGCGTTGCCGCGGCACACCCGCAGCTCCTGGTCCACCACCGTGATGTCCAGCCAGGCGGGGAAGCTTTGCCGCACCTGACGCAGCAGCTGCAGCCTCTGGCCGCCGAGGGTCGGCCCCAGCCAGCCGCCCTGCTCAAAGCGCACGCTCACCCGCTGGCTGGGTTGATCCGCGATCTCCTGGGGCTCGATGGCAATGGCGGCCCGCACGGCGATGCCCGCCAGTTCACCAAGGGGGCCGGCCAGCCGCAGCAGATTCATGCCCTTCCCCCGGGAGGGGGAGAGCACCTGGAGGTTGCTGAGCCAGGGGGCCGTGGCCAGGTAGGGCAGGGAGCTGCTGCTCCAGCGCAGGTCCCACACCCCTTCCAGCAGGGGGGTATCCCTGCGCAGATCCGCCGGTTGCTCCCGCTCCAACTGCTCGATCAGCCCTGGGATCCGCTGCCGATCGCCCCCTTCCCGCAGCAGGGTGAGGAGTTCGGCACGGGCTGGTGGGGAGGCCATGGGATGGAATCAGGGGTTGGGGACAGGGCCCTGAAGCCGGGCGCGACAGGTGGTCAGGGGGGAGAGATCGGCATCCACGCAGGAGCTGCCGTCGTATTGGAAGGGATTGTCAAGATCACGAATCAGCAGCAGCAGATAGGTGAAGGAGGTGAACAGGAAACACGACACCACCAACACCTCATCGAAAAGCTCAGCCTTGATCATCAGCAGGGCCACCACGGCTGCTATCAGAAAGATTTCCAACATCGCGTACGCCGGCCCCAGAAAGCTGGTGCTGCGGTTGACATGCATGCGGCTGATCAGCAAGCGCAGGCGTGCCAGCTCCGCCTGGCAGTCGTTGGCCGCCGAGCCCTCCCCGTTGGCTTTCAGATCCGCAAACGCCAGGTTGAGCCCATCCAGCCGTTGCTCGAGGTG
>JAYKHG010000048.1:0-6322 GCA_035284825.1 Cyanobacteriota bacterium
CAGGACACCTTTGCGGCGGATTTCGGCAAGACCATCAACCTCAACACCCTCCAGGGCCGCATCCAGGAGCTCCAAAAATGGTATGCCGACCAGGGCTACTCCCTGGCCCGGGTGACAGGCCCCAGTCGGGTGAGTCCACAGGGGGAGCTGGTGCTGGGGGTACGGCAAGGCCTCGTCAAGGGGGTGGAGGTGCAATTCCTGAACAAGGAAGGTTCCGCCACAAACGACAAGGGGCAGCCCATCCGGGGCAAAACCAAATCCTGGGTGATCACCCGGGAGATCTCCATGAGGTCTGGCGAGATCTTCAATCGCCGCAATCTGGAGGATGACATCAAGCGCCTCTACGGAACGGGGCTCTTCAGCGACGTCAAGGTCACCCTGCGTCCCGAGGCGTCTGATCCGGGCCAGATCACCATCGTGCTGGGCATCGTGGAGCAGTCCACTGGGTCCCTGTCCGGAGGCCTTGGTTACAGCCAAAGCCAGGGGGTGTTTGGCCAGGTGCAGGTGCAGGACAGCAATTTGCTTGGGCGGGCCTGGGATGTGGCCACCAGCTTCACCTATGGCCAGTTTGGCGGTTTGGTGGATGTGAGCTTCACCGATCCCTGGATCAAGGGAGATCCCTTCAGAACGGCCCTGCGGATCCGGGGCTTCATCAGCCGGGATGTGCCCCAGATCTTCCAGAGCCAGGACAATGGCAGTATCTACACCGCTTCGGATTTCTATGAGGCTCCTGCTTCAAAGTATGCCTGGAATATCAACAACAACAACAATCCCGAAGGCAAGGTGTTCGGCAATGTGCAAGAGGCAGAATCAGCCAACCCTGATCTGAGTTGGTATGACTTTGACGGCAACTCCGTGGTGATCCAGCGGGTGGGCGGCAATGTCCAGGTGGTGCGCCCCCTCAACGGAGGCAACCCCTTCAAGCGGGCCAAGTGGAACATGATTCTTGGCCTCAGTGCCCAGCAGGTGACACCCATCAACTATTCCGGGGCCAACATGCCCTATGGCGTGTCGACCAACGCTTTCCAAGATGGCTATGGGGGCAAGGCTGATAAGGACGGGATCATCTGTATTGCCTACAACTGTGCCGAGAACAATCAGCTGGTGGGGGTGCGCCTGGCCGCCACAATGAACACCCTCAATGATCCCCGCAACCCTACGCAGGGAAACTTCTTCAGCTTTGGCACCGAACAATTCATCTCCGTTGGCCCCGATTCCCCCACCTTCAACCGCCTGCGAGCTGGTTTCACCCACTACATCCCGGTGAACTGGCTGAAGATCTACAAGGGCTGTCGCGCCAAGCCCGGTGAAAGTGCGGATTGCAAGCAGGCCCTTGCCTTCCAGTTCACCGGCGGCTCCAACATAGGAAGTCTGCCCCCCTATGAGGCCTTCTGCCTGGGTGGCGGCAACTCCGTCCGGGGCTACTACGACTGCGATCTTGGTGTTGGACGGAGTTTTGGAGAAGCCACGATTGAATATCGTTTCCCCCTATTCAAAATCGTGAGCGGGGAGCTTTTTGTCGATGGAGGCACGGCCTTCGGCACACAGAAGAATGTGCCTGGCAAACCTGGCGAACTGCTGGACAAGCCTGGCCAGGGCTTTTCGGTGGGCACCGGTCTGATCGTCACCACTCCGGTGGGACCCTTGAGGTTGGAGGTGGCCAGCCAGGACTTCACCGGTGATTGGCGCTTCAACCTCGGTGTGGGCTGGAAGTTCTAGTGAGTCGTTGGCCCTCGGACTACGGCACCGCCTACACCCTCGCTGCTCCAGTGGAGCGCCAGGGCGTGGGCCTGCACAGCGGCGCCACCTGCCGGGTGCGCCTCGAACCCAGCGCCCGTGAGGGCTATTGGGTGGGGTGGTTGGCCGCACCGGCCGAGGGCCTGCAACGCCTTTCCCCCAACCAGGTGTCCGATACCCGGCTTTGCACCGCTCTGCAGCTGGGGCAACGCCACCTTGCCACCGTGGAACACCTGTTGGCAGCCCTGGCGGGCACCGGGGTGAGCCACGCCGAGCTCTGGGTCGAGGGGGAAGAAATTCCCCTGCTCGATGGATCCGCCCTCCCCTGGGTGGAGGCCATCGGAGAAGGGGGACTGAAGCCCCTCGGCCCCCGCACGCTGAAACCCCTTCCAGCCCCCATCACCCGGCAACAGGGGCAGAGCTTTGCGTTGGCCCTTCCCTCCAACCAGATCCATCTCTCCGCCGCTGTTGAGTATCCCCAGGCGGCCATCGGCCGTCAGGTGTTCAGCCTCCCGCTCACCCCGGAGGCCTTTGTGGCGGAGGTGGCTCCGGCGCGCACCTTTGGCTTTCTTGAGCAGGTGGAACAGCTGCGGGAGATGGGTCTGATCCAGGGGGGCGCCCTGGACAATGCCCTGGTCTGCGATGGGGAGCGCTGGCTCAACCCCCCCCTGCGCTATGCCGATGAACCGGTGCGCCATAAGCTTTTGGACCTGCTGGGGGACCTGGCCCTTGTTGGTCTTCCCCTGGCCCAGGTGTTTGCCTACCGGGGATCCCATGGGCTCCACACAGCCCTGGCTCGCGCCCTGGAGGCCCCATCTGATGAGGTCAGTCCCCTTCCCTTGGTGTGCCCGTGACCGTTTCGCCCCCCCTGCCCCCCTCCACTCCAGTCATCCCCGCCCAGCCCGCTGAGACTGAGCGTTCTGGCCCGGTGCTCACCAGCGAGCAGATCCTGGGACTCCTGCCCCATCGCTACCCCTTTGCCCTGGTGGATCGGGTGATTGAGTATGAGGCGGGAAAACGGGCCGTGGCGATCAAAAATGTCACGTTCAATGAGCCCCAGTTCCAGGGCCATTTTCCAGGCCGTCCCTTGATGCCTGGTGTGTTGATTGTCGAGGCGATGGCCCAGGTGGGCGGTTTGATCGTCACCCAGATGCCCAACCTGGCCAAGGGGTTGTTTGTGTTTGCCGGCATCGATGGGGTGCGTTTTCGCAAGCCCGTGGTGCCAGGGGATCAGTTACGGATCAGTTGCGAATTGCTCAGTGTCAAGCGCCAGCGCTTCGGCAAGGTGAGGGCCGAGGCCAGGGTGGATGGGGATCTGGTGTGTTCAGGCGAACTGATGTTCTCCCTGGTGGATTGATCCGATGTCAAGTGCAGCCATGGCAACCAAAGTGCATCCCACGGCCGTGGTTGATCCCAAGGCCCAGCTGGCGGCAGGTGTGGAGATTGGGCCCTATGCCGTGATCGGCCCCGAGGTGACCATCGGCAGGGGGAGCCGCATCGGCCCCCATGTGGTGATCGATGGTCGGGTGCGGCTGGGGGAACGCAACCGGATCTTCCCTGGTGCCTGCATCGGCCTGGAACCCCAGGATCTGAAATATGACGGCGCGGCCACGGAGGTGGTGCTGGGGGATGACAACACGATTCGGGAATGCGTCACCATCAACAGGGCCACCCACGAGGGGGAGCAGACCATCCTCGGCAGTGGCAACCTGTTGATGGCCTATAGCCACATTGGCCACAACTGCCAGCTGGCTGATCGCATCGTGATCGCCAACGGCGTGGCCGTGGCGGGGCATGTGGTGATTGGGGAGCGGGCGGTGATCGGTGGTGTGCTGGGCATTCACCAGTTCGTGCACATCGGCAAGCTCGCGATGGTGGGAGGGATGAGCCGAATTGATCGGGATGTGCCTCCGTTCATGATGATCGAGGGCCATCCTGGCCGCATCCGTGGCCTCAACAAGATTGGCCTGCGCCGCAGTGGCATCGCCCACAGCGACGATGGCGCCCAGATGCGCCAACTCCAGGAGGTGTGGACGCTGCTGTACCGGAGCCGGCGGGTGCTCTCGGAGGCCCTTCGCGAGGCCCTGACCCTCCCGTTGCTTCCGCCTGCGGAGGACCTCTGCCGTTTTCTTGAAGCCTCCACCGGTCCGGGTCGCCGTGGTCCCCTTCCGGCGCATCGCTGATGGTGCGCCTACTGGTGAGCACCGGTGAGGTATCGGGCGATCTGCAGGGCTCCCTTTTAATTCGTGCTCTCCACGCCGAAGCCCAACGGCGCCAGCTGCCACTGGAGGTGGTGGCGCTGGGTGGGCAGCGCATGCAACAGGCCGGGGCTGACCTCCTGGCCGACACCTCTCACCTGGGTGCCATCGGCCTCTGGGAGGCTCTGCCCATGGTCCTGCCCACCTTGCGTCTGCAGCGGCGGTTGCGTCGATGGCTCCAGGAGAACCCCCCCGATGGGGTGGTGTTGATTGATTACATGGGGGCGAACATCAATCTCGGACTGCGCCTCAAACGCCTCTATCCCTCCGTTCCAATCAGCTATTACATCGCCCCCCAGGAATGGGCCTTTCGCCTGGGGGATGGGGGCACCACCCGCCTGATTGGCTTCAGCGACCGGATTTTGGCCATCTTCCCCCAGGAGGCCACCTTCTACGCCTCCCATGGCGCCACGGTCACCTGGGTGGGCCATCCCCTGATCGACACCCTGGGGGCTCTGCCTAGCCGCGGGGAGGCCCGCCGAAGCCTTGGCCTGCCTGAGGGGGTTCCCGTGTTGCTGCTGCTGCCAGCGTCCCGCCAGCAGGAGTTGCGCTACGTGTTGCCGCCGATGGCCGCAGGGGTGGCTCTGCTCCAGAAGGAAAGGCCCCTGTTGGAGGTGCTTCTCCCCTCGGGCCTTCCTGGCTTTGAGCCCACCTTGGAGCGGGCCATGGCCCAGGCCGGGGTGCGGGCCCGGGTGATCCCCGCGGGGGAGGCCGATCGCCTCAAACCCGAGCTCTGTGCCGCCGCCGATGTGGCCCTCACGAAATCGGGCACGGCCAACTTGGAGCTGGCCTTGCGGGGGGTGCCCCAGGTGACGGGCTACCGGGTGAGCCGCCCGACGGCCTTTGTGGCCCGCCACCTGTTGCGCTTCAACGTGCCCCACATCTCCCCCATCAACCTGGTGTTGCAGGAGAGGCTGGTGCCAGAACTCCTCCAGGACGACTTCACCGCCGAGGCCGTGGCCGAAGCTGTGGGCGCGCTCCTTCCCGCCGATAGTCCAAGCCGAGCCCGACAGTTGGAGGGCTACGGCCGGTTACGGAAATCCCTTGGGGAGGAAGGGGTGACGGCCCGGGCGGCGGCCGCCATTCTGGATCAGGTTGCTGGGTTGGATTGATGCGCTGGATCGCCCTTGTGTTGAGCGCATGGCTGATGCTCTTGGCCCCAGCGGCCCCTGCCCTGGCAGCCACGGAGGAGGCGGTGCTGGCTGGAGGATGTTTTTGGTGCCTGGAGCACGATTTAGAGGAGCTCCCTGGCGTGTTGGATGTGGAAAGCGGTTACAGCGGCGGCAAGCTGGCCCAGCCCACCTATCGCCAGGTGTCCGGAGGGGGCACGGGCCATCAGGAGGTGGTGCGGGTGCGGTTTGACTCCACCAAACTGCGCTACGACACCCTCCTGAGGGCCTATTGGCGCAACGTGGATCCTTTCGATGGGGGCGGCCAATTCTGTGATCGCGGGGAGTCGTACAAGCCGGTGATTTTCACCACCACTGCCACCCAGGCCGTGGAAGCCCGAAACAGCATGGTGGCGGCCGCCCGGGAACTTGGCCGACCCACCTCCGCCCTGAAGGTGACCATCCGCCCCCTGTCCCGCTTCTGGCCCGCGGAGGACTATCACCAAAACTATGCCCGGCGCAATGGGCTCAAATACAAGTACTACCGCTGGTCCTGCGGCAGGGATCGCCGACTTGACCAGGTGTGGGGCCAGCGGGCCCGCTCTAGCGGCCGCTGGAGCGGGCCCGCTGGCGGAAAATCCGCAGAAACAATGACGGTGCCGCAGCGCATCGGCGGGGGATCCGTAGCGAATTGAACTGTTTTGGACCTGGTCGGTTCAGGAAAACGCGCTTAGCGTATTTGAGCCCAGTGATCCTCGGTCTGTATGTATGTGCTGACCATTCGCGACGGTCTGCAAACACGCCACGTTGGTCCCTACGGGACTCCACAGCAAGCCGCGCAAGATGTGGACAGGATTGTGGCGATCCATGGGGAGCGGGTTCACTGGCAGATCCACGAGCTGGAACCTCCCTCTGAGCTGCTCCTGGATCCGCAACACACAGCCGTGGATAGGGCTGCAGCGGCTTGAACCCATTTCACCGCCTGATGCTCAGCCCCACTTAGGCAGTGGAGACTTGCCTAGGGGTGGAGTTGGACGCCAAGCCTTCAGCTGTTTTCTGAGGATGGCGGGGTCGAAGGGATCTGGGTATGGCCAGGTTTCTGACCACACCAGAATGAGAGAGACAACAATGATGATTGCGGTGGCTTGGTGCGCGTAGGGATTGATGCTGTGGCCCAAGTGTTGGCCCATGAGCCATGCAAGGCCGAGCAGGGCAGCA
>JAYKHG010000049.1:0-3356 GCA_035284825.1 Cyanobacteriota bacterium
CCAGGTTTCTGACCACACCAGAATGAGAGAGACAACAATGATGATTGCGGTGGCTTGGTGCGCGTAGGGATTGATGCTGTGGCCCAAGTGTTGGCCCATGAGCCATGCAAGGCCGAGCAGGGCAGCAACAAGGAAATGGGGCCACATGACAAATTTATATTTGCTTTTGGACCGAACCTTGAGGGTTACGGTATAGGGGCTTTTCCTGCCTGTCATTGCATCAATGAGGCCCAGCAGAAGATAGGGCCACTTGGCCAATCTTAAGAATCCCGCCTGCAAATGAAACCCCCATTCTTTCCTTGGATCCAGAAAAAAGCGCTGCCGATAAAGGTCGGACAGGAGAACAATCAAGAAGACAACAAAAAACTTATAAATAGTGTCTCTCGAAATGAATGAAGCCGACACATCCGTCGTCAATAAGATCATCAACAGCACGATCGATGCCAGGCCGAGCAATCCCTCCTGGACGTAATAGAATCCGTGCAGGAAACTCATCAAACGCGTCGTGAAGGGCATCGAAGCCGTCAATTTGGGAAAGGCACGTAACTTCACATCCAACACGGAACGAGCCCATCGCAGTTGCTGGGAGAAGTAGCTAGGCCAATCCGTTGGCGTGAGCCCTTTGGCGTGAATTTCCGGCACATAAACTCCCCTCCAGCGGGCGCTTCTATAGAGCAATGTAATCAGGAGATCATCGGCATCATGGGCTGCAAATCCGCCAACCGCTTTTAAAGCTTCTGTACGATGAAGGTTATGGCAACCAGTCACAATTGGGAAGCCGAACGTGTAGCTCGACATCTGGGTGATGGAATAATAGGAATAGGTCTCCTGGGCTGCACCGCAGGCAATAAAACTAGCACTTTGATTATAGTAAACCTGTGGCAACTGCACGTAACCAATGGCGGGGTCGTTAAAGTAGCCCAAGGCGGCCACTAAAAAATATTGGTCTGCAACGTGATCAGGATCAAAGCCAACAATCACATCGTACCGGGAATAGCCCACTTCATCAAGCCAGGCGTTGTAGTTGCCATGCTTTGTTTTCCTTTCAAACTCACCCGATGCAGTCTGATAATGATCTTTTCCCTTTCGGGTGTAATAAAACGCACCCAGCCGTTCGCAAAGGGCTTTCACATCCCCATCATTCCCCTCATCCAGCACCCAGGTGTCATGGGGATAGTCCATGGCAACGAGGTGCTCGATCGTGGTGCAGAGCATCTCGAGAGACTCCAACCCAGGCACAAAAGTGGTGGCCACCCCCACCCTTAGGTTTGGCAGTGGAGTCATCGGCTTGGGGCGTCGCATCAGGGGGATCAAGAACCATCTGAACAACGCAATGGAGTAGCTATAGAGAAAGATGAAAGTTATCAACAGAAAGACTGGTCTCTCGCCTGGGGTGGGGCTATGGCCAAGCCAACTGGTGATCAGCCAAGCCATGGCTGTCACGATTGCCGCCGTAAAAAAAATGTATAAGGGATAATCAGCTGCTTGGAAAATGGAGAGGTTTTCGACTCGTTCCTGGGAAGAGGATTGGGCCATCTCAGATTGGCGCACCCGCACAGATCCAGTGCACCAACGTGCGCACACCGAACCCAGTGGCTCCTGGGGGGTCTTCCCCCCGCCCCTTCTCGCTCCAAACCGTGCCAGCGATGTCCAGGTGCGCCCAGGGGCGCTGCTCCGTGATGAAGTCCTGCAGGAAGAGGGCCGCCGTGATGGAGCCCCCTGCCCTGGGCCCCGTATTTTTCAGGTCGGCGATATGGCTCTTCAGTCCGTCCTTGTAGGAAGCCCGCAGGGGCATCCGCCAAAGATGTTCCCCGGCGTCTCGGGCGGCGGCGGATAGGGCTTCAGCCAGGCCGTCGTTGTTGGACCAGAGGCCCGCCACTTCCTCCCCTAGGGCAATCACGCAGGCGCCGGTGAGGGTGGCCAGATCCACCACCGCATCGGGCTCCAGCTTGTTCGCATACACCAGGGCATCCGCCAGGGTGAGTCGCCCTTCGGCGTCGGTGTTGTTGATCTCAATGGTTTTACCGTTGGAAGCGGTGAGAACATCCCCAGGGTGCACGGCCCCGCCGCTGATCATGTTTTCGCAGCTGGCCACCACCACATGCACCTCCACCCCCTCTGGCCGGATCTGGCCGATGGCTCGGGCGGCACCGAGCACGGCGGCGCTGCCCCCCATGTCGTATTTCATCATTTCGATCTGGGAGCCCGCACCCTTGAGGTTGTAGCCCCCGGAATCAAAGGTGAGCCCCTTCCCCACCAGTGCCACCCGGCGCTTCACCTCCCCCGGGGGCACATAGGTGAGGTGAATGAATTTAGGGGGCAGCTCGGATCCCTGGGCCACCCCCAGGTAGGCCCCCATCCCAAGGGCTTCACAGTCGCTGCGCTCCAGCACGGTGAGCGACAGGCCATGGGCGCTGGCAATGTGGGCGGCGGTGTCCGCTAGGGCCTGGGGGGTGCCGTGGTTGGGGGGGGAGGCCACAAGCTGACGGGCCAGTTCCACGCCGGCGCACACGGCATCCACCACCTGGAGCCCCTGCTCAGCCCCGGGGGGAAGGCCCAGCAGGGTGATCTCCTCGGGGCGGGTCTCCGGCTCAGACTCACTGCGATAGCGATGGTCGCTGTACAGACCAAGGCGGGCCGCCTCGGCCATGGCCTCCACGGCCACCTGGGGCACCAGCCCCTCCACGGGCAGGAGCAGGCCCAACCGTTTGCACCCCTGCCGGGCCGCCGCGCGCACGGCCGTGGCCGTGGCACTGCGGAGGGCTGGCCCATCGAAACGGGCCGGCTCCCCCAGACCCACCAGGATGAGGGTGACGGGCTCAGCTCCGGGCCTGTCGAAACCCACGCATTCCCCGGGCTTGCCCCGAAAGCGTCTCCGCTCCAAGGCCTCCTCCCATCCCTCCCCGAGAAGGCTCTTCACCAGGGTTCGGGCCGGATGCTCCTCCCCCTGGAAGAGCCCCACCACCAAGCCATCCCCAGTCCACCCCTCCAGGGAATGGGTGGGGTCTCCCCCTTCCGTTGGGGGAGGGAACGGCAGGCAGCGGAAATCCATGATTCTGGGCGGTGGCGTGAATCGTAGCCAGCAGGCCCAGCCAGCCTTAGTCCAACTCCGCCGTGAAGGGGGTGTTCCAGCGTTTTCGGGTTTCTTTGTTGAACGGTGGTTTCCAGCGCTGAATCAGGGCTTGCTCCAGGGCCCGGCGTTCGCCTGTGATTTCAGGCGCTTCGCACCAGAAACGGATGGACAGCAGGGAGGGGAGGTCGGCCTTGGCCAGTGCTTCCCGATAGGCCGCCAGGTAGCTCTTGCAGTCGTGGGCTCCTTTCCAACGCCGGTCCGCCCGGGCCGTTTCCCCCACATA
>JAYKHG010000050.1:0-2590 GCA_035284825.1 Cyanobacteriota bacterium
CGGCCCCTGTGCCCGCCGCCGCCCCAGCCCCCCTGGGCGAGGAGGCCTTCGCGGCTCTCCTGAAACTGGACAGCTTCGATCAACTCAACCTCGCCTGCCTCCAGATCGTCCAGGAAGACAACCTCCAGCGGTTGCGCCAACTGCAGGAGAGGCTCATGGAGGTGCGGCCAGCCCCCCAGCCCCTGCCCGTGGTGTTGGCCAATGCGGAGGTGCTCCTCAGCTGCCGCGCCCCCCAGGGGGCCCTGGCCGTGCTGGATCGCTATGGCCCCGGGCCAGGAGCCGAGCGGGTGCAGTGGCTTCTCCTCCAGTGGCGGGCGGCCACCGCCGCCCTTGACCATCGCCGTGCAGCCCTGGCCATCGCCCGCCTCACGGGGGGTAGTGAGGTTCGCCTGGGCCAACTCACCCTGCCGATCCGTCGCCGGGACGATGGCACGGTGGTGAGCCGTTCCGCCGTGGAGGTGCTCGCGGGCCACCTGGAAGCGCGGGGATACAAAGAGGCGGCGGGGCAGTTGCTGCTCCGCCAGAATGCTCCGGGCGCTGAACAGATGGGCAGAGCTTTGGCCCTGCTTCAAGAGTTGCCCCTAGCGGAGCGGGAAGCCATCCTGGAGACCGCCCTCGAGCAGGCTGCTGCAGCCGGGGCCTGGAGCCTGGTGGGCGACCTCCTCGATGCCCAGGCTGCCCTCCCCAGTGCCCGTGCCCAGGCGCGCCGACTGCGGTTGAGCCCCCGGTTAGATGATGCCTATGGGGAATGGCTGCTCCGTCGCGAGGATCCCAGCGCCCTGGGGCGGGTGCGGCAGCTGGAACAGCAACTCCGCTCTCCCCAGGCACCGGGAGGCCATGCCTATCCGGCGCCTCAAGCACCCCCTGCTCCACCCGCTCCATCTCTCCCCCCCCCGTCCCCCTTGCCATCCATCCCATGAGCCTTCCCCTCCAGCTGGGCGCCTTGCTCTACGAGGGCAAGGCCAAGCGGATCCATGCCACCGATCGGCCTGAGGTGCTGGCGGTGGAATTCAAGGACGACGCCACGGCCTTCAACGCGATCAAAAAGGCCTCCCTCGCTGGCAAGGGGGAAAGGAACTGTCGGATTTCAGCCCTGATCTTTGAGCATCTGGCTTCCCGCGGCATTCCCAGCCACTACCTGGGCCTCCTCCAGCCCTGCTGGATGGCGGTGCGTCCGGTGCAGATTCTTCCCCTAGAGGTGGTGATTCGCAACGTGGCGGCCGGATCCCTTTGCCGCCAGTTGCCCGTGGCCCCTGGCACCCCCCTGGATCCGCCCCTGCTGGACTTGTACTACAAGGATGATGCCCTGGGGGACCCCTTGCTCACGGAGGCGCGTCTCGAGCGACTGGGCCTGGTGACACCCGACGAACGGAGGGAGATCGAGGGGTTGGCCCGCCGGATCAATGGGGAGCTTCAAGGTCTTTTGGCAGGGGTGGGGCTGGAGCTTGTGGATTTCAAGATCGAGCTGGGCCATGGGCCGGGCGGTCAGCTGCTTCTGGCGGATGAGATCAGTCCCGACACCTGCAGGCTTTGGGACAGGGGCATCAGCGATGCGCAGGACAGGATTCTGGACAAGGACCGCTTCCGACAGGATCTCGGCGGCGTTGTCGAGGCCTACGGGGAGGTCCTCAAACGGGTCGAGGGGGTCTGTCCTCAACCGGGTGTTTATCGGTAAGGTCTGCCGGAATTGCGGCTTTGCCGCTCAGCAGAGGAGTCATGCCTGGCGATCGCCCCCGAACGACGCCCCTTCAGCCGTCCAGATCGCCGGGGTTTGTCGTCGCGCTCCCCGTGCTTTCCCTGGTGCTGCTCAGCCAGGGAAGAGCCCTCGCTGAAGATCAACCCCAGACAGTGGCCCTCTTATCCCCAGTGGCAGCAGCCGCGCAGGTGTCCCTTCCTGTCGCTCCTCCCCCTCCGATCCAGCCCGATCTGGTGGCCCAGGCCGCCCCCTCTCCTGCCGCCCCCCCTGGCGACGGGCAGGGGGGCACCAGGTATGACGGACTTGAGGGAACTCCCTTCGGCCAGCCAGGCACTCCCCCCGCTGGGGGGCCGGAGTCTTCGCCCGCCTCCCCAAGCCCCGAAGCCATGCCCGGCGGCGCACCCGGTGCCGGCGCTCCCCCCCTGCAGCCCA
Organism: Cyanobacteriota bacterium; assembly: GCA_035284825.1. Lineage (GTDB taxonomy): Bacteria > Cyanobacteriota > Cyanobacteriia > PCC-6307 > Cyanobiaceae > Cyanobium. The sequence goes on from JAYKHG010000050.1 coordinate 2,129, forward strand.
CTCCGGTGGCCAAGCCCGAGCCAGGCCCAAGCGATGAACCGCGGGTGTTGCTGAGTGAAATTGTGATTCAAGGCCTGGATGGCCATCCAGAGAAAGAGCGGATTGAACGGGCGGCCTATGCCGCCATGGCCGTCACCCCAGGCACCCAGGTGACCCGCAGTGATCTGCGCAAGGACCTTGCCGCCATCTATGCCACCGGTTGGTTTTCTGATGTGCGCCTGGAGCCTGTGGATTCGGCCCTTGGCGTGCGCCTGCTGGTGAAGGTGGTGCCCAACCCCGTGCTCACCAAGGTGACCCTGGATCCCCAGGATGCCAAGTTGCCGCCCACCGTGGTACAGGACACCTTTGCGGCGGATTTCGGCAAGACCATCAACCTCAACACCCTCCAGGGCCGCATCCAGGAGCTCCAAAAATGGTATGCCGACCAGGGCTACTCCCTGGCCCGGGTGACAGGCCCCAGTC
>JAYKHG010000051.1:0-10029 GCA_035284825.1 Cyanobacteriota bacterium
GTGTATGTGGGCACCACCTTGGGCGGCTTGAGGGGCGCCCTGACCGCCTTGGCGGGCATGCTGCTGGTGCCGTTCACCCTGCTGATGGGGTTTGGACTGCTGTATTTCCAGCTGCATGGCTTGCCCCTGGTGGATCGGGTGCTGGCTGGCATGGTGGCCGTGGCGGCGGGTCTGGCCCTCTCCATGGGTTTCAAGATCCTTCCGGCCTATCGGAGCGATCCCGTGGCCCTGCTGTTGGCCACAGGGGTGTTTTTGGCCATGCAGGTGTTCCATGTGCGGCTGGTGCCCCTGCTGCTGGTGGTTTCCCCCCTGGCCATGGTTTGGTATTGGCCCCGCCAGGGCGAGGAGAGCAAGCTGTGATCGGGGTGTGGGGTTGGGGTGTCGTGGCCGCTGCCTCCACGGCCGCCATTTCCTGCGAACCAGCTCGGCTCTCGGATCTCGGCCAATTGCTGAAGGTGATGGGCACGTTTCTGGGACTGTCCCTGTTCTCCATTGGCGGGGGCAACACCCTGCTCACGGAATACCACCACTTGAGCGTGGATCAGTTCTGCTGGTTGACCACCAACCAGTTCAACGACCTCTATGCCTTGGCGGAGGCGGCCCCGGGACCGAGTTCCATGCTGGTGGGGCTGTTGGGCATGGGGGCCGCCTGGCGGGAGGGTCCCCTCTGGGGCGTGCTCACGGGCGTGGCGGCGGAGGGGGCCATCCTCCTGCCGTCCACCCTGCTGGTGGTGGTCGTTTGCCTGGGCTGGAACCGCTTCCGCCACTCCCCCTGGCGCCTGGCGTTTGAGCGCGCCATGGGGCCCATCAGCCTGGGGGTGCTGTTTGCCGTGGGGGTGAAAATCCTGCTCCTCTCCGACACCAACCCCACCGGCGTGGTGGTGTCTCTCATGGTGTGCGCCCTCGTGCTCACCACCCGCCTCTCCCCCCTGTGGATGATGGCGGTGGCTGGGCTGTTGGGGGGCCTGGGACTCATCAACCGCTGAGGGCAGGCCCTTGGTGCCCCTTCCCGGCACTGATACCGTTTGGCCTCTCCCGATCGCCCGCCCCCCATGCCCGATGCGCCCACTCCCACCCGTGTCGGCCTGGTGTTTGGCGGAGCCTCGGGGGAGCACGACGTGTCCATTCGGTCCGCGGCAACGGTGCTCAGTGGGCTTCGCAGCGGGGCCAATGGGGATCGCTACGCGGTGAGCTGCTTTTACATCGACCGCTCAGGCCGCTGGTGGCCCGATTCCGTGGGGGAGACCGTCTTGGCCCAGGGCAGCTCCCCCCCTGAAAAGGAGGGTCTTCGCCCGGGCTTCCAGGGGTTCCCGGAGGGGGCCCTGGAGATCGACATCTGGTTTCCGGTGTTGCATGGGCCCAATGGGGAAGATGGCACGATTCAGGGGCTGTTCACCCTGATGCAGGTTCCCTTCGTGGGGTCGGGGGTGCTGGGTTCCGCCATGGGGATGGACAAACAGGCCATGAAGGCCGCTTTCGCGGCCGCAGGCCTGCCCCAGGTTCCCTACCTGTGCCTGTCGCGCAGTGATCTGCTGCCTGCCCCCGGCGCGGAGCTGCCGGAGCCTCTGCTGGAGCGCATCGAAGCCAGCTTGGGCTACCCCTGCTTTGTCAAGCCGGCCAACCTGGGCTCCTCCGTGGGGATCAGCAAGGCCACCAATCGCGCCACCCTCTGGGAGGGACTCCAAAGCGCGGCGGCCCTGGATCCCAGGCTGGTGGTGGAGAAGGGAGTGGTGGCCAGGGAGCTCGAATGCGCTGTCATGGGCCCCCCCGATGGGCTCGAGGCCTCCGTGTTGGGGGAAATCCGCTTTGATGCCGATTGGTATGACTATGAGGCCAAATACAGCGAGGGTCGCAGCCACACCCTCATTCCCGCGCCCGTCTCTGAAGAGGTTGAGGGGAAGGCCCGCGCCATGGCCGTGGCCGCCTGCCAGGCGGTGGGCGCTTCAGGGCTCTCGCGGGTGGATTTTTTCTACAGCGACTCCGAAAATGCCCTTTGGCTCAACGAGATCAACACCTTGCCAGGGTTCACCAGCCAGAGCATGTATCCCATGCTCTGGGCAGCCAGTGGCATGCCCCTGAACGACCTGCTCCACCGTTTGCTGCAGAACGCGAGAGAATCCAACAGCTTTCAGCCCCTTAGTCGATAACGCCATGGGTCAAGGACTCCTCTGGTTACCCCTGTTGCTGGTGTTTGTGCTTCTGACCGGGCTGGGTTGGCTGGAGCGCAGACGGCAGCGGCTGTTTCGCGAGTGGGCCGCTGGCGCTGAGCTGGCCAAACTCGACGCCGCTGGGGCCGCTCGGTTGGTGGAGGGCGTGGTGAGCTGGGCCACCTTTGAGGCCGGCACGTTTCGTGACGTGGACTCCTTTGAGATCAAACAACTGGAACTCACGGAGCTGATGTCCCTGCGCTCCGGTGACGCTCCCCTCACCGAAGAAAGCCAGGGAGCTTGCCGGCTGCGGCTGGTGGGTGGAGGCCAGCAAAAGGATCTGCCCTTCAGTGAGGCGGAGCGGGCCCGGCGGTGGATGGATGAACTGATGGCACGCTCCCGCTGTGAACTGTGAAGCGGCGCCTTTCTTCCCCCCCAGCTGAATCCACCCTCCCTGGCATGGAGCGCCGTCGTCAGCTGCGGCGTCAGAGGCGCATGGAAAGGTTGAGGGATGGCTGGCGGGTTCTGGTGTACGGAGCCCTGGCGACTGGCCTTGGCTTTGTTGTGTTGCGGGAGGGGTGGACGATCCAGGAACCCAGCCAGGTGGAAGTGAGTGGCAGCCGCCTTGTGAGCCGAGAGCAGGTGATTGAAGCCGCTGCGTTGCGGTTCCCCCTGCCCCTGCTCACGCTTCAGCCCAGGCTGCTCAGAAGCAATCTCGCCAATGCCCTTCCCGTGGAACAGGTGAAGGTCACGCGACTGATGATGCCCCCCCGATTGCGGGTGGAGCTGGTGGATCGGGAGGCGGTCGCCCGTGCCCAACGCCGCACCACCCATGGAGTGGAAAGTGGCTTTGTCGATCGCACCGGACAGTGGATCCACGCGGATCCCCGAACCCGCACGCGGCTGGGGGGCAAGGCTTCCATTCAGGTGGTGGGTTGGAATGAACGCCACCTGCCAGCGCTGGCCCAGGTGCTGGAAGTCAGGGACAAAATCGGCCCCGGGTTAAAGGAAATCCGCTTCGAACCCGATGGGGCCCTGTGGATCACAACCCGAGAACTAGGGCCCCTTCGTCTGGGGCCTGTGGATTCCAAGCTGGAGCGGCGTTTGCAGGTGTTGGTTCACCTCAACCACACGCTCCCCGCTCGACTGGCGGGGAAACGCCCCCTGAGCATCGATCTCACGGATCCGGAACAGCCGGAGCTTAATCTTCAAGCTCCAACCTCAAGCATGCCGCCCAAGCCTTCCAATCCTCGCTCCAGCCGCCTGCCAACACCCGGGAGACCCTAGCCCTGGAGCTCTGCCAGCCATTCCACACAAGGTGTTGCGTCCAGGGCCGTTTCGGGTGAGGGTACAAAGCCGGTAACTGACGGTTACCTCTTCTAAAGACATAATGCAACCACCCAGCAAAGGCTCCACTCCTTCAGAGGTCGCTTCCCCGCCATCGCCACCAGCGATGATGGCCTCCTCAAGTGGGTCTTTGCTTCGCGAGCACCGCCCACCGTCATCGTTCCCGCAATCGTCCTTCCAGATGAGCCAGAGCACACCCTCTCCTAACGGAATTATTCCAAGCCAAACAGCTCGCATCGAAGTGATTGGCGTGGGTGGAGGTGGCAGCAATGCGGTGAATCGCATGATTGCGTCCGAGATGCAGGGGATCGGTTTCTGGGTGTTGAACACGGATGCCCAAGCCCTGCTCCAATCCGCCGCTCCCCAGCGGATCCAATTGGGTCAGGCCCTCACCAGTGGACTGGGGGCTGGAGGCAATCCCCTCATTGGTCAGAAAGCGGCTGAAGAATCCCGCGCCGAATTGCAACGGTCGGTGGAAGGGGCCGACATGGTGTTCATCGCAGCGGGAATGGGAGGTGGCACGGGCACTGGGGCTGCCCCCATCCTCGCGGAGGTGGCCAAAGATTGTGGTGCCCTCACCGTGGGGATTGTCACCAAACCCTTCGGGTTTGAAGGTCGGAAGCGTCTCCGTCAGGCGGAACAGGGCATCGCCCAGCTGGCGGAGCATGTGGACACGTTGATCGTGATCCCTAACGACCGCCTTCGGGATGCAATCGCCGGAGCCCCGCTCCAGGAGGCTTTCCGAGCCGCAGATGATGTGCTCCGGATGGCGGTGAAGGGCATCACGGACATCATCACCAGAGCAGGTCTGGTGAACGTCGACTTTGCTGACGTGCGATCGGTGATGGCCGATGCGGGCACGGCCCTCCTGGGGATCGGGGTGGGTTCCGGCCGCTCCCGCGCCAGCGAAGCTGCCCAGGCAGCCATGAGTAGTCCCCTGCTGGAGTCAGCCCGAATCGATGGTGCCAAGGGATGCATCATCAACATCTCCGGTGGCAAGGACATGACCTTGGAGGACATGACCACCGCCTCAGAGGTGATTTACGACGTGGTGGACCCGGAAGCCTACATCATTGTTGGAGCCGTGGTGGATGAGCAACTGGAGGGCGAAATCCACGTGACTGTGATTGCCACGGGCTTTGAAAGTGGTGGCGCCTATCGGCCTGAGCGTGCGACCTCCGTCTTCAACGCGTCACTGGAGGAGTCGACCGCTCCAGAGCGCGGTGCAAAAATTCCCCCGTTCCTGGTGAACAGACAAGCTCGCTTGGAGGGTGAGGGGTGACCCGGAGACCACGCCTGCCAAGAGCATCCCGTATGGCTGCTACCTTCCGGTCCTGACCAGGTTTGGGCGTCTCGGCCGCGTAGATCCGGGCCAAGCAAATCTTACCCTTCGCCCCCATAGGCTTGGTGGAACATTTCCGTTCCCCCTTGCCCCAACGCCCCGGCGACCTCCTCCTTCGTAAACAAGCCGGACTGCCGATCACCATCCTCACGGCCTGGGATGCCCTCTCCGCGGCGATGGTGAGCGAGGCGGGGGCGGATGCCGTCCTGGTGGGTGATTCCTTGGCCATGACGGCCCTGGGCCATGCCACCACCCTGCCGGTCACCCTTGAGGAGATGCTCCACCATTGCCGGGCGGTGGGCAGGGGTCTGCGGCGTGTGGGGGGGGAGGCGCCCCTGCTGATTTGTGATCTTCCATTCCTCAGTTATCAATGTGGCCTCGATGATGCGGTGGCGGCGGCGGGGCGGGTGTTGAAGGAGAGCCCTGCCTCCGCGGTGAAGATGGAGGGAGCTGAGCCGGAAATCCTGGAGGCCGCGGATCGCATGGTGCGGATGGGGATTCCGGTGATGGGCCATCTGGGCCTCCTGCCCCAGTCCGTCCATCGCCTCGGCCTACGGCGCCAGGCCACCGATCCCCTCTCCCAGGAGCGGCTCCAACAGCAGGCCTTGGCCCTGGAGGCCAGGGGTTGTTTTGCCCTGGTGGTGGAACACATCCCCGACACCCTGGCCATGGAGCTCTGTCAGCGGCTCACCATTCCTGTGATCGGCATCGGGGCAGGTGATCGGTGTGATGGGCAGGTGCGGGTGACGGCCGATCTGCTGGGGTTCACGGATCGTCAACCTCCGTTTTCCCCTCCCTTGCTGGATGGTCGGGGGTTGGCCGTGGAGGCCCTACGGGGATGGATCCGTCAGCAGGGCCATCGGGCGCGGAGCGTTGCTCCATCTCCATCCACCACCCCAGAAAGTCCCGCAGCACCGAGTTGCTGACGGCCAGGCCCTCCGGATCGGAGAGCCGCCAGCGGGGCCCTTCGATGCACAGCCGTCCGCTCTCCAGCCAGGGGGCCAGGTGGGTCCGGAGGGCGGTGAGCTGTGCAGTTCCCCAGCCCTGTTCCGCCAGCAGGGCCACCATGTTGACTCCCTCCCGCCGCCGCAACCCCACAATCACCCGTTCGTCGAGGGGGAAGGGGCTGGAGGGCTCCCTGGCGAAAGGGATCCGTTCCTCCAACCACCGCCCATAGCCCTCCCGGGTGCGGGGCTTGGACACCCGGCGGCCAAAGGGGGCCTCCGTTGCGCCCATGCCAAAGCCCCACCAAGGGGCACCACTCCAGTAGACCCGGTTGTGGCGGCTCGTGTGGCCAGGCAGCGCATAGTTGGAGATCTCGTAGCGGCCATAGCCCGCTCCGCGCAAACTCTCGCCCGTGAGCTCCATGAGATCGGCGGCCAGGTCGTCCTCCGGCAGCTCGAGCTGGCCCTGCCGCAGCCGTCTTGCAAACACGGTTCCCGGTTCGATGCCCAAGTCGTAGACCGACAGGTGAGGTGGGGCCAGCTCCAGGGCCTGATCAAGTTGGTGACGCCAATGGGAGGTGGCCTCCCGCGGGGCGCGCACGGTTGGCCCCCCCGGCAGGGAGGGCAGGCCCTGGATCAGATCCAAGCTCCAACTGTGGAGGAGGCCCTCCCGCTGGGCCCGCTGGAGCCATGCCGCCGCGTCCAACAGGTGGGCCCGGCGATGGTGGCGCCCCAATCCCTGCAGCACGGCATCGTCAAAGCTCTGCCCCCCCAGGCTCACCCGATTGATGCCCGCGGTCAGCACCGCCCGCAGGCGATCTTCATCAAAGGTGGCAGGGTCCATCTCAAGGGTGATCTCCGCCCCTGGGGCCAGGCCATAGCGCCGCTGGAGGGCCTCCAGCAGCCCAGCCACCTGGGGGGGCGTGAGCAGGGAGGGGGTGCCCCCGCCGAGATACACCGTGGAGAGGGGAGGGCCTTCGGCACTGGTGGCGATTTCACGGCAGAGCGTCTCCAGATAGCTGGCAATGCTTGGGTTTCGGCTTCCATCGGCCCGATCGCCCAGGGGAACAATGGGGAAATCGCAATAGAAACAACGCCTGAAACAGAAAGGGATGTGCAGATAGGCGGCGCGGGGTGGTGGAAGCGTCACGAGCGGTTACCCCTTCCTGGCAAATCGACAAAGATCAGGCATGCTTCGGGGCTGATGCAATGGGCGGCCGCGCACAGTCGCCATGGTGAACGTCCTCATCCTGCTCTTGTTCCTTCTCTCTGGAGCCGCCACCGGTTGGCTCGGGGTGGATCTGCTGCCGGAGAACCTGCTGGTGCAGGTCACCAATGTGGAGGGTTTGCGCTCCGTCCTGGGGGGCTTTGGAGCTTTCTTCGGCTTGCTGGCGGGGTTTTTCTTTCAACAGCTGCGCCGGCGTCTGATGCAGCAGGTGCGCAGCATGCCCACGGATCTGCTCATCAGCCGGGCCGTGGGCCTGATCCTGGGGCTGCTGGTGGCCAACCTGCTCCTGGCTCCAAGTCTGCTGCTGCCCCTGCCGTGGGAGGTGATTCTGGTGAAGCCCCTGGCGGCGGTGCTCAGCAATGTGTTTTTCGGGGTGCTCGGCTACAACTTGGCGGAGGTGCACGGGCGCACTCTGCTGCGTCTGTTCAACCCCACCAGCACCGAGGCGCTGTTGGTGGCCGAGGGGGTGCTCCAGCCCGCCTCAGCCAAGATCCTGGACACCAGCGTGATCATCGATGGGCGCATCGAGGGGCTGCTCGGCTCTGGGCTGCTGGAGGGGCAGGTGATCGTGGCCCAGGCCGTGATTGATGAACTGCAGGCCCTGGCGGATTCCAGCAATGCGGAGAAGCGGGGTAAGGGCAGGCGTGGATTGAAGTTGCTGGGAGGTTTGAGGGACACCTATGGCCGTCGGATGGTGATCAACAGCACGCGCTACGAGGGCAAGGGCGCGGATGAGAAACTGCTCAAACTCACGGCTGACACTGGCGGCACCCTGCTCACGGCCGACTACAACCTGGCCCAGGTGGCGGCCCTGCAGGACCAGAAAGTGGTGAATCTCAGCGAATTGGTGATTGCCCTGCGACCCGAGGTGCAGCCGGGCGACTCCCTCCAGCTGAAGATCGTGCGGGAGGGCAAGGAAGCCGATCAGGGGGTGGGCTACCTCGAAGACGGCACCATGGTGGTGGTGGAGGAGGCGAGGAAACGCATCGGTGAGCGCCTCATGGTGACCGTGACCGGCGCCCTGCAGACCCCCACCGGCCGCATGGTGTTTGCCCGCCAGGAGAAGGATCGCCCCCGGGAGCCTGCCGAGCGGACTGGGGAGAAGCTCCGGGATGCGGCGGAGGGGGTGGGGGTGAAGGGGGGTGGAAAACCCGTCGCCTCCGGTGAGCAACCCCCAACGGGCCCCGGCTAGGGTGCTGCAGTGCTGCGTGAGTTTGCGGATGTCGGTGTCAGCCCCCTACTACGGTGATTCCGCGGTGCTGCGCACGCCCCCACCCGATTTGCCGTCCCTGCTGCTGAAGGAACGGATCGTCTATCTGGGTTTGCCCCTTTTCTCTTCCGACGACACAAAACGTCAGCTTGGCATCGACGTGACAGAGCTGATCATTGCCCAATTGCTCTATCTGGAATTCGATAATCCCGATAAACCCATTTATTTCTATATCAATTCCACCGGCACCAGTTGGTATTCCGGCGATGCCATCGGCTTTGAAACGGAGGCCTTTGCGATCTGCGACACCCTGCGCTACGTGAAGCCCCCGGTGCACACGATCTGCATTGGCCAGGCCATGGGCACGGCAGCCATGATCCTCAGCGCTGGCACCAAGGGGCAGAGGGCCGCTCTCCCCCACGCTTCGATTGTGCTCCACCAGCCCCGTTCAGGGGCTAGGGGGCAAGCCAGCGACATCCAAATTCGGGCCAAGGAGGTGCTGCACAACAAGCACACCATGTTGGAAATCCTTGCCCAAAACACAGGCAAAACCGTGGAGCAGCTCAGCCAGGATTCCGATCGCATGACCTACCTCACGGCTGATCAAGCCATGGAGTATGGCCTGATTGATCGGGTGCTCAGCAGTCGCAAGCAGTTGCCCGTTCCCGAGGCCGTGGCCGCCGGCATCGGTTAGGCCTGGGCAGCTGCCCTCCTTTCTCACCCCTCCACCTGATTTCCACCCCCCTTCCTCAGATCCATGCCCATCGGCACTCCCAGCGTTCCTTACCGTCTCCCCGGCAGCCAATATGAGCGCTGGGTGGACATCTACACCCGGTTGGGGGTGGAGCGCATTTTGTTCCTGGGCCAGGAGGTGAGTGATGCGGTGGCCAACAGCCTGGTGGCCCAGATGCTCTATTTGGATTCGGACGACAATTCCAAGCCGATCTATCTCTACATCAACTCTCCTGGCGGCTCCGTCACGGCCGGCCTGGCGATTTTCGACACGATGCAATATGTCAAGTCGGATGTGGTCACCATCTGTGTGGGCCTGGCGGCCAGCATGGGGGCTTTCCTCCTGGCGGCGGGCACCAAAGGCAAGCGATTGGCCCTGCCCCACAGCCGCATCATGATTCACCAGCCCCTGGGGGGCACCAGCCAGCGCCAGGCCAGCGACATTGAAATTGAAGCCAGGGAAATCCTGCGCATCAAGGACATGCTCAACCAATCCATGGCGGACATGACCGGCCAGCCCCTGGAGAAAATCACCAAAGACACCGACCGCGACTACTTCCTCAGCGCGGCGGAGGCCGTGGAGTACGGCCTGATCGACCGGGTGATCGCCCACCCCAGCGAGGCTTGAGCAACATTCTCCACCTCCTCCCAATTCTCAGAATTCCCCCCTTTTTTCCTGGTCACCGCCCATGGCCTCCACTCTCCAAGAAGCGGCTGATGCGTTTTACGCCGCGGGCAATCGTCTGCTGGCGGGTGATGCCCAGGCCTATGCCTCCATTTGGTCTGAGGCCGATGACATCAGCCATCTCGGCCCCCTCGGTGCCACCTGCACCGGGCGGGCAGCCGTGATGGAGGAGTTTGCCAAGGAATCCGCCATAGGCTTCCAGGGCACCTTGGTGGCGGACGAGCGCCGTTTTGTTGAAACCGCTGAAATGGGCTACATGGTGTGCATGGAGCGAACCCGTGGCATGACCCAGGCTGGACAGGCGATCAGCACGGATATCCGGTCCACCACGATCTGGCGCAAGGAGGATGGGGAGTGGCGCGCGGTGCATCACCACACCGATCGTTTCTAGGGG
>JAYKHG010000052.1:0-15530 GCA_035284825.1 Cyanobacteriota bacterium
CCCACCATGGACCAGGGCAACCTGTTACAGATGCTCCTCCTGCGGGGCCTCGGCACCACCACCCTCGTGGCCGACCGCCTCCGCTATGTCACCCAGGAGTGGGTGCAGAGCGGAAGGTTGGATCCCACCCATGCCTCTGCCCTTGTGGACGACGTGCTCAAGGCCGTGCGCGGCGAGACGCCAGAGGTGGAACAGCAGGCCGAGCGCCAACTGGAGCGCAACCGGGACCAGCTGTTGCAAGACCTGGGTCTGGCCCGCCAACGGGAGGTGGATGAACTTCGGGGACGCATCGACCGCCTGGAAAGCCAGTTGCGCCAGGCCCAAAACAGGGGCGACTGGACCGACGGGTTGAGCTGAGCCCAGCCCTGGCAGAATCCAGGGGATTTGTCTGGCACTGCGGGCCCGTTTATGCGCGACATCTTGATCAGCGTCGGCGTTTGCCTCGCGTGTCTCACGGTGGCGATCATCAGCCAACTGGTGAGTCCATCCCTAGTGGAAGCGGCCCCCCCGGAATCCACCACCCTGGCCGCCGCGGCCAGGGTCAGCCTGGATCAATCCCTCCAAGGATCCAACCCGTCCTCCGTGGCCCCTGCCGTGGTTCGGTCCCCGTTGGAACTGGATCCCGACGACGCCAACCCCTCCCTCTTCGCGATGGCTCCCATGGATGAACCCACCCTTGCCCAGGCCAATGCCCTTGGGGGCGAAATGAGTGCTCCCAAGCCGCGCACCACGGCCAGTGGCCTCCAGATCACCGATCTGGTGGTGGGCCAGGGGGAGGAGGCCAAAGCAGGTCAAACGGTAAGCGTCAACTACCGGGGCACCCTGGTGAACGGCAAGGAATTCGACAGCAGCTATGGCCGGGGCCCCTTCAGTTTTCCCCTCGGCGCTGGCCGGGTGATCAAGGGCTGGGATGAAGGCGTGGCCGGCATGCGGGTGGGCGGCAAGCGCCAGTTGGTGATCCCCTCCGATTTGGCCTATGGGTCCCGGGGGGCCGGCGGGGTGATCCCCCCCGATGCCACGCTCCTTTTTGAGGTGGAACTGCTGAAGGTGGGCAACTGAAGCTCGGGCGGGCGGAGCGGGAATCGATCGTTAGGATGCCCCGGCCGAACGGTCTGTCCGGCCCCACCTGCACGTTCCCTTTCCATGGCGCACCAGCTGCCCGCCCTGCCCTACGTCCTCGATGCGCTCGAGCCCCACATCTCCCGCTCCACCCTGGAGTTTCACCACGGCAAGCACCACGCGGCCTACGTCACCAACCTGAACAACCTGGTGGCTGGCACCGACCTCGAGGGTCAATCCCTCGAAGACACCATCCTGGCCGTGGCGGGAGACGCCGGCAAAGCTGGGGTGTTCAACAACGCCGCCCAGGTGTGGAACCACACGTTCTATTGGCAGGGCATCAAACCCGGCGGTGGTGGGGCCCCAAGTGGTGATCTGGCCGCCAAGATCGACGCGGATTTCGGCAGCTTCGATGCCTTCAAGGACCAGTTCAAAACCGCCGGCGCCACTCAGTTCGGCAGCGGCTGGGCCTGGCTGGTGCTCGACAACGGCACCCTGAAAATCACCAAGACCGGCAACGCCGACCTCCCCCTGGCCCATGGGCAGAAGGCTCTGCTCACCATGGATGTGTGGGAGCACGCCTACTACCTCGACTACCAGAACCGCCGGCCCGACTACATCACCACCTTCCTCGACAAGCTGGTGAATTGGGACTTCGTGGCCGCCAACCTGGCTGCGGCCTGAGTTCCTCCCTCCTGGGGCGTTGGCGAGCCATCTGATGTTTGTGCTCAGCAAGCTGCTCCCCCTGCTGGTGCTCCCCCTGGGGCTGGCTCTGCTGTTCCTGGGGTGGGGCATGGCGCGGCGGCGCTGGGCCCCAGTGAAAGCCGCCTTCGCCCTGCTCTGGATTCTTGCCACCCCCCTGACGGCCCAGGGGCTCTGGCGTGTTGTGGAACGACCTTGGCAGCCCCTCCGCCCCCAGGCCATGCCCAGCGCTGGGGCCATCGTGGTGTTGGGTGGCGGGCGCCATCCCGCACCGGGCCCCCTCCGCCGCACGGAGTGGGTGGATGCGGATCGCTTCTTTGGGGGTGTGGAGCTCTTCCGTGCTGGTAAGGCCCCCCTGCTGCTCTTCACCGGCGGCGCCATTGCTTTGCGACCCGGCCTCCCCACGGAAGGGGAGGTGCATCTCCAGCAGGCCGTGGCCCTTGGGCTGCCCAGCCGTTCCCTGGGGGTGACCCCCTTTGTGCGCAACACCGCCGAGGAAGCCCGGGCCGTGGCGGCCCGATTGCCCAGGGGAAGCCGGGTGTTGCTGGTCACGTCGGCCTTTCATATGGCCCGGGCCAAGGCCCTGTTTGAACGCCAGGGGCTGGTGGTGGTGCCCTATCCGGTGGATTTCCAAGCGCGGGGCGACTGGGCAGGACCGGTGGCGCAGGATTTCCGCTACTGGTTTCCCAGCGCGGAAGGTTTGGAAGACAGCAGCCGGGCCCTGCGGGAAATGTTGGGGCGGGTGATCACCCGCAGCTAGCTAACACCCGCAGCTAGCTCAAGGAGCGGATCTCAGCCAGATCGCTGCCCTTGCCCGTGAGATCCCTGGCCTTCAGTGCCGCCAAGCCAATGGAGAGGGCGCTGTAGAGCAGGGGATGGATGGTGGCGGCCTTCAGCAGACCAGGAACCGCCGTGGGCTTCAGATGGGCGTGGTCGTAGATGGAGAAGGACCTCTGGATCGGTTGATCCTGCACGGCGGAGCCATGGCGGTAGAAGTGGGCCGTGAGGGATTTGCGCGTGCGCTGCTGGGAGCTCGGCAGATCGGCCCCATGGAACAGGAAGGAGTTCCACAGGATCACATCCCCCTTGTTCAGGAGCAGCCGTTGGCAGCGGGCCTCCGGGTAGTCCCGTCGGAAGCCGGCGTCCTCCTCCAGGGCATCGAAGTTGTAGGCCGCGGGCTCCACCCGATGGGCCTGGGTGTGGTCGTACACCTTGAAGGGCCCACAATCCCGGGTGATGGTTTCCAGGGCGATCCAGACGCCCACCACCCCACCCTGGGGCACCGTGTCGAGATACCAGCTGTCTTGATGCACCTTGGTGCCCACGCTGCGATCAAAGAGCATGGTCTGCCAGTTCACAAAGGTGCCTTCACCCAGTTGGGCACACAGGGCCTGATGGATGGGTCTGGAGAACACGATGGCTTCCACCGCCTGGCGAAATCCGGGAACGGCCCCGAGCAAATGGGGGTTTTGGATGGAATTGCGCAGGTTGCCCAACTCATCCAAATTGGGGCCTTCAAAGGAATTGGTGCCCTGGGCGCGAAAGCGGAACCGGCGCGAGTGCTTCACCTCCTCCAGGCGGGCGAGCAGGGCATCGATCAGGCCACCGGGGATCACCTCACGCAAAACGACATACCCATCATTCTTGAGGGAGAGGGGTTTGGTGGAGACGGTCATCGACTGCGCTGCAGCATGTCTTGTTCAGGGGCTGAGCGTAGGGCCTTTTCTCGCGGCCTCAACCATCGCTTCAGGCGGAATCCACATGGCATCACCGAAGGAAAAGAACCGATACCGCCGACGAATCGCCTCCCCATAGAGGGACAGCAGGCGCTGGCGCCCGATCAGGGCGCTCACCAGCAGCAACAACGAACTCTTGGGCAGGTGGAAATTCGTGAGCAGTCCCTGCACCACCTGGAAGCGAAACCCAGGCTGGATCACGAGATTCACCGCCCCCGCATGGGGCTGAAGGCGCCCGCCATGGAGGGCCGCCACCCCCTCCAGACTGCGCACGGAGGTGGTTCCCACCGCCATCACGCGCCCACCCCGCAGGCGGGCCGCCTCCACCGCCGCCACCAGCTCCCCGGTCACCTCCACCCACTCGCTGTGCAACTGGAGATCCTCCAGGTGTTCCTGCTCCAGGGGACGAAAGGTACCCAGGCCCACGTGGAGGGTCACCGTCGCCCGCTCCACGCCCCGCTCCTGGAGGCGCTGCAAGAGGGCATCGCTGAGGTGCAGGCCGGCGGTGGGAGCGGCCACCGCCCCAGGTTTAGCGGCATAGCGGGTTTGGTAACGATCGTTCTCCACCCCTCCCGCGGCATGGATGTAGGGCGGCAGGGGGATGGCCCCGTAGCGGCGCAGAAAGGGCTCCATGGCGCTGGGCTCCGCCAGGCCTGGGGGGAAACGCACCACCCGCCCCCCGGAGACGGGATCCATGGCCACCACCTGGAGCCGCACGGGGGGATCGCCCGGGCCTGCCTGCAGCTCCAGCACCTCCCCGATCTTCACCCGCTTGGCGGGCTTGAGCAGGCAGAGCCAGTCGCAGCCCTCCTCCTGGTGGGGGGCCGGCGGGCTGAGGGTCCAGGGCTCCAGCACCAGCACCTCCACCAGGCCCCCGCTTGGTCGACGGGCCATCAACCGGGCCTGGAGCACCCTGGTGTCATTGACCACCACCAGATCCCCAGGCCGCAGTTCCTCGATCCAGTCCCAAACCTGGCGATGGCGGGCCCCTTCGCCGGGCTCGACGATCAAAAGCCGGGCGCTGTGGCGAGGTTCGACCGGCTGCTGGGCGATCAACTCCCGGGGCAGGTGGAAGTCGTAGCTGGAGAGCAGCCGGTCCTCCGCTGGGGTCACGGGGGCGTCAGAGGGCCAGGCTTTCGGGGTTGGTTTCGATGATCTGGGCCAGCTCCTGCAGGAACGCTGCCGCATGGGCGCCATAGATCACCCGATGGTCGCAGGTGAGATTCACCTGCATCTGCCGGCCCACCCGGATGGAGCCATCCTTCCCGGCGATCACCGCGGGTCGGGAGGCGGCCACCGCCAGGATGGCCCCTGAACCTGGCGGCAGGATGGCATCAAAGCGATCCACCCCAAACATCCCCAAATTGGAGAGGGTGATGGTGCCCGTGCTGTATTCCTCGGGCTTGAGCTGCTTGCTGCGGGCCCGGCTCACCAGATCAGCCCAACCGCGGGAGAGGCTGTAGAGGTCGGTGCGATCGGCCTGGGCCAACACCGGGGTGATCAGGCCCCCATCCTCCATGGCCACGGCCACCGCCACATTGACGGCGGAGGGGTAGGCCATGCCGGCGTCGGAGTAGGCGGCGTTCATCTGCGGATGGCGCGCCACGGCAACGGCCACCGCCTTGGCCAACAGGGCCGTCATGGTGACGCCCTTGCCCTTCACCTGCTTATAGAACGCATCCAGTTTGTCGGTGGTGATGGTGTAGCCGACGTGGAAGCAGGGCACCGTGAGGCTTGCCACCATGTTGCGGTTCACGGCCTGCTGGAGGGTGTTGAAGGGGGCGGTTTCACCGGGCCGTCCAAAGGCCTCACCGGCCGGGGCGGCAGCCGGAGCCGCCTTGCCATTGCCGCCGGAAGCCAGCTGGGCTGGGGCCGAACCCTCCGCCACCCGGGGCAGGCTGACGGGCTGGCCCGAGGCCCGCTCCACATCCTCCGCCTGAATGCGGCCATGGGGGCCACTGCCCCGCAGACCCGCGAGGGAAACACCCAATTGGGCAGCCAGTTTCTTCGCCCGGGGGGTAGCCACCACCCGTCCATCGGCAGCGGCGGGGGCTGGGGCCACCGGCACCGGCGGGGCAGGAACAGGCACTGGAGCCGGCGCCACGGGGGCCGCGGGAGCGGGCGGTGGGGGGGGAGCCGCCGCCGGCGCGGGAGGAGCGGCAGGGGCGGAAGCGGCGGCGACCTTGGCTTGGGCCTGCACGTCAGCAATCTCAGCCTCACTCTCGGCGATCAAGCCAATGGTGTCGCCCACGGGGGCGGTGCCGCCGGCATCCACCAACACCACCGCCAGGTAGCCCGCCTGGAACGACTCCACGTCCATGTCCGCCTTGTCGGACTCCACGACGAGCACCGATTCACCGCGCTCCACCCGGTCGCCCGGTTTCTTCAGCCATTGCACGATCTTGCCCTCGGTCATCGTGGAACTGAGGGCGGGCATGAAGATGTCGTGGGTGGCCACTGGGCGTGCTGCCGCGCAGGAACGGCGATCCTACGCAGCACCCCGCACGAGAACTGTGCGCCAAGGCTCAGGACTCAGCCAATTCCCTCCAGGGCCTCCACCACCCCATCCCTCACCAGCACGGAAGCCTGCATTTTCTGCACCAGGTTGTCGCCGAGGCGCACCTCCGTCAGACTCTCCAGTTGCCCCTGATCCACCACCTGTTCAAAGTCCAGCTGGCGGACTTGCTGCTGCTGCTCCAGCACTTGGCGTTTCTGCTCCTCCAATTCGGCCCTCTTGGCGCCCACCTGCTGCTGAATCGAGGCCACCTGCTCCTGCACCCGGGGATCCAGGGGATTGAGGCTCTGGCTGCGCACTTCCGTGATCACCCGTTGCCCCTCCTGCTCCAATTGGGCCAACTGCCCATCCAAATTGCTCAGGGCGGTGCTGAGTTCACGCTCCGCATCCTCCTTCCACCGCGGCGTCACCACGGCACGAATGGTGATCGCCCGTTTGATTGTGAAGGACTCGGCCATGGCAACTGGAAAGATCGGAGGGAGGAATCAGCTCTCACCGTAGAGGGAGGCGATCGCCGTCGCATCCCTGGCGGCGATTCGATCCCGGCGCTGCTTGAGGGTCTGGGTGAGCAGGCCGTTCTCGATCGTGAAGGGCTCCACCAGCACAACCCCACCCAGGCGTTCATCGGGGCGGGAGCCGGGGCGATCAGCCAACAGCCGGTTGCATTCCCGGCTGAGGGCCTTGGCCAGGGCTGGCTCCAGGCTGGCCACGCTGCCCTGGGGGGTGAGAACCGGCTCCGGCAGGCCCTGGCTCCGGGCCCATTGGATCAAGGGCTCAGCTTTCGGCACAAGCAGGGCCCCGAGCTGCTTGCGATCCTGCCCCACGAGCATCACCTGCTCGAAGAGGGGGCATTCCACCAAGGCTTCCTCCAGGGGACCGGGCTCGATGTTCTCCCCGCTGCTGAGCACGATGGTGTCCTTGGCGCGGCCGGTGAGCACCAGGCAGCCATCGGGCAGGAGCCGGCCCAGGTCGCCCGTGTCAAACCAGCCCGCCCCATCCAGCACCTTGGCGGTGGCCTCGGGTTTGCGGTGGTACCCGCCCATCACCTGGGGTCCCTTGGCCAACACCAAGCCCGGCTCGCCGATCTGGAGGGTGGCGCGGCTTTCGGGATGCACGATCTTCAGGGCCGTCGCCGGCAGGGGCTGGCCCGCGCTGCCCCGCCGGTTGCACCAGGGGCGGCGGCAGGAGAGCACCGGGCTGGTTTCCGTGAGGCCGTAGCCCACCAACAGCTCAATGCCGATGGCCTCAAAAAAGCCATCCACATGGATCGCCAAGGCCCCTCCGCCGCTGATGGCGGTGCTCAACTCCCCCCCCACCAGCTGTTGGCGCACCTTGGGCCAGAGGGCCTTGGCGGCCAGGCCATGGAGGGGGGCCCGCAGCAGGGCTTCCCCGGCCGCCTTCAGGCGACGGGGGGCAGACTCTGGCTCCAGGGTGAGGTCGAGGGCCGTGCGGCGGGCGCGATGAAAGGCCCGGCTGTTGGCTAGGGCGCTGCCCAGCAGGCGCTGCCGGGAGGCCGGCATGGCGGCGAGCGCATCCTCGAAACCCGAGAGCAGGGCTTCCCAGAGCCGGGGCACGCTGATCAGGTATTGGGGCCTCACCTTCTGCAGGTCGGCCTTCAGGTGTCGCAGGCTGGTATAGGTCTGCCGGCAACCGCAGGACAGCAGGAAGTATTCAGCCGTGCGCTCATAGGCATGCCAGATGGGGAGCACACTCAGCACCCGGTCGCCGGGGGAGGGGGCCACGGCCACGCCGAGGTTGCGGAGTTGGTGCAGCAGGTTGCCGTGGGTGAGGGGCACGCCCTTTGGTTGGCCCGTGGTGCCGGAGGTGTAGAGCAAGGTGGCCAGCCGGGCCTCGCCCCCCGCGGGATGGGGCGGGGGGGGCGAGGTTGCGCCCAGGGCCAGCAGGCCCTCCCAATCCATGCTGCGGATTCCCTCCCGCAGCGCCGCCGGAGAGCCCTCCAGCACCACCACAAACCGGAGCCGCTGAAGCTGCTCAGGCGCCAGCTCCAGCTTGCGGAAGAGGGTGGACGATTCCACCACCAGGCCCACGGCGCCGCAATCCTCAAGGATGTAGCGCAACTCCTCCGGGGGGGCGCCGCTGCCCCGCACCGCATCGGCGGCCCCCGCCCGCATCAGCCCCTGGTCGATGACCATCCAGCGGGGGCTGTTTTCCGCAAAGAGCGCCACCACGTCCCCTGGTTGCACGCCCAGGGCCGCAACAGCCGCGGCCGCCCGCTCGATGGCCTCCCCCAACTCCCTGTAGCTGAGGAGGATGGGGGGGGTGGCATGGCTATCTTCCAGGGCCACCGCATCACCGTGGCGGCGGGCCACCACAGGCCACAGTTGGTCCAGCCCCTCCACCCCTGCCCAGGGATCTCGAAGAGCCAGGGCGGCCCCATCCTGTTCGGAGCCTTTCCAGTGGATCTCAGCAGGGCCAACGGACATGGGTGCGGAACAGAGCCCGCCCATGGTTACAGGCCCTCAAGGGCTTCGGTGGGGTGGGGTGGACGCAGATCAATTCCAAACTCCTGGCGGAACGCCTCCAGCAGCAGGGGGCGCACCGCGTCGACGGTGAGGCCAGGGCGCCAGTGGCTGAGACGGCCCACGGGCCGATCCACCAACCCGCAGGGAACAATGGCGGCAAAGGTGTCCAGGCCGCAGCACACATTGAGGGCCAATCCGTGCTGGCTGATCCAGCGTTTGGCCCCCACGCCGATCGCCGCCACCTTGGCGCCCTCCAGCCACACGCCTGTGAGCCCCGCGATGCGCTCGCCCGGGAGATCCAGCGCCGCCAGGGTGCGGATCACCACCCCTTCCAGGGCCCGCAGAAAGGTGTGCAGGTCGGCCCCGTGCCGCTGCAGCTGCAGCACGGGATAGAGCACCAGCTGGCCCGGGAGATGGTGGGTCACCTCCCCGCCGCGGTCAATGCGAAACAGCGGCAAGGGGGGGGTGGCGGGATCAAAGCGCAGATGGGCTTCACTGGCGCCGCGGCCCAGGGTGTAGCAGGGTTCATGCTCCAACAGCACCACGGCGTCAGCGCCCGCCGGATTCCTCAGCAACCGCCGCTGCAGCTCCTGCTGCCAGGCCCAAGCACGGGGGAAGGGCACCGGCCCGCTGGCTTCAAAAAGAATTGCGCTGCCCTTGGGTGCCATGGCCGAGTCTCACTACTGTGACAACAACCCTTCCCATGGGCCGATCCAAACCGGACACACGCCACCGCCATGAAACTTCTGATTCACGGTCGCAACCTGGACATCACGCCGGCCATTCGCGAGTACACCGAAACGAAGCTCTCGCGCGCCATCAACCATTTTGAAGATCTGGTGAAGGAGGCCGATGTGCATCTTTCCGTCGCCCGGAATCCAAGGGTGCCCCAGCAAACGGCGGAAGTGACCATGTTCGCCAACGGCGTGGTGATTCGGGCCCAGGAGCGCAGTGAAAACCTTTACGCCAGCATCGACATGGTGGCCAGCAAGGTGGCCCGCCAACTCAACCGCCATAAAAATCGCCTTCAAGAACGCCTCCAGGGGCCGGTGCATCGCTCAGCGGCGGCGGAAGAGGCCGGTGCCGCCACCCTTCCCGAACCGGGCCATCCCCTCACGGAGGGCCTGGAACCCAACATCCCCCACCGCGGGGTGCGGCGGAAGTACTACAACATGGCCCCGATGGCCTTGGAGGAAGCCCTGCACCAGCTGGAGATCATCGACCACGACTTCTACGTGTTCCGCGATGCGGAAAGTCAACAGATTCAGGTGGTCTATCGCCGCAACCATGGGGGCTTTGGCGTGATCCAGGCCAAGGACGCATGAGGGAGGAGCTGCCCGACCTGCCCCCCCTCATCGACCACGCCCTGCTGGATCCCCACCACGGCCTGGAGGCCCTGCGGAGTTGCTGCGACGAGGCCACCCACTACGGCTTTGCCGGCGTGTGTGTGGCCTCCCGCTGGGTGGGGGCCGCCCGGGAGCGCCTGGGGCCCCGCAACAAGGTGGGACTGGTGGCGGTGATTGGGTTCCCCTTTGGTGCCATCCCGCCCGCCGTCAAGCGGGCCGAGGCGGAAGCCGCCCTGGAGAGCGGGGCGGATGAACTGGATGTGGTGCCGGATTTCGGAGCCCTCGCCGATGGCGACAGCCGCACCCTGCTGAACGACCTGGCCCCGATCGTGGAACTGGGGCTTCCGGTGAAGGTGATCTTGGAACAGGCTCGGCTGGGGGAGGAGGCCCTGGGGCTGCTGGTGGAGGTGAGCATCGACGCGGGGGCCCGCTTCCTGAAGACGGGCAGCGGCTTTGGCCCGCCGGTCACCCCCGCCCAGGTGGGTCGGCTGCGGGAGTTGGCCCGGGGGCGGGCGGCCGTGAAGGCCGCTGGAGGCATCAGCACCCTGGAGCAGGTGCAGGCCCTGGTGGAGGCCGGCGCGGAGCGGCTGGGCACCAGCCGGGGCGTGGCCCTGATGCGGGCCCTCACCGCCGCCGGCCGCTAACCCATGGCCAGTGATCGGCTGCTGGAGGGGGTTGCCCTGCGCTGCTCGGCCCTGGGGGAGAGCGATCGGCTGCTGACGCTGCTCACAGAAGAGGACGGGCTCATCCGCCTGGCGGTGCCAGGGGCCCGGAAACCCCGCAGCAAGCTGGCGACGGCCCAGCCCCTCGCCCACCTGCGGCTGCAGGCCGGAGGAAAAAACCTGCTGCGGGTGCGGCAGCTCACCCTGGTGCGCAGCTTCAGCGGCCTGGGGCAGCGGCTGGAAACCCTGGCGGCCGCCCAGGCCCTGGCGGAACTCTGCCTCCAGATGGTGCCCAGTGGTGCCCCATCCACGGGCTGGCCGCCCATGCTGCTGGTGCATCTCGGACGCCTGGAAGCCATTGTGTTGGAAGCCAATGAGCGGGTGGAAGCCCTGGCCGTGGCCGTGCAGGGCAGCCTCCACCTGCTGGCCCTTGGGGGCTATGCCCTGCCTCTGCAGCAATGCGCCCGCCTGGGCACTGCCCTCAATCCACCCCTGGGCCATGGCACCTGGCGCTGCAGCCTGCTCCCGGGCGAGGGATTAGCCGCAGGGGCCTTGCCTGGAGCCGCCATGGTGCTGAATGCCTCGGAGTTGGCTCTGCTGCAGCGCTTGATGCGACCCGGGCTGCCGCGATCCAAGGATGGCGCCCTGATGGGGCCGGAAACGGTGTGGCTGCGCCTCCTGAATTTGATCGGGCTCTGGTGTGATGAAACCCTTGGGCGCTCCCCCCGAGCCTTCAGACTGCTCCGAGCCAGTGTGGAAGGGATGCCTTCCACAGCCCCATGAAGGATCCGGGCGTGCCCCAGTTAGCCGAGCCCCCAGCCAACAGTCCTCCCGTGCCCCCCAGGGAGACGGGCCTCGGGGCCGTGCTCGCCCGACCCAACTTTCGCCGCCTCTGGATCGGACAGATTTTCTCCCAGCTGGCCGACAAGTTCTACATCGTGTTGATGGTGTTCCTGATCGCCCAGTACTGGGTTCCAGAGGACCTGGGAGGAGGCACGGCCCTGGCGGAGGCGGCGGCCGCGATTCGCATCAATTTGGAGAGCCGGGCCCAGGTGATCACCCTTTTGGCCACGGGGATTTACGTGGCCAACACCATTCCCGCCGTGTTGTTGGGCACGGTGGCTGGGGTCTGGGCGGATCGCTGGCCCAAGCGTTCCGTCATGGTGGGCTCCAATGCCCTGCGGGCCGGGCTGGTGCTCCTGGCCCCCCTGGCCCTCCTCCCTGGGCCCCAGTGGCTGGGGCTGAGTTGGGGCTACTGGGCTCTGGTGCTGATGACCCTGGCCGAATCGGCCCTCACCCAGTTTTTCGCCCCCGCGGAACAAGCTTCGATCCCCCTGCTGGTGCCACCCCACCAGCTGCTGGCCGCCAATTCCGTGTATCAAGCCACGAGCATGGCGGCCACGATTGTGGGTTTTGCCCTCGGGGATCCGATCCTGCGGCTCTTGCGCAGTGGACTGGGGGCCCTGGGCGTGAACAACGGGGAATTTTGGTTGCTCCCCCTCTGCTACACCCTGGCCGCCGTGGCGATCCTGGGCATCCGCCTGGAGGAACCACCGCGGCAGATGCGACAGGTGTCCATCTGGCAGGAAATCGGAGAAGGTCTCACGGTGTTGCGGGAGCGGGCCACGGTGCGCACGGCCATGTTGCAGCTGGTGTTGCTCTACAGCCTGCTGGCTGCGCTCTATGTGCTGGCGATCAGCCTGGCCGCGGCCATCCAATCCCTTGGCCCCACGGGGTTTGGCACCCTGCTGGCGATGAGTGGGATCGGCCTGGCCCTCGGGGCCCTCACCATGGCCCAGCTGGGGGAGCGGTTCAGTCGCAAACTCCTGGCCACCACGGGGCTTGGCACCATCGCCTTCAGCCTGGTGCTCCTCGGCCAATTGCGGGGCAACCTGGCCCTTACGCTGCTGCTGTGCATCCTCCTGGGTTTGGGGGCCGCCTTGCTGGCGATTCCCGCCCAGACCACTATCCAGGTGGACACCCCGGAAGAGCAGCGGGGCAAGGTGTTTGGCCTGCAGAACAACCTCATCAACATTGCCCTCAGCCTTCCCCTGGCCCTGGCGGGCACCGTGGTGAGCCGCTATGGGCTGCTGCCGGTGCTGTGGGGATTGGCCGCCATTGCCCTGATCGCGGCCCTCAGTGAGCAACCCTGGAGACCCTCCTGAGGGGCCACTGCTAATTTCAGACAGATTGAGTTCATGCGGTGACGCACATCGCCTGGCTGGGTAAGAAATCTCCCTTCTGCGGCAACGTCACCTACAGCCTCGCCACGACGGATGCCCTGCGCAAAAGGGGCCATCAGGTGAGTTTCATCCATTTCGACACGCCAGCCACCACCGCCCTCGGCCGCCAGGAGATGCTCCCTTCCCTGGCACGCCCCTCCAGCAGCAACAACGGGGCTCCGGTGGCGATGGACAACCCGGAGGTGGCTCTCACCTATTTGGTGAAATCGCAGGTGTACACCATTCCATCGCCAGGGGCCCTGCGGGAGCTGCGGGAATCCCTGGAGCGGCTTCGGCCCGATGTGGTGCATGCCAGCCTCACCCTCTCCCCCCTGGACTTTCGGCTTCCCGAGCTCTGCCAGCAACTGGGTGTGCCCCTGGTGGCCACGTTCCACCCCGCCTTCGATGCCAATCTGCGCAACATCACCGCCGGCACCCAGCAGCTCACCTATCAGGTGTATGCCCCCTCCCTGGCCCGCTACGACCGGGTGATTGTGTTTTCCGAGCTGCAGGCCGATCTGCTGGAGCGGCTCGGGGTGCCCCACCAACGGCTTGCGGTGATCCCCAACGGGGTCGACATCAACACCTGGGCTCCGGCAAGTCCAGCTGTTCGGGGTGATCTGAACGAGCTGGCTCAACGTTTCGGCCGCCGCCGGGTGTTCCTTTACATGGGCCGGCTCTCCACGGAGAAAAACGTGGAAGCCCTGCTGAAGGCCTGGCGCCTGGTGCAACCCAAGGGCTGCGTGCTGCTGATCGTGGGGGATGGCCCCTTGCGCAGCGCCCTGCAAAACAATGACGAGGATGTGATCTGGTGGGGCTACGAAGCCGATCTGCTGCGCCGGGTGGCCCTGCTTCAGATCGCGGAGGTGTTTCTCCTGCCCTCCCTGGTGGAGGGTCTCTCCCTTGCCCTGTTGGAGGCCATGGCCTGCGGCAAGGCCTGCGTGGCCACCGATGCCGGGGCCGATGGGGAGGCCCTGGACGGAGGGGCAGGCATCGTGATCAGCACCCAGGGGGTCACCACCCAATTGCGCACCCTGCTGCAGGTGTTGCGGGATCAACCGGTGCTCACCGCCGAGCTCGGAAGGAGGGCAAGGGCCCGGGTGTTGGAGCGTTACACCCTGAGCAGCAACATCGACGCGATTGAAAAGCTCTATGGCCAGCTGACCCCCCATCCGGCAGCCGTCGCCTGAATCAGTAGCGCTCGGGGACGGGACGGCGCCATTCCAGGGGAACGCCCGCCGCCGCCAGTTCCTGGGCCCTGGTCTCCAACCGGCGGCGGTCCAGCCGCCACAACCGGTAGAGGCCTGCTCGCTCCAGCTCCACAGGGGCCAAACCCCGCCAATGGGGGGATTGGGCGGTCCGTTCATCGATCACCACCAACACCGTGGGTTGCCGCTGGGCTGAACTGGGGTCCTGGCCATGGCGCCGCTCATGGCTCAGCCGATCGCTGAGATTGCGCAGGGCCGAGGGCTGGATGCCTTCGTAGATCACCACCCGACGGCTGTAGTAGTGCAAGGAGGGCTTGAGGATGCCCACCATGGCCAGGGGTTCCCCAGGGCGGGCCTGGCGTTGGATGCCCTCGGCGAGGGTGCGCACCGGAGCGCCCCGGAGCCGATCCCCCAGGCCCCAGCTCGGGAGGAGGGCGAGGGGAACAAACAACACCAGCGGAAGCTGCAGAGCCAGTAAGCGGCCCCGCCAGGACGTGGACGACACCAGCCAACCGAGTAGGGCGGCGGCCAGCCAACACAAGCCCGCCACGGGGAGGCGGCCGGCACGGATCAGCTCGGCCGGCAAGGTGGGGAGTTCGGGATCACGAATCAGGGCCACCAGGGAGGGACCGGCAAAAAACACCGCGGAGATCAGGGCACAGAGCAGCAGGGTGGCCCACCAGGCCCAGCGGGCGGCCCGATCCCCGCCACCGCTCTCCCCCCGGGATGCGGGAGCCCCGGCGCCAAGGGCAATCAGCACGGCCGCCGCGGGCACCGCCGGCAACCAATAGCTGGGCAATTTGGTGGACGCCACGGTGAAGAAGGCCAGCACGGCCAGGAGCCAACAGGCGCAGAACCGCCCCAGGGAGTGGGGAGGATGCATGGGACGGGTTGGGCGGTGGCTCCAGGCCAAGGGGCCCAGTGCCCTGGCCAGGCCCAGGAGCAGCAGGGGGGTGAAGGGCAGGCTGGCCACCAGCAGCACGGGGCCGAAAAACCACCAGGGCTGCAGGTGGTGATTGACCACCGTGGTGAAGCGCTGCAGGTTGTGGTAACCAAAAAAGCTATCCCAGAACGGACGCCCCTCCGTGGCCAAGGCGAGCCCATACCAGGGAGCTGCCACCAGGCCCGTGAGCAGAAGCCCCCGTCCGGGCTGGAGGCGCTGGATCAGGGTCTGGAGATCCCCCTGCAGCCAGCCAAACAGCACCATCGTGAGCCCGGCAAGCACCAGGGCCACAGGCCCCTTGGTGAGCACGGCGAGGCCAAGCAACCCCCAGGCCGGCCACCAGGGTCCGCCGCCGGCGGCATAGCGGCGCCAGAAGCAGAGCAGGGTGAGGGCCACAAGGGCGCAGAAGAGCGCATCACTCACCGGCGTGCGGCCCCACAACAACACCAGGGGGGAGAGGGCAAAGGCCAGGGCCCCCTCGATGGGCAGCACAGGAAAACTCTCCGCGGCGGCGGGGTGGTCCCCAGCCCCTTGGGGCCAGCGCAGGAGCGTGTCGGCAAGGCCGAGCATGACGGCCACGGAGCCGAGGGCAGAGGGCAGGGAGGCGGCCCAGGAGCCAAGCGGATTCCAGGTGGCCTGCCCCGGGAGGGCATA
>JAYKHG010000053.1:0-3890 GCA_035284825.1 Cyanobacteriota bacterium
AGGAACCCGATCTGCTCACCCTGCTGGAGGCCAGCGGCCGCCTGGTGGCCGACGAAGAGACGGCCAGCACCGATGTGAGCACCGTGGAAGAGGAGGAGCTCTCGGCGCTGATGGGCGAGAAAGAGGATTACACCCAGGCCGAGGAGCCCGCCGAGGAAGACTGGGAAGACTGATCTGCTCCCATGCGTCTTGAAGACGGCCGGCTGCCGGCCTCCCTGCTGGCCCTTCTTCTCGTTGGCGCCTGCCTCCTGGCGGACGCCCGCCTGGCCAATTCCCACCTCACCCTGCCCCTGGTGGTGTCGGCCCTGGTGAGCGCTGGGATGGCCGCCTGGGGCGTGCCCCGCCTGCGCCGCCTGAAGATGGGCCAGGTGATCCGGGAAGACGGGCCCCAGGCCCACCTCGCGAAGGCCGGCACCCCCACCATGGGCGGCCTGCTGGTGGTGCCCGTGGGGGTGCTGGTGGGGGGCTGGATCAGCCCCGGCGATCCCCGCCTGGTGGCGGTGGCGGCCGTCACCCTGGCCTACATGGCCATCGGCGCCACCGACGACTGGCGCAGCCTCACCAAACAAACCAACACGGGCCTCACCCCCAAAGGCAAGCTGGCCCTCCAGGCCCTCGCCGCCCTGCTCTTCCTGCTCTGGGTGTGGCAGGGGGGCTGGCTCGGGGGCGGGGCTCCGGGCGATGTGGGCCTGGCCTTTGGCTGGGTGCTCCCCCTGGGGCTCCTGATCTGGCCCCTCGGCCTCTTCGTGTTTCTGGCCGAGAGCAACGCCACCAACCTCACCGATGGCCTCGATGGCCTGGCCGCCGGCTGCGGCGCCGTGGTGTTCACCGGCCTGGCCCTCCAGCTCATGGCCCGGGGCCACGGCGGCGATCCCTCCCTGGCGGCCTTCTGCGCCGCCATGGCCGGCTGCTGGCTGGGCTTCCTGAGCCAGAACCGCCACCCCGCCCGGGTGTTCATGGGCGACACGGGCTCCCTGGCCATGGGGGCTGCCCTGACGGGGGTGGCCCTGCTCAGCAACAGCCTCTGGCCCCTGCTGGTGATGGGCGGGGTGTTTCTCGCCGAATCCCTCTCCGTGATCCTGCAGGTGTGGGTGTACAAGGCCACCAAGGATTCAGACGGCAAGGGCCGGCGCCTCTTCCGCATGGCGCCCCTCCACCACCACTTCGAGCTGGGGGGCCTCAGCGAGCAGGGGGTGGTGGTGAGCTTCTGGGGGGCCAGCCTGGCGCTGGTGCTCCTTGGGCTGGTCCTGCGACCCTCCTAGAGTGATGGCTCCACCGGGGGGGCAGCATGCCGTACTTCACCTGGAAGGAAGCGGGCCTGACGGCCGATTGCGCCAGCCTTGAAGCCATGGCCTCCCGTTTTGAGGAGGCCGGAGCCCTGATGCGACGCATGGCGGAGGAGGGCTTTCGCCTCGAGCAAACCCCCGAAGGGCCCCAGATCACCCATCCCGACCCCACGGTGTTCGAGGCCTATGGCTTCATCAGCGAGGAATCGCCCGAGCGGCAGCTCACCATGCTGGGCTGAGCGACTCCCAAAGCGGGTGCGTGGATCTCAGCGGCGCAGATAGCCCACCACCCACACCACCACGAACACCAGTGAGGACAGGCCCAGATAGATCAGCGTCCAGCGCTGGAGGCCATCGATCGTGAAGCCAAAAGGCAGGGCCTGACTGGCATCACCCGCTGTTTGAAAGGCCAGGGTGGAGGGGAACAGCACGAACGGCTAGGTGGAAACCTCCAGCTTGCCTGGAGAAACCGTCCTGGGGCCACTGGTGCCCAGGGCTTTGTGCCCTTACCCTGCCGACCAAAGGGTCGAACATGAGTCAGGCGCCGCTCAATCAACAGCCCGAATCCTCCCGTTCCAAGCGGAACCGATCCCAACGGCGCCGGGTCGACCCCTCCGCAAGGGGTGGAACTCACCTCACCGAGGTGAGGCCGCTTCCCACCGGTCTAGGGGCGTCGACCCGGCCGGCATGGACCCGCCCCTGGATCCGGGCCCTGGCCTTTGTGGCCGGCGCCACCCTGGGCTACGCCCTGGTGACCCCAGCCCGCAGCGTGGGCCACCTGCTGGCGGGCCTTAGCCATGGCCCCAAGGCCGTGGGCGCCATCCTGACGCCCCCCCACCAGAGCAATGAGCCGATTCTGATCTTGGGCAGTGATCAGGTGTCGGGGAACACGGATGTGATCTTCACCGTGCAGCTGGCCGATGGCCTCACCCGGATCACCCAGGTGCCGCGGGACACCTTCGTGGAATCGCCAGACCTGGGGGCCCAGAAGGTGAACGCCCTCTATGCGATGGCAGGCATCGACGCCACCCGCAGCGAGGTGGGCCGGCTGGTGGGCACCCCAGTGCAGAAACACCTGAAGGTGAATCTGCGGGCCGTGGAGCGGGTGGCCGATGCCCTCGGCGGCGTGGAGGTCACCGTGCCCAAGCGCATGGTGTACAGCGATTACTCCCAGGGTCTGTTCATCGATCTCTACCCCGGTAAGCAAACCCTCAAGGGGCGCGACCTGGAGGGTTTCCTGCGCTTCCGCCACGATGAAAATGGCGATCTCGGCCGCATGGACCGCCAGCGGCTGGTGATCCATGAGGTGTTCCGCAAACTGGCGCGCCCCTCGGCCCTGGTGCAACTCCCGGCCCTGCTCAAGATCGCCGGGGAAGACATCGACACCAACCTCTCCCCCCTCGACATGAGCCGGATGATCGGGATGCTGGGCCAGTCAAAGCTCAGCAGCAGCCGGCTGCCGGGCCGCCTCTATTGGCAAAACGACCTCAGCTACTGGATGCCTGACAGCAACCTGGACCATCCCACCGGCTCGGGGGAAGAACCGAACTAGGACGACAACCCCAGGCGTTGGGTTGGGTTCGCCCTATCGTTGTGTTATGGAATTCTTAGCGCGCATCACAGTTGATCCGGCGGTGCGATTCGGCAAGCCGTGCGTTCGTGGCACGCGGCTGACCGTGGGCGATGTGCTTGGCACCCTGGCTAGTGGTTGCAGTGAAGCGGAGCTCTTGGCGGACTTCCCCCAGCTCTGCCATGAGGATGTCTTGGCCTGCCTGGCCTTTGCGGCGGAGCGGGAGAAGCGGCTTCTGGTAAGTCGCTCGGCGGCTTGAGTGTGAAGCTGTTGCTGGATGAGAATCTCTCCGAGCGGCTCCTTCCGCTGCTCCTGGAGAGATTTGCGGAGGCTGCCCATGTTCGGCCATTGGGCCTTGGTGGTGCATCAGATGCAACGTTGTGGACCTATGCGGCGGAGCATGGCTACGTGCTGGTGACCAAGGATGAGGATTTTTTGGCTTGAGCACAAGCTGCGGCTTCCCACCAAAGTGGTGTGTCTGGCCGTCGGCAATGCCAGTAACGCCATTATGGTCCAGCTACTGCTCAGCTACTCAGAAGAGATCACCGAGTTTGTTGGCCATCCCGACGCAAGTTTTTTGTTGTTGCAACGCCCTGGGTAGCCTATTGCACCTGCACCGGGAGCAGGTCGCACATAACCCCGCCGCCTACGTCTCCACAGACGCCCTCAAATCCGCCAGGCGCACAGCAAACGGCCACGCCCCTCGCGGGGGCCTGCCTGCCCCGAGGGATCTGGATGCACGGGGCCGGATGGTCCGCAAACTCCGATCCAAAGCCGGCCAGGCGATCTACGCGAATCACCCGGCTATGCAGGTCATCAATGCGGCGCTGTTGTTCCTTCATCAGGCCAGCCATCTCCTCCACCTTGTCATTCATGCGGATCACCGTGGTGAGAGCCGAAAGAATGTGGTCGGTCACGCTCATGGTTGAACGTTCAAGAGGGTTGGATGTTCAAGGCAGTGCGAACCTCCGCCAAGGCTTCATTCAGAGCCTGTTCGGCACGGCTGGTGCTGAGCTCCAGCTGCTTCAAGGCCG
>JAYKHG010000054.1:0-26672 GCA_035284825.1 Cyanobacteriota bacterium
TCCTGTGCCCCCAGCCACACCCCCCACCCCTGAGCCACCCAGTGGAGGCGATCAGCCCCCGGGTTCGACAGAATCCATCTCAACACCCACCGCCAGGTCTGGTCTGGATCGGCTCGGTCTTGACCGCCTGGGGCTGACGGAGGCCTTTGGTGGCCTTTGCCCTCGGCCTGATCGCCCTGTTCTCCTCCTATGACCACATCACCTTCGCCGGACGGACCCTCCAGCTCAACCAGCAATGGGGCATCCCTTTCATCGCTGCCTCGGTGGCGACAGTTTTTGTCGATGCTGAACTGGCGTCGCGATCCCGACTACGAGCAGCGCAAGATGCAACACGAATGGCGGATGAAACAGCTCGAGATCGAAACAGAGCAAATCGAGAAAGAAACCGAGCAGATCAAGAAAGAAACCGAGCTGCTGAGGCAAGAGAACGCCAGGCTGCGGATGCTCAACGCCAAAACGCAGAACTTGCTCTCCTGCGTCGATCAGCTCTGCTTTCCGCCCGGGTCCAACTCGACCCCTCCGAGCCCAATCGAGCCCGATTGCAGACCTTCCTCTCCCTGATTGGAGATCCTTAGCCTCCAGAACAGGGCACACCCAGGCCCCCAAGGCGGAGAATAGGCGGGACCCGCCCTTGCCCTGATGATCCGTTCCCGCGCTGCCGTTGCCTGGGGACCGGGGCAGCAGCTGGAGGTGATGGAAATTGACGTCGCACCGCCCAACCCTGGTGAGGTGCTCGTGCGCATTGTGGCCACGGGGGTGTGCCACACCGACGCGTTCACCCTGTCCGGGGCAGACCCGGAGGGGCTCTTCCCCACGGTTTTGGGCCATGAGGGCGGTGGTGTGGTGGAAGCCCTGGGGGAAGGGGTGACCTCCGTGGCGGTGGGTGATCACGTGATCCCCCTTTACACCCCGGAATGCAGGTGTTGCAAATTCTGTCTGTCCGGCAAAACCAACCTCTGCCAGGCGATCCGCACCACGCAAGGCCAGGGCCTGATGCCCGATGGAACGAGCCGCTTTTCCCATGGGGGGAAGCCCATTCACCACTACATGGGCACCTCCACGTTTTCGGAATACACCGTGCTGCCGGAGATCGCCGTGGCCAAGATCCAACCGGAAGCCCCCCTGGAGCAGGTGTGCCTCTTGGGTTGCGGTGTCACCACCGGAATTGGAGCGGTGCGCAACACCGCCAAGGTGGAGCCCGGCAGCACGGTGGCCGTGTTTGGGCTGGGGGGAATCGGCCTGGCCGTGGTGATCGGGGCCGTGATGGCGGGCGCAGCTCGCATCATTGGCATTGATGTGAACCCTGAAAAATTCGCCATCGCCAAGCAACTGGGGGCCACGGATTGCCTCAACCCTCGCGATCACGACGCTGCCATTCAGCAGGTGGTCATCGATCTCACCGATGGCGGCGTGGATTACTCCTTTGAGTGCATTGGCAATGTGGAGGTGATGCGGGCCGCCCTCGAGAGTTGCCACAAGGGGTGGGGGGAAAGCACGATCATTGGTGTAGCCGGTGCTGGACAGGAGATCAGCACCCGACCCTTTCAACTGGTCACCGGAAGGGTGTGGCGGGGTTCCGCTTTTGGGGGGGTGCGTGGTCGCAGTGAGCTGCCCGCATTTGTGGCCCAAGCCATGGCGGGCGCCATCCCCCTGGAGGTGTTCATCACCCACACCATGCCCCTCTCGGAGATCAACCGCGCCTTTGACCTCATGCACCAGGGCAAGAGCATTCGCTCCGTGGTGATCTTCTGAGCCATGGAACTCACCCAGCTGTCGCACAGCCGCTGCTTCGAGGGCGTGCAACAACGGTTCCGCCATCGTTCGGTGGTTCTGGCCTGTGAGATGACCTTCAGCATCTATCTACCTCCACAAGCCTTGAGGGGGGAACAGGTGCCGGTGATCTACTGGCTTTCGGGATTGACCTGCACCGACGAAAACTTCATGCAGAAAGCCGGTGCGCAACGGGTCGCGGCGGCTTTGGGTTTGGCCCTTGTGGCGCCGGACACCAGCCCCAGGGGCGACCACGTGCCAGATGATCCAGATGGCGCCTGGGACTTCGGCCACGGAGCAGGGTTCTACGTGGATGCCACCAGCGAACCCTGGAGGCGCCACTACCAGATGCACACCTATGTGGTGCAGGAGCTTCCCGATCTGCTGGAGGCAACCTTCCCCCTCGATCCCCAGCGGCGCGGTATCAGCGGCCATTCGATGGGGGGCCATGGTGCCTTGGTGGCGGCCCTTCGTCATCCCGATCGCTATCGCTCCGTCTCCGCCTTCTCCCCCATCAGCCACCCCAGTGCCTGTCCCTGGGGAAAGAAAGCCTTTGGCCACCTCCTCGGTGAAGACCCCACCCGTTGGGAGGAATGGGATGCGGCCACATGGATGAACCAAAGCACCATGGCTCCCTCCTGGAGTGGGCACGGCCGGCTGTTGGTGGATCAGGGCTCAGCGGATCCCTTTCTGGAGGAGCAACTCATGCCGGCGGCTCTCCAGGCTGCCGCTGAGGCGAGCAATCTGCCCCTGGAGCTGCGGATGCAGGAGGGCTACGACCACAGCTATTTCTTTGTGGCCACTTTCATCGAGGATCACCTCCAACACCATGCCCAGATGCTCAATGATCCATCTCACAAAAAGCTGTGATTTGGATCACTGCAAAAGGACGCATCCAGATCAATATAGGAATTGAAACAAAAGAGATTGAAGTTGCTTTCATCAACTTCGATTCAACGTTGATATGCCTGCAGCCTCCACGCAATTCCGATATTGGGTGGATGTTGCCCTCGAATGTATTCGCCGTGATCACACCCCGGGCTTGAGCAGCGGCGATCAGAAGGGTTCATTCTTTACGGCAAGGGCCCTTGGAATGGCCCTTGGTGCCCTCCACGACGGTTATGTCCTTGCCAAGGGGTCTGGCATCAAATTGCTCTCGCTGGGGCTGAAAGCTCCAGCTCGCCTCGATGCCCAGATCACTGCCGCGGCGGCCTGTCATCAGCTGTTGCTCCATCGCTATCCCCAACAGTCACCTTCCCTGAATGCAGCCTGGGATTTTTGGTTTGCCCTCTTCCACGTTCCATCACCGCCGTTGGAGGATTCGGAACTCTTCGGGCGGAGGGTGGGTGATGCCGTTCATCTCGTTGGGATCCGGGACCGACAGATCGGCACCGCCATGGATCCTTCCCCAGATCTCTGTTACAGGCATCGGCCGCCACCGAACGAACCCAAGCAAACATCCGCTGGCACCCTATGGGGCACGGCCAAACCTCTCGTCGCCACTCGGGTCAGCGGATTTGCCCCGCCCCCAGGGCGCACGGGACCCCTTTCCGTGAAGCCCAACGCCCACTTCGCCGCAGACTTTCTGAAGGTGCAGTCCAAGGGAGCCGCCGAGCGGCGTGGCCGCAGCCTGGAAGAGGAGGTGATTGGCATCAGCTGGGGCTATGACGACACTCCGGAGATTGGCAGCCCACCCCGCCTCTACATGCAGGTGGTGCTCAGCGTTCTCGACACAATCAAAGCCCGCAACCCGGGGGCCCTCAGCGCGGAGGAAGAGCTGCTCCTCCTCACCTCAACGGCGCTGGCCATGGCCGATGCCGGCATCGAGGCCTGGCACTACAAGTATTCCGATCTGCACATGATGTGGCGACCAGCCCTGGGGATTCCCCATGGCCTTGGAGCGCTGGTGCCTGGAGAGCCCGGCTGGTTACCCCTCGGACAGGTGGACACCAACAGGCAGGGCCTGAATCTGACGCCGAACTTTCCCTCCTATCCCTCCGCCCATGCAACCTTCGGAGCAGCGGCCCTCGAGTTGCTCCGCCTCTATCTCCACAGCAAGGGACTCTCCAGATTCGATCCCAGGGGAAAAGATGATGTGTCATTTAGCTTCTTTTCTGATGAATTCAATGGCTGTCATCGGGATCCACGGACGGACATCCCCCGATCAAAACTTCCCATCACGTTCACCAGCCTCTGGGATGCCATCACTGCTAACGCCATGAGCCGGGTCTACCTTGGGGTCCATTGGCAGTTTGATGGTGTAACCATCAAAGGTAGGGATCCCGATGGAGAATTCGGCATTCCCACCTCTCCATCGGAATTGGGTCGCCGCGGTGGAGTGTGGCTTGGTTGCCAGATCGCCCATCAGCTGGCCGCCAAAATCGGCATCCGTTCCGATGTGATCGCTGCCTCCATGGTTTGAGCACAGTTACGGTGCCTTCAGCGCCGCCGAGGGGGCCTGGAACTACGGGGTGTTCTGCCTCTCCCACCGCTGAGATCCAGGGGCGGCGCGGAGAGGACGGTGGGTTCAAAACCGGGCACCTCCCTTTTCGGCAATTTCTCCCCCAGCAAACGTTCAATCGCCCGCAGCAACTCGTGCTCCTCCGCGGCCACCAGGGAAATGGCATGGCCATTGCAGCCCGCCCTGCCGGTGCGGCCGATGCGATGCACGTAGTCCTCCGCCTGGTTGGGCAGATCGAGATTCACCACATGGGGCAGCTGCTGGATATCGATGCCGCGGGCAGCGATGTCGGTGGCCACCAACACCCGCACCTCTCCGCTTTTGAATCCGCTCAGGGCCCGGGTTCGAGCGCCCTGGCTCTTGTTGCCATGGATGGCGGCCGCCTGCAGGCCATCCCGGCAGAGATGCTCCGCCACCTTGTTGGCGCCGTGCTTGGTGCGGGAGAACACCAACACCTGTTGCCAACCATTGGTGCGGATCAGGTGGCTGAGCAGATCCGATTTGCGGGCCTTGTCGCAGGGGTGGAACACCGCCTCCACCGTTGGGGCGGCCTGATTTTCAGGACTGGCCTGCAGCTGCAACGGTTGGTGCAGGAGGCCCGTCGCCAAAGACCGGATCTCCGGCGAAAACGTGGCGGAGAAGAGCAGGGTCTGACGCCGTTTGGGCAGGAGGGAAAGGATGCGGCGGATGTCTCGCAGGAAGCCCATGTCCAACATCCGGTCCGCCTCATCGAGCACCAAAATCTCCACCTGGTCGAGCCGGAGCGCCCCCTGCTGGTGCAGATCCATCAGCCGACCGGGGGTGGCCACCAGCACATCGGTGCCTCGCCTGAGGCGATCCACCTGCGGGTTGGCACTGACGCCCCCGAACACCACGTCGGAGCGCAAATCCAAATGGCGGCCATAGGCCTTCACCGAATCCCCCACCTGGGCCGCCAGTTCCCGGGTGGGCGCGAGCACCAGGGCCCGCACCACCCCCCCCCGGGCCTTGGCCCCATGGCGCAGCCGCTCCAGCACGGGCAACGTGAAGCCAGCGGTCTTGCCCGTGCCGGTCTGGGCGGCAGCCAGCACATCCCGGCCCTCCAGCACAGCGGGGATGCACTGCCGTTGAATCGGCGATGGCCGGGTATAGCCCCGCTCCTCCACCGCCCTCAACAGCGGCTGGGATAGGCCCAGGTCGTGAAATTCGCTGGCACCATCCCCCATCTCCGCATCAGTGGCTCGTTCCGTCGCCTGATGGACGGTTGGCGGAGCAGGATTTTGGGTGGCGGATCCGCCGCTGCGGGGCCTGGCCGCCCTGGTTGGGCTGGGTGCGGGGGGTGGGGTGCGGGAAGGAATAGGAAGCGATCAATCAGGTTCCACCGTAGAGGCAAACTCAGGGGTGCAAGCCAGTTGGGTTCGCTGCAGCCATCAATGGCCTAAAAGGACGTTGGCGACCAGCCGTGTAGGGTGAAGGAGATTCATCGAACACTCTTCAAGCGGGTTTCTCCCCAGCGCGGTGAGCTCCACCGGATTTCTCCACCAGGTCAGCAACTTTCTTCAGGGC
Organism: Cyanobacteriota bacterium; assembly: GCA_035284825.1. Taxonomy (GTDB): domain Bacteria; phylum Cyanobacteriota; class Cyanobacteriia; order PCC-6307; family Cyanobiaceae; genus Cyanobium. Next base: position 5,777 of record JAYKHG010000054.1, read on the forward strand.
TTTCAACGAATCGGTTTGATACATCACTTGTTTATTTCATGACCATCTTTGTGGGAAATCTTTCCTTCGACGCCGAAGTGGAAGATCTCCAAACCCTCTTCGCCCAGTACGGCGAAGTGCGCAAATGCGTTCTCCCCCTTGACCGTGACACCGGTCGCAAGCGGGGTTTCGCCTTTGTGGATCTCGCCAGCTCCGGTGAAGAAACCAAGGCGATCGATGACCTCCAAAATGTGGAGTGGATGGGTCGCAACATCCGCGTCAACCAAGCGGAACCCCGTCCCAGCGGCGGTGGTGGTGGCCGTGATGGCGGCCGCGATGGTGGTGGTGGAGGCAGATCCCGCTGGTAGGTCTGCGGCGCGGTGCCTTCTCCCCTCAGCTTCACGGTCTGATGGTTGAGGGGAGATGGCCCGTTTTCACCCAAATGGTGCAGCCCGCCCCACTCCAGGGGCGGTGCACACTGCCGGGGGGGTTGCGGAGCCAGGTGCCCTCCGGGTAGGCACCCTCCTCATCTTCAAACACCCCCTCCAACACCAGAATCTCCTCCCCACCGGGGTGCCCATGGCGATGGAACACCGTGCCCGGAGCCCAGCGCACCAGGGCCACATGTTCCGATCCCCAGGCGTGGAGAGGCATCACCTCCAGACCCTCGACCAGACCCTGCAGCCAGGGGGCCGTGCGGGTGTCGATGGCCACAGGGAGTTGGTCGTTTGGATGCATTTGCCAGAGCTTCACAAGAAGGGTGCAACCCCCTTCGCTGAAGGGGGCATGGCTGGTGCCCACCGGATTGCGCAAATACATGCCAGGGCCATGGTGGCCCTGTTCATCGCTGAATGTGCCCTCCAGCACCAGAATTTCTTCCCCGCCCCCATGGCCATGGGGCTGAAAACAACTCCCCGGGGCGTAGCGCACGATGGTGGTGGCACGGGCCACCTCAGCGCCGATCCGATCCAGCAGGCGTCGCTCGACCCCTGGCATGGGTGAGGCCAGCCACGGTTGGGAGGGGATGTCCAGCACCACCCGCTGATGAAGATCGGCATGGAGATTCATGGCGGTCCACCGCAACGCTGAGCTGGCCTGTGGTCCACCAGTTTGACCCTGAAGCCCCCTGATTCGGGCTTCAAAATGGCAGCACTCCCCCCCGCGGATGTCGATTCCCCTTCCCCCCTGGCGCCCATTGCTCCGCGGAGCCCGTGAGCGGGAGGGGCGTTCCCCCCAGGCCCGCTGGCTGCAATTGGCCACCGTCGCCGCCGATGGCACCCCCCGGGTGCGCACCCTTGTGTTCCGGGGCTGGGCGGAGCCGGCTGCCCTGGATCTGCTCACCGACGGCCGCAGTGCCAAGCCCACGGAGCTGGCCTGGCAGCCGGCGGTGGAGATCTGCTGGTTGCTGCCCAGGGCCCGCTCCCAATTTCGGCTGCGGGGAACACTGGTGACACTGCCAACCGATGGGGCCTGGAGTGAGCGGATGCCGCACTGGCAGCGCCTGACTCCCGAGGGTCGCTCCCTGTGGGCCTGGCCGCCCCCCGCCGAACCCTTCGATCCCACCGCTCCTTTCCCCCAACACCTCCCGGACGATGCCCCCATGCCCGAGCACTTTCTGCTGCTGCGGATCGCCTTGGCTCAGGTGGAGCTCCTGGAGCTCAACGGCCATCCCCATCGCCGTCGCCGGTGGCAGGCGGCCCATGGATGGGCGGAGGAGCTCCTGAATCCCTGAGGGGATGAGCCTTGAGGCGAGAGCTAGTGCTTCGAGCTCCGCCCCCCAGATGTCTCGGGCAGCATCCCCAACGCCTGAAGGCTGGCCCGGCCGAGTTGCTCCCGCTTGGGCGCATCCGCTGGGCCGGCCATGTCCATGTTCATGGCAAAGGGTGTGATGCGCTGTCCCTGCCGCACCCAGCCCACCCACCAGCCCACGCCCGCCCCTGGGCCGTTTTGCCAACCGGTCTTGGCATGGAGGCTCCAGCCCGCCCCCCCATCCACCCGAGTGATTTCAGCCACCTGTTGCTGGGCCTGGCGGGGGAAGGGCAAGTGCTGGTGGGCCAGGCGAGACAGAAAGCTGGTTTGCTCCACGGCGCTGATGGCCAGAGGGCCCCGTAGCCAAAACGTGGTGACATCGGTGCCGATCTCCCCGTTGCCGTAGTGCAGCTTCTCCAGGGCCTTCCCCATTCGAGCGAGACCGATGCGACGGGCCAGCTCCTGGTAGATCGGCACGTTGGACACCCGGATGGCGCCGCGCAAACCCATCGGTGTGAGCCAATCCCGAATCCAGGGGTTCGGATCACCGGTGTAAGGAATGAGTTCATCCACGCTCTTCACCGCACCAACGGAAAGACCGATCAGGGAGTTGGGAATTTTGAAGGTGGAGGCAGGGGTAAAGCGCTGGGCTGCCCGGTCGCGCTGGAAGCCATGGAGCACCCCAGTGGACTCGTCCAGCGCCACAAATGTTCCCGTGGCACCAGCCTTCTGAAAAATGGCTGCCACAGCGGGCTCGTCCCTCCAGGCGCTGGGCTTGACGGCAGAGGCCACCACGGTTCCTGGGCCCGCGATGGACACCACCAACCCGACCAGGGCGGAGAGACCTCCCAGCAGCGGAGTGATGGTTGGCTGCATGGGCGGATGACGGTTGACAGGGCCAGGTTGCCATCCCTTGCAATCGTGCTGATGTGCTCAACGGGCGCAGGCCATCACAGCGGCGAGCCAGCCCTCGATGATGGGTGTCTACATTTCTTTCCATGCCCCGTCTGCTCCCCTGGCGGCCCATCCTGCTGTTCCTCTCCACTGGGGCAGCGGCGATCCTGGTGGCCAAAGGTCAGATGCCACGGATTGGTTTTCCTGAAGATGGCAACACCCCCTTGGGGCCCAAGCACCTGGCTTTGGTGATTAATGAAGCTGACCCCCTCAGTGAAGCCATTGGAGCTCACTACATCAAGGCGCGGAACTTAGAGCCCCGCCAGGTGATTCGGGTGCGCTTTCCAGCAGGAAAAGCGAGTCTCACGGCGGCGGAATTTTTACCCCTCTACCGGCAGGTGCAACGCCAAACACCATCGGATCTGCAGGCCTATGCCCTTGCCTGGGCGGCACCGTGGCGGGTGGATTGCCTGTCGATCACCAGTGCTTTCGCCTTTGGCAAGGTGCGGTCCATCTGTCCCGACACCTGCCGGGCCACCCCCATCAGTCCCTACTTTGCCAACGGCGAGGTGCGCAGACCCTGGTCGTCCCTGGGCCTGCGGCCCACGATACTCTTGGCGGCCACCACGCCTGAGGCCGCACGGGTTCTGATCCAGCGGGGCATCGCTGCCGATGGCACGGCACCACCGGGCACGGCCTATCTGCTGAGCTCCACCGACCAGACCCGCAACCGCCGTGCTGAGGGCTATGGCGACCTGTTGAGGATCTCTGCCCCTGGGTTCCAGGTGCGCGTCCTCCAGGGGGATGCCCTGCGGGGTGCCAAGGATGTGATGCTCTACATGACAGGCCTCACCCATGTGCCTGATCTGGCCAGCAACCAGTTCCGTCCTGGTGCGGTGGGCGATCACCTCACCTCCTTTGGAGGGGTGCTGACGGGCCCCTCGGGCCACTCCCAGGATGGGGGAAATGGACAGATGAGCGCCCTGCGCTGGCTCGAGGCCGGGGCCACCGGCAGCTACGGCACCGTGGTGGAACCCTGCAACCACCGTGGCAAATTCCCCGATCCTGGCTTGCTGCTCAGCTACTACCGTCGGGGGGACACCTTGATCGAAAGCTATTGGCGGAGCGTGGCCATGCCGGAACAAGGGGTGTTCATCGGTGAACCGTTGGCCAGGCCCTGGGGGCCCAAACCCAAGGGCCTGGGACAATAAATCCACCTGATCCGCCGCGCATGTCTCTGGAGCAGCTCAAGGCTTTCATCCTGCGGATGCAACAGGATGCGGCTTTGAAACAACAGGTGTTGTCTGCTGCAACCGCGGATGATGTGGCGCAAATCGCCCTGAAATTGGGCTACGAATTCTCCGGAGATGAGCTTCTACGTGCCTCAGGTCAGCGCTTTGATCGTGTCACCGTCAGGAAAAACGACATTCCTGGTGAATACAATTGAGCCGGTGGCAGCCCACCGGCAGATTGGGTTTTTTCCGATGGGGATTGTTAAGGAAGGGTGAATCCCTTCTGCATGTGGCTCACATCCAGCATCACCCAGGTGAGCCACACCAGTACAGCGATCACCCCTGATACGGCCGCAACGCGGGCCGAGGTTCGAAGCACAACCTCCAGGAGACTGATCTCTTTCATCGGATGCCGTTGCGGTAGAGGTCAGTATGGCTTCCCGGCCCACATCACATGGGATCCACCGCCACAGGGACGGGGCTCAGGAGGGTGGAGCCTTCTGCGGAACCATTGCCATCGGCCCGGCCGACGCGATTGAGGGCGGAAAGCAGGCCCCGATCGGCAGACCAGCGGCCCGGTCCCAGCAGGAGGAGGGCGATGGCACCACCGAGATACAGGGTGACCAGCTCAAGCACATAAATGTTGAAGCCCGCAGTGGAGATGTGCTGATAGGCCGCCACGGCCATGGTGCCGGTGATGGCCAGGGCACCGAGGGGGGTGAGAAGCCCGAAAATGAGCATCCAACTGCCGATCAATTCAGAAAAACCGGCCGCGTAGGCAAAGAACAGGGGGAAGGGCAAGTGCAGGGACGCCACATAGGTGGAGGCGAAATGTTGTGGGTCGGCGAGCTTCTCCTGGCCGTGGTGAATCATCATCACGCCAATGCTCAAGCGCAAAAGAAGGAGCCCAAGGGAGCCGAGGGGCCCACTCTTGAGCAGGTAGGTGGCCAGAAGGGGACGCACCTGGGCGGCCAGCTGGGCCAGGGCTTCTGAGAGGGAACTGAAGCGACGGGCAACGAACCAGAGGGCCAGGCAGGCGGCAAAAAACCCGCCGACGAGTTCAAGGCCGATGGCGATGGACATCGAAAGATGAGAATGTCTGGCTCATCTTGGCAAGGCTCGTAAAGAAACGTGAAGCACGGGATTGGGCTCCCCTTTCCTGGAGCGGGAACGGGTTTGGCGATAAGGGCAGGGGGAAGTGCCCTCCTGGGTTCCACCCAAAACAAAAGCCATGTAACAGTTTTGTTACATGGCTCCAGGGGGTGGTCGTGGGCCGTTTGACCCTGGCCTCAGGCCGCCAGGGCGGTTTCGATGGCGGCCTTCAGTTCAGCGGATTCCGGTTCCACCCGGCTGGTGAAGCGCCCCACCACATGGCCATCGCGGCCCACGAGGAATTTCTCGAAGTTCCAGGCCACCGGGCCGGCGGGGTCGGTCGTGATCAGGGTGTCGAAGGGGGCTCCGGAAATGGCCACCTTGGCCATGATCGGGAAGGTCACCCCGTAGGTGGTGGAGCAGAACGACTGGATCTCCTCCAAGCTGCCGGGCTCCTGGGCGCCAAAGTCGTTGCAGGGGAAAGCAAGCACGCTGAAGCCCTGGTCGCCATAGGAGTCCTGCAGCTTCTGCAGCCCGGCGTACTGGCGGGTGAAGCCGCACCGGCTGGCCACGTTCACGATCAGCAACACCTTGCCATCCCAATCGGAAAGGGGCTTCTCATCGCCGCTGGCCGTGCGCACCTGCACCGCACTCACATCGGGGTTGGCCATGGAAAAGGAAGAGCAACCGGCAATTTAGCTAGGGCCACCCAGAAACTTCGGCCAGCCCGGCCCGTCCAGGAGCAGGTCATCGCTCCAGCATCTGCCAAAAGCTCCACTTCAATCCAAAGGCCTCCCGCAGCCGCCCTTCAAAGCTGGCGTGGCTCTCGAAGCCCTGCCAATCATCGATGCGGGCATCGAGTCGTTCGCACTGGCGCAGGTGTTCAATGGCGTAGCGGTAGCGCTTGCTGCGGCCCGTGGACAGGGCAAAAAACACCATGGCCCGCAACAGCACACTCGCGGCCAAGGGATGGTCGGCGCTGAGGCGCTCGGCGGCAGGCTCGTAGATCTCGTAGGCATCCCCATCCCATTCATGGCAATGGGCGATCACATAGCGGGCGGCCCGCGGCAGGGCCGGCCAAGACACAAGGAAAGGCAAGGCCGCCAGGGGGTCGGGGTGCTGCTCCGCCACCGCCATTGCCCGCTCCTCAGCCTCCACATCGCTGAAGTCGTCAAGGCGTTGGAGATAATCCCGAAGCACCGGGATGGAGAGTGTGGTGTGGAACACCCGCCAGCGGTGCCGCTGGGCCTCCTCGCCGCGGCCCAGGGCCTCCAGCACGGCGATGCGGGTGGAGTGCCATTCCGAGCCCATGGTCTCTTTCGCCCCGGTGGCCTGGTCGAGAACAGCCAGGGCCCCCTCAGCCCGGCCGCCCTTGAGGAGCTGAGCCGCCACCTCCCCAGCCGTGTCTGGCCAGGAGAGCTCTGAAGGCTGAAAGAGTTCTAGGTAGCGATCCAGATCGCCTCGACCAAGAACAAGTTGCTCCATCCTGAAGCGGTCAACGGCACCACGCTCCAGCAGGGCCACCTCCAGTTCATGCAGTCCCGTATCCCCCAGGAGTGGGGCAAGGGCTGGAACCAACCCCTCAAACTGCCCGTAGCCATCTTCCTGCAGCAGATCGGCGGCGTGCTCCACCAGGGTGTCGGTGCGGATGGACGCCGCCTTGGCGAGGGTTGCCAGGGCCTCCACCCCACGCTGGAAGATGCTGATCACGGCACCGGTGGAATCGGAGCAACGATCCAGCACGCCATCCGCGAGTTCCAGCAGGCGCACCTGCAGTTCCACCGCCAAGGCCGGATCGGTTGTGGCGATCGGTCCCGTGATCGCCCGCTGCTGGGCATCCAGGTCGGCCAGCAGGGCCTTGCGTTTGTTGGAGTCGATGAACGTGGTGGAACGGGCGATCGCCGCCAACCGTTTGCGCACCTCTTGGGCCCCATCGTCCGCCCCGCTGGCGGTGGCCAGGGCCAGCCGCAACCGTCGCTGGATCACCGCATTGCCGGTGCTCACCTCGATCAGCAGCTCCGCCAGGGTTTGCACGCCGAGGGCTTGAAGGTTTGTGGCGCTGAGAGTTCGTTTTCCGGCCATGGGCTCGGGCTCAGCGCGGGGATCACAGAAAGGGGTGAACCGCTGTGCCGTCTTGCCCCAGTGTTCGACCTGGTGGAACCAGAAGGGGCGTCAAGAGCGGGGTTTCGTTTCCGGCTCCAGGGCCGGCCTACGTTGCCGTCGCCGCAGACTCCCCATGTCGAAAAAGGAGTCAGATCAGAAAACTGTGAAAGGCAGTCACCAACACAGCAGTTCCTAAACACTTTAAGGGGCTTGAGCGGGCTTTCCAAGGGTTGGCCAGGGCCACACGGCCCGCACCTCCGCCAAGCGCCTCCCACACTCCTGGGCCCGGTGCTCCCGCCCCTCCTCCTTGAGCACCAGGGTGACATGGCCCAGCTTCCGGCCCACCCTCGGTGCCTTCCCATACCAGTGCAGGGTCGCACCCTCCATCGCCTCCAGGGCCTTCCGCTGCTCCCGATAATCAGCCCGTGCTTCTGGGCTTTCCGCCGAGGCATATCCCAGCAGATTCACCATCAACGCTCCCGTGACCTGGGGATCGGTGAGCCCCATGGGCAACCCCGCCACAATTCGCACCTGCTGGGCAAACTGGTTGGTACGGCAGGCCTCCAGGGTGAGATGGCCCGAATTGTGCACCCTCGGCGCCACCTCGTTCACCATCAAGCCCCGGGGGCCGTAGAAAAATTCAACACCCAACACCCCCACATAGTTCAACGATGTGACCAAGGACATGGCCACATTGCGGGCATAGGCCTCCACCGCATGGGGCACCGGAGCTGGATACAACACCCAATCGCACACCTGATCCCGCTGATGGGTTTGCACCAAGGGAAAACACCGCACTTGCCCCAGCTGGTCGCGGCAGGCCACCTGGGCCAACTCCATCTCAAATCCCACCAACTCCTCCAAAATCCACTCCTCCGCCCTGTGGTGGGCCAGATGCTCCTCCAGGGCCTTTTGATCAGCCAACACATCGGTGCCCTTGCCGTCGTAGCCCCCGCTGGCGGCTTTCGCCATCACAGGAAAGCTGAGCCATGGCGGCAGTCGGGGTGTTGGGGGATCGGCTGAAGTCGGCTCCGAGGGCTGCCAGGCGCTCACCTCCTCACCCCAACTCTCCTCCCCCTGGTGTGCCTGATGGTCTCTGTTCTCTTTCTGGGGCGGAGGTGGATAGGCGGCCTCCATCGGAGCCCAAAGGGGGGTGGGCAGGTTGAGTTGATTGAGCAGCTGGCGCTGGCTGCGCTTGTTGATCAGGGGAGCCAGGGAAGAGAGAGCTGGCAGGAAAGGAATGCCCTCCCTCTCCAGAGATTCCAGCTCCCCTAGGGCCACCCATTCGTTTTCAAAACTGATTGCCCCCGCCCGCTGCGCCAGCACTCGGGTGGCCCCCACATCTTCGAGGGGGCCAATGACCACGCTCGCCGCATCCCGGGTCGCTGGATCCAGGGGATCGGGGGTTTGCACATGGAGCTCAACGCCCAGCTTCTTCGCCTCCCGGGCCAACATCCAAGCCAGTTGTCCACCACCCACGATCCCAATGGAAGCGCTGCTTGCCACGCCTTGGATCCGCCAAACCTTCACCATCGCATGGCTCAGGCCACAGGTTGTTCCCTAGCCACGGCGGAGCGCAGCACGCTGAGCAGCAACACGATCAGAAAAAGGGCCAACCCCACCGTGCAGGCATAGCTGATGTCCAGTTCTCCAAAGGCCTGGTCGTAGACGTAATACACCAGGGTGCGGGTGGAATCGGCGGGTCCCCCCTGGGTCATCAGGAACACTTCCTCAAACACCTTCGTGGCCCCTAGCGCCGAAATCACCGCCACGAGAGACACGTAGGGCATCAGCAGGGGCAGGGTGATGTGGCGGTGCCGACTCCAGCCCTCACAGCCATCCAATGCCGCCGCCTCATAGAGCTCCGCCGGAATCCCCTGCAACCCCGCGAGAAAAATCACCATGTAATAGCCCAAGCCTTTCCAAAGGGTCACCAGCATCACCGAAGGCAAGGCCAGCGCAGGAGAGGTGAGAAAGCCAATGGGGGTGAAGGCTGGGCCCAGCAGGGTGCCGAGCCAGCCATTGATCAGCCCGTTCTCCGCATAGAGCCATCGAAACGCAATGGCCGCCACCACCAGCGACACCAACACCGGTGTGTAGTAGGCCGTGCGCAGCCAATCAATCCCAGGCAGGCGCCGATTTACGAGCACCGCCAACCCCAGAGACCCCAGCACGATCGGCGGCACCACCCCCAGCAAATAAAAAAAGGTGGTGAGGGTCACCCGGCCCATCATCGGATCGCTCACCAGTCGCTTCAGGTTGGCCAGTCCGATGAATGCCAGGGGGGCATCCACATCCAACCCGCTGCTGGTGAAGCTCAGCAGCAGCGCCATGGCCGCAGGCACCAACACCGACAGCAGCAGCAAGGCCAGTCCTGGCGCCATGAACAGCCAGGGCACCGCAGGTCTGAAGGTCGGCCCAGATGACACTGCTTCCGTCTTGCGGGGCGGGGCCGGGTGTGCAGCGGAGAATGGGGCCATCGCCAGAGCCTACGCAGTTCCCCCATGTGTGCCCAAGCCCAAGCCTTCACCAGCACCACGGAGAGGGTTCTGCAGGTGGCCCTGCCCCACGACCCCTATCCCATTGTGATTAGCCCTGGTGGGCTGCAGCGCCTCGGGCAATGGGTGACCACCCACGCGGTGCGGCCCGGCAGCCGAGTGTTGCTGGTGAGCAATCCGGTGGTGCATCGGCACTATGGCCCCCAGGCGGAACGCAGCCTGCGGGAGGCAGGCCTGGAGGTGCACACCCTCGTGATCGAAGCGGGAGAGGAGCAGAAAACCCTCTCCACCGTGGCCACCATCCATGACGCCGCCCATCAACACCGGCTGGAGCGCAGTTCCTTGATGGTGGCCCTGGGGGGTGGAGTGGTGGGGGACATGGTGGGCTTTGCTGCAGCCACCTGGCTCCGGGGCGTCGCCGTGGTGCAGGTGCCCACCACGCTCCTGGCCATGGTGGATGCGGCCATCGGCGGGAAGACGGGTGTCAACCATCCGGGGGGGAAAAATCTGATCGGGGCCTTCCATCAGCCCAAAGCCGTGTTGATCGATCCCGAGGTGCTCTCCACCCTGCCGGAAAAGGAGTTTCGGGCCGGCATGGCCGAGGTGATCAAATACGGCGTCATCGGCGATCGGGAGCTCTTCGAGGCCCTTGAGATCCAGGCCGTCAACGATCCCTCCCGTGGCCTCGCAAGCCTTGCCGCCGTAGGGCCGGCGTTGTTGCAGGACATCCTGGAGCGCTCCGCCGCCGCCAAGGCCAAGGTGGTGGCGGCCGATGAACGGGAAGGCGGGCTGCGGGCGGTGCTCAACTATGGCCACACCCTGGGCCATGTGGTGGAAACCCTCACGGGATACACCACCTATCTCCATGGTGAAGCCGTGGGCTTAGGGATGTTGATGGCCGGCACCATCGCCCGCCGCATGGCCCTCTGGGATGCGGATGAGGAAGCCCGCCAGCGGGCCCTCGTGGCCGCTGCGGGGCTGCCCCTCCAGCTTCCGCCCCTGGATCCAGAGGCCGTGTTGCTCACCCTCCAAAGCGACAAAAAGGTGCGCCAGGGGTTGGTGCGCTTTGTGCTGCCCACCGCCATTGGCCAAGTGGTGATTCGAGATGACGTGGATGAGGGCACCATCCTGGAAACCCTGCGCATCCATCAAGGGGCCCCGAGCCATTGAGGGGTGGTGGGAGTTGGGGGCCCAGGGGGCGGTGGATCGGAGAGGCAAAGGCTCCGCAAGGAAGCGCTGGAGAACGCTCCACTGGATCGACCCAACACAAGCCAACGAAAGTCCCCGGTGGCCATGGGATCCACCAGGCGCAGGAGTTGCTCCCGCCGTCGCAACACCTCTGAAAAGTCCCCGGGGGGAGATTCCCCCAGGGAGGCCAGGCGTTGGGCTAACCCCAGGGCCAGAAGGGCTTCCCCTTGGCGACGCTGTCCCAGCACGCTCCAACCCGTGGATTCCGCCGCCTCCAGCACCGCATCCACACACAGATGGGCGGTGAGGTCCCATTCACCAGGCTGTTGCAACACATCTCCGCTGGCGAGCTGCTGCCGGTAGGCCATGAGGGTGCCATTGCTGCGCAGGGGCGCGTTATACCTCCAGGCCTCCAGGGCGTAGTCCACCACCAGCAAGATCCCTTCCTGCAGCCCATGGGCGCAAGCTTCAAGCCAGGGCCTCAGCCCACTGTGCACCTCCGTGCACCAGCCCGGAGCCAGGTCTCTTTCCGCTGGTCGATGCCGGGAGATCCGGGCCCATTCCTTGGGATCCAGGGCGGGGCCAGCCACCAAAGCCAGCTGCTGGTGCTCCAGGGCCACATGTTGCCATCGCCACTGCTGGCCATCCCAGAGCACCCGATCCACGGGCAAGGCATCCAGCACCTCATGGGCGACCACCACTCCCTTCACAGGGGCGAGTCCCAGGTCTGCCCAACTGGTCCACCGCACCGGCAGGGTTGATTCCCCCAGGACCCGCCGCTGGATCGCCACCATCCCTGGGTTCGGTTCGACAAGCACGATCTCCAGGCGCGCCGCCAGATCGGGTCGCTCCCTGGTGAGGCCCTGCACCAGCTGCTGGATCAGGTGTCCCTCCCCCGGCCCAGCCTCCACCAGGCTCAGGCGCTCCGCTGGGATCTGCTCCAACCATTCGATCAGTTGGCGAAGCAACAGCGCGGCAAATTCCCCGCCTAGGGAAGGAGACGTGGCGAAATCCCCCTGGGTGCCAATGCGAGCCCGGCCACTGCCGTAGTAGCCATGGTGGGGATCATGGAGCGCCCATTCCATATAGGTGCGGAAAGGGACGCTTCCCCCGGCGCTTTGCAACCGGTCCAGCAGCCACCGGGGCACGGAGCCAGACATCAGGGAGAATGCCTGAGAAAGGTTTGTGGAGCATCGTTCCCCATGGTGCGTTCGGCAGTTGCAGAGATAGGGCGACGAATCGGAAAAAGCTTGTTGACCATTCTCCTGACGGGGGTTCTGATCTTGAACCCCGCCTGGACGTCATCGGCACTGGCGGATGACAACCCCGACCTCCTCCCTGATCACCCCACCCCCGTGATCGATTTGGCCCGCATTCTCACCGATGGCCAGCGGGGGGCCCTGGAGGCTGAATTGGACGATTTTGCCGCCACCAGCGGTTGGAAATTGCGGGTGCTCACCCAGTACGACCGCACGCCAGGTTTGGCGGTGAAGGACTTTTGGAATCTGGATGAGCGCAGCCTGCTGGTGGTGGCGGATGAGCGGGGCGGCAATTTGCTGAATTTCAACGTGGGTGATGCCCTGTTCTCCCTGATGCCACGAACCTTTTGGGTGGAACTGCAAACCCGCTTTGGCAATCAGTACTACGTCCGTGAGCACGGGCGGGATGGTGCTGTGCTCGACGCCCTCCATGCCGTGAAGGGGTGCTTGGCCATGGGGGGATGCCAGGTGGTGCCTGGCTTGCCCCAGGAGCAATGGCTGCTCACCCTGTGCACATCCATCCTTGGCGGTTTGATTGTGGGCTTCGCTGCCTTCCCCCGCCAAAGTGGGCGGCGGATCGAATGGCTCTGGGTCCTGTTGCTCTCGCCCCTCTGGATCATTCTTTTTGGGGTGTTCGGCGTGGCGCCGATCATCACGCGCACCAATGATGTGTTGCCCCTTCTCCGCAACGGTTTAGGTTTTGGGGCCGCTGCGGTGGCCGCTTACCTGATTGCCCAGGCCACCTTGGGAAAGGAAAGATTGCAAAAAGGAGAATCCTGAGCGAAGAAAAAGCCTGCTCTCCAATGAAGGGGGGCAGGCTAAAAACACAATGGGAAATCAGAGGTTTAGGGGTTGGCTTGGCGAATGGCCTCAAGTTGACAATCCAGGCTGTCACCCTTACAGGTGTTGACGCGCTGAATGGCGACCCGCTCCCACTGTTGCTGCTGAGGAAGCTGACGCAGCTGACTGAGATTGTCTTCGTAGAACCGTTTCAGCTCTTCAAAACGCTTCACAGGTTGACCGTAGTAACTGTTGCCAGCCAGGGTGGGAAAGGAAGCCCACTCAGGAGCTAGGCGGGCAGCAAGCTCTTCGGTGAGTTCCCCGCGATCAGCCAAATGGAGGGCTCCACGGCGCTGGATTAAAAAGAGAGCTCCTTGGTCTTGGGAGTCGGGCCCAAAACCCCTGATTCCAAGCTTCTGGGTCACCATATTCCAGGTGAAAGGCATGAATTGATAGGCCCCAGCAGCTGCACTGGCGTAGCGGCTGGAATACATCACCCGATTGGGATGGGTATTGAGGGAAGGCATCAGGCTGCCTCCAAACATCACCCGATATCCCACATCATGACCATTGGCCCATGTGCCTTCAGCATAACGGATGGTGTTGAGCAGGGCCCTCCTTTCCGGGGTAATGGCGAAGGATGACGGGATGGAGGGAGGAGGTGGGGGGGGAAGAAAGGCAAGACGTCGAATTTGCTGAGGCTGAGGGAGGACTTCATCCCAAGCATCAGTTGAATCCGTGGCGTGGGCAGGGAGTGCGGAGAGCAACCCAAGGCCAAGACAGACGGAAACCAGTGGAAGTCGTCGGAAGCTGAACAAGAGAGTGCAGGCAGAGGACAGATCGCATCACTGGATGGATACGGGAATAACAGAGAAAATTGGCACAAGGGTGGTCATTAACCACTCCAAGATGCCCGTGTGTGAGGAAATCCTCTCTGTTATTGAAAAACGTTCAGAAACTTCGCGCTAATTTGCCCAGGGGAGGTTTGAGTGTCGATCTATCGCGTGACGCTCAAAAAACCGTCCCTTGGTAGCAAGAATGTCCGCAATGGCCCACATCCCTGGTCCCAATTGGCTCGAAAGGTTGCCTTTGGAAAAGAGATTTCGCGGTTGGCCCCCAAAAGATCGGATTTACTAATCATCTCCTCAGCAGCCCATGGACCAGTTCCGCGGCTCGGTGGCTGCCATCCCGGCTCACCCGAGGCGCGCGAGGGGCAATCAGGGGTTGATCCAGTTCCCAGGCCCCCTTGCGGAAGGCCTCTTCCTCCAACAGGCGATGCCAACCCTCCTCCTTCACGCCTTCTTCCAGCACCGGCGCCTCGGCAAATCCCCCTCGCCTCACCACATGCAGGCCCACACCCTGCTGAAAAGCCTCGCAAAAACTGCTGTAGCCGGGCTTGGTGATCAGGCGTGAGCTCAACGGCATCACATCCAGTGGCCGAAGATCGGGTGGCAGCAGGCGGCCGTTGGGAGCCTCCAGCAGCCGGGGGTCCACCCCCACAAACACGTGATCGGGCCAAAGCCTGAGCCAATGGGGATCCATCGGCATCCCCAATCCACCAAAGCTGATCAGCACGCACCGCTCACGGTCCGCCGGCAAATCCAACCGTTCCGCCACCAGAGCCGGATCCACCCGCGGGGACGAACTGGTGAATCCCACATCCACGCTGGTGATCCCCCATTCCATGGGCAGCGCCAGGGGGCAGCGCAACAGCAGATCTCCCTTCCGGTAGCGGTCAAGGGCCTGATCCGCCCAGCCAAGAAAGGCCCCACCCAGGGGGCGATAGATGGCGTCCCAGCCAAAACTGGCTAACCAAATCAGGGGGCAACGCAAACGCCCAGCCAGAAGGGCCGCACTCGGGGGCACATCCGCCAAAATCAAAGGAGCAGAAGGTTGGTCAGCCAGCCAAGCCGCCTCCGCCTCCACTTGGGCTGGCAGTTGGCCCTCCAGGGCCTCCAAAGCCCTCAAGGTGCCCTCTGGATCCAAATCCAGCGCATTGGCTTGCAACATGCCGATATCCCAGCGGCATGGCCTGTGCTCAAACGGGGTGTCACCCATCGCCAATTTCAAAAAGGCGTGGGGGACGGCCGTCGAGAGCACGATCCTGCGCTGGGGAGCCAACTGGGCCAGCGCACAGAGGACAGAGGCCGTGCGCGACGCGTGGCCAAAGCCGTGGCTGCTGATGCAGGCGTAAACCAACATGGACGAATTAGGGCCTTTGCAGGGGCCAGAGCTGCTGCTCATACAGGAGCGCGCCATCCAAACCGTACCAGCGGTGGGAAACCCGCAGAACCTCACCAGCGCCGTCCAACCGCACCCAACTCAGATGGCGCAGGGCCCTTCCCTGAAGATCCACCCCATGGCGGGGGACGGAGGCCGTGTTCAGATACATGGTGCCCTGGCGATCCCTGCAGAAGCTCACCCGCTCACCCCCGCCGCGCCTGAGGGTGTGATGCATGTGTCCAAACACCACCAGGGGCACGGGGCGGTGCCGTCGGATGCGGGCAATGGCCAGGGCCAGGTCCTGATCGCCCCAGTCGCAGGCAGGTTGCTTCCAATCCCGCCCACAGGGATCCCGCGCCTGGCTTCCCAGGCCCGCAGGGCCGGAGTGGGCCAAGAGCACCAGGGGTAAGGAGGGATCGGCCCTCAGGGCAGCCGCACAGATCCGTTCCACCGACTCCTCCAGTTCCACCGGTCCGTAGACCGCCCGCATGGCTTTCGAGAGGTGATACCCACCTCCCGCCGTGCAAGGTCTGCCGCCCACCACCGCCAATCCAGGGGGGCGGAGTTCCCGTAATCCCCACCCACAATGGCGCTCCCCCAGCAGGGCCAGCTGGCGAGTGAGCGACTCTCCTGTGGGGTCATGGCCTGAGTCGTGGTTGCCAAGAACGCAGGCCACAGGCAGGGGCAGTTGGGCCAGAGCCCTGGGGATCCTCCCCTTGCCATTGCTGAGATCCCCCACCACAAGCAACCCATCGGGGGCCAGGGCGAGGAGGAGTTCCTCATCGCTGCGGTCCCATTGATCGTGCAAATCCCCAGCGATCGCCACCTGGAGATCCCTCCTTTCTGCCAACCCGGCCTGCACCTTTAGGCTTGCCTCCATGGAGTTTTCAGTGCAGGCCTCTGCCATGGATGTGAGCCGTCACCGCAGTGGACCGGTTGATCATCCCCAATCTCCTGCTGACGACCTCCACGAGCCGATCCCACCGGCAGCGATGCTGCCCGAGGCCATTGCGGCTCTGAAGAAGAAGCGCAACGCCATCATCCTGGCCCATTATTACCAGGAGGCTGCCATTCAGGATGTGGCAGATGTGGTAGGCGATTCCCTCGAGCTTTCACGCCAGGCCGCCCGCACCGATGCGGAAGTGATCGCCTTTTGTGGCGTCCATTTCATGGCCGAGACCGCCAAGATCCTGAATCCCAACAAAATCGTGGTGCTCCCCGATCTGGAGGCGGGCTGCAGCTTGGCGGATGCCTGCCCAGCAGAGGGTTTTGCAGCCTTTCGCGCCCAACATCCCGATCATTTTGTGGTGAGCTACATCAATTGCTCCGCGGCGGTCAAAGCCCAAAGTGACCTGATCTGCACCAGCAGCAACGCCGTGCAGCTGGTGCGGCAAGTGCCGGCAGATCGTCCGATCCTCTTTGCACCGGATCAAAATCTTGGCCGTTGGGTGGCCCGCATGAGCGGACGGGACCTCACCCTCTGGCCTGGAAGTTGCATCGTGCACGAAACCTTCAGTGAGGAAGCCCTGCTGCGTTTGAAATTGGAACACCCGGAGGCGGAGGTGATCGCCCACCCGGAATGTGAGCCCCATCTGCTCGACCTGGCTGATTTCATCGGCTCCACCAGCCGGCTGCTCCAGAGGGCCCAAACGAGCGCAGCCCAATCCTTCCTCGTGCTCACAGAGCCGGGGATCCTCCACCAGATGCAACAGCGGGTGCCCGAGAAAACCTTCTATCCGGTGCCCGGCGCCGATGGTTGTGCCTGCAACATTTGCCCCTACATGCGCCTGAACACCCTGGAGAAGCTCTGGCGTTGCCTGCAGGATCTGGAGCCCCGCATTGAGCTGGATGAGACCCTCCGCCAGCGGGCCCTGGTCCCGATTGAGCGGATGTTGGCCCTGAGTGCCTGAACCACCGGGCCTGCCTGACCCCACCCCGCCCATGGGCGCCCTGCCAGCGGATGCCCCCCTGCGGCTGACACCTGAAGGGCTCTACTGCGTGCCGGCCCGGGCCTGGATCGACCCCTGGCGTCCGGTCCCCAGGGCCCTGCTCACCCACGCCCATGCGGACCATGCCCGACCTGGAAGTGGGGCCTACTGGTCCGCAGAGGCCAGCGAAGGGGTGCTCCGCTCCCGTTTGGGTGCACAGATCCCCCTCACCGGTGTTCCCTATGGGGCGGAGCTGAAGCTCGGGGATGCCCGCGTTTCGTTCCATTCCGCGGGCCATGTGCTGGGTTCGGCCCAGATCCTGCTGGAGGCGGGAGGGGAGCGATGGCTGATCAGTGGCGACTACAAACGCGATCCCGACCCCAGTTGCGCTCCCTTCACCACCGTCCAGGCCGATGTGTTCATCAGTGAGGCCACCTTTGGTTTGCCCGTCTACCGATGGCCCCCCACCCCTGTGGTGGCCCAAGAGATCCTGAATTGGTGGCGGCAGGCCCCGGCGATTCCCTCCGTGCTGTGTTGTTATGCCTTCGGGAAGGCCCAGCGGCTCCTGGCCGAGCTGCACGCCCAGGGAGCACGGGAGGAGGTGTTGCTGCACGGTGCGATTCAACGCCTGATGGAGCCCTATCGAGTTGCGGGGATCCCCATGGTGCCCACGCGCCCCCTCAGCGCCCTCCCGAGGGGGGAGGCCTTGGCCGGACGCTTGATCCTGGCTCCACCCTCTGCCCTGGGAACCCCTTGGATACGTCGCTTTCCAAAGGTGCAAACCGCTTTTGCCAGTGGTTGGATGGCCGTGCGTGGAGTGCGGCGGCGGAAGGGGGTTGGGCGGGGCTTTGTGCTCAGCGACCACGCTGATTGGCATTCCCTTGTGCACACCATCGTGGAAACCGGCGCCCAACAGGTGTTCCTCACCCATGGCCACGGGGATGCCCTGGCGCGCTATCTCAATGAGGTGCTGGGCCTCCCCGCCACCCTTCTCCGCAGCAACGAACCTGGAGCCTGGACCCGGACGGAGGACTTCCCAGAGGAGGGGGAAGGGTCCGCCGCCGACCCCGGCTCAACGGGCGTCCCTGATGTAGCCGAGGGCTGAGGTGAGGGCCAGCACGAAGCCTGGCCAAAACAACCACCACCCCGCCCCCCAGGCCAGGGCATGGAAGGGCCAAGCCACGGGCCAGAGCAGCAGCAACAGGGAGACAAATTGCAGGATCGTTTTCAGCTTGCCGCCCCAGGAGGCCGGCCCGCCGCTGCCCTGCTGCGCACGCCATCCGGAGATGAGCAGTTCCCTGGCGAGGAGCAGCCACACGGCCACCAAGGGAAGCCGGCCCTGGCTGGCCAGCCAGAGCAGGGGGGCGCAAATCAGCAGCTTGTCGGTGAGGGGATCGAGCCTGGCCCCCCAAACCGATCCCCCCCCGCTGCGGCGGGCCAGCCAACCATCGGCCGCATCACTCAACCCACCCAGGAGCAAGAGCCCCCAGGCCAAGCCCCCCCATCCCACCTGGAGGGCCAGCAACAGGGGCAGGCCCAAGATGCCCCGCAGCAGGGTGAGGCCATCGGCCAGCTGACGTCCTGCGGAGCCTGAGGGGAGTGGAGGTGGGGGGTGGGTCATGGGGCCCTGCCGTTCCGGCGCCCCTTCAGAATGGACCTTCAATGAGGCGAAATCTCCATGGTGGTGGACAGGACCGTCGCAGAGGTGATGACCTCCCCAGTGTTTTCCGTGCGTCGCGAGACCCCCCTCCAGGAGGCTGTGACCCTGTTGAGCAGCCACCACATCAGTGGCCTTCCTGTGGTTGACGACCAGGGCGCCTTGGTGGGGGAGCTGAGCGAAAAGGATCTGATGGTGCGCGAAAGCGGCTTTGACGCCGGTCCCTATGTGATGTTCCTGGATGCGGTGATCTATCTGCGCAATCCCCTGGAGTGGAACCGTCAGGTGCACCAGGTGCTGGGGAGCACCGTGGGGGAGGTGATGACCGCCAAGCCCCACACCTGTTCCACCGCCACCACCCTGCCCCAGGCGGCACGGCTGCTGAACGATCGCCGGGTGCAACGGCTGTTTGTGGTGAATGACGCCGGGGCCATGGTGGGGGTGCTCACCCGCGGCGACGTGGTGCGGGCCCTGGCCGAAGCCGGGTAGCCCTGGCGTTCCAAGGCACAACATGCCCTGCCGCCACCAACCAGAGCCGCTCCTGGGGCAGACAGGGCTGCCCCCCCGTGAGTGAGCCGAAGGCCGGCAGCACCAATGTGCCCTCCTTTGGATTGAAGGCAAAACAGGGCAATCGCAGCTGATCCGCCGCGTCACCCACCACCGCCACCGGATGGCGGTGGCCACAGAGGTTAAGCAGGCCCGCTGT
Source organism: Cyanobacteriota bacterium (assembly GCA_035284825.1). Classification (GTDB taxonomy): domain Bacteria; phylum Cyanobacteriota; class Cyanobacteriia; order PCC-6307; family Cyanobiaceae; genus Cyanobium. The sequence continues at coordinate 25,065 of JAYKHG010000054.1, forward strand.
GGGTTCCGGGGCATGGCTGAGCCACCAGGGTCCAAGGGCCTGGGAGGGCTCCTGGCACAACCCCTCCAGCCAGCTTCCCCGTTCGTGGTTGCCGCCGATGAGATGCAGGGGGCAGCCCATCAGCTCGGGAAGGGCACGGATTTTCTGCCGCAGGTCTTCCGTCAGCCCCAAACGGCTGTGGATCAAATCCCCCAGCACCACCACCTGCCGCGGCTCCAACCGATGGGCCAGCGCCAGCAGGGGGTTGAGGGTGGCCCCATCCCCATCACTGGGGAGGGGGACGCCGAATCCCTGAAACACTTCCGCCTTGCCGAGATGGAGATCGGCCACCAGCAACAGCCTGCGCTCCGGATCCCAAACCGCCCGTTCCGCCAGCAACTCCAATCCATGGCCTTGCCAACTAAAGGAACAACGGCTCGAAGTGGACATCAAGGGAGGCCCATGGCCTTGCGGTACGCCCCGCGGGCGTTGGTCGCCGCAATCGTGGCCTGAATGGCCGGGAATGGGGAGAGGTCGAGCTCCTTACAAAACAACGGTAGATAGGCCAAGTAGGCCTGCACCGCACAATCGGCTGCTCCCCAGGCCGGAGACGCCGCCACCGGGGCCAGCAGCGACTCCCCACTGGCCATCAACGGCTCCAGCACCTGGAGCTGACGCTTCAGCTCATCCGGGCGGGAGGCGGCGGCCACCATGGCGGGGCCAAAGGTGGCGTTGGCATAGAGCAGCCACTGGGCCGTAAGGGAACGCCAGGCCGCTTGCTCACACTCCTTGGCGTGGTGTTCGGCCAGATGGAGCAGGATCGCTCCACTTTCAAAAAGTGCCAGGGGTTGGCCGTTGGCGAGGATAAACGCTTCGTCCACCAGGGCTGGCACCTTGCCGAAGGGGTTGATGGCCATGAAAGCGCTCTGGTGTTGCTCGCCCGCGGCCAGATCGATTGGAACCCAGCTGTAGGGCAATTCTTTTTCTTCCAGATACCACCGCACCAGGGAAGCGCGGCTCCGGATGCCGCCATAGAGGGTGAGGGTCATGGCTTGGGCATGAGGGGTGCCCCCATCATCCGTGTCCAGAATCAACACACTCGGCTGGGTGCCTTGATCAGCGAAAACATCCTTTGGCTGGCCCCCTACCTGCAGAGCAGGATCCGCCGCGGAGTGGTGGGCAGCAGCCGCTATGCCCAATCGTTGCGGCGGGCCATCCGGGAGGCCGCTGAAGATCCCCACCGCCGCCCCGTGTTGATCAGCGGGGAACCCGGCCTGGAAAAGGACAACATCGCCGCCCTGATCCATTTCAGCTCACCGGCCCGCCGTCAGTTGATGGTGCGCCTCAACTGCGCCCTCCTCCGGCCCGATGGCGCTGAGCTCTTCGGCGCCGATAGGGACCACCCGCCCCTGCTGGAGAACCTGGGGGATGGGGCCCTGCTGCTGGACCAGATGGACAAGACCCATCCAAGCCTTTACCCGATGCTGGTGCAGCTGGTGCAGAACAGCACCTGGACCGATCTCCGGGATGGGTCGTTGCATCGCTTCCCTGGACGGGTGTTCCTCACGGCCGAAACCAGCCAGGACCTGGGCGGCAGTGTCGTGTCCATTCGGGTGCCACCGCTGCGGG
>JAYKHG010000055.1:0-4223 GCA_035284825.1 Cyanobacteriota bacterium
CAGGGCCTGATCCGCCGCCTCGAGGGCGGCAAAGAGGGCGGCCTGGTCGGCGTCGTAGGCCCCCTGGCTGCGGGCGAAGCCGCAGCGATACACCCCGTCATTCACGGCCCCTTGAAAGAGGTCACGCCAGTGGTCGATGGCCTCCGCAGCGGCGGCGGGCTCGAGGTTTGGGGCGCCGGGGGCCGCCGGCCAGCGGTTGAGCAGTTCGATCACCCGGGCACTCTCATTCACCAGGATCCGGCCGCTGGCCAGGTGCACGACCAGCGGAACCGTGGGCCGGGCCTGGTGGTTGCCGCCACTGCGGCGGTAGAGATCGGCCAGGGTGGTGCAGCCGAGGAAGGGCTCGGGGAAGCGCCAGCGGCCGGCCTGCGGATCGGGTTCCACCATCTGCAGCGTCACGCTGGGGCCCAGCTGCCGCAGGGTCCACACCAGCCAGGCCCGATGGGCCCAGGGACAGCTGCGCCCCACGATCAAGCCATGGGCCCCCGGCTCCCCAGCATCCTCGGGCACGGGCGGCAGGGCGGTGTAGGCCCCTTCCGGCCGGCGGTAGTGCCCCGCCCCGTCAGCCGGCCCCAGGCCGCCCATCAACTGCAGCCATTGCCAGTGCCAGAAGGCCCGCACACTGCGCACAAGGGCCGGGGGGGGCGACATGGGCGCACGGCAGACGACTCTCCCAACTTTGCGTCAGGCTGGAGCCATGGACAGCCGGCGGGCCATGGCGGAGTGGAACTTGGACGGGGCAGCCAGGGTGCTGGTGGTGGGGGGGACCCACGGCAACGAGCGCAATGGGGTGCAGCTGCTGGAGCACTGGCGCCAGGTGCCGGGGAGCCTCGCCACCTCCGGCCTGGCCGTGGAGTTCACCCTTGGCAATCCTGGAGCGATTGCGGCCTGCCGGCGCTACCTGGGCCGGGATCTGAACCGCAGCTTCGCTCCGGAGCTGCTGGAGGGGGCGCTCCACCAGGAGGCGGAGGTGTGCCGGGCCCGGGAGCTGCTCGCCGCCTGGGGCCCAGAAGGTGCCACCCCCTGCGCCGTGGCCCTGGATCTGCACAGCACCACCGCCGCCATGGGCAATTGCCTGGTGGTGTACGGGAGGCGGCCGGCGGATCTAGCCCTGGCGGCGGGGCTGCAGGGCCGGCTGGGGCTACCGATTTATCTCCATGAGGGGGATCCAGCCCAGAGTGGCTATCTGGCCATGCAATGGCCCTGCGGCCTGGCCATTGAGGTGGGACCCGTGGCCCAGGGGGTGGTGAACGCCACCATCTGCCGGCAAACCCAGCTGGCCGTAGAAACCGCCCTGGCCCTGTTGGCGGAGGCCCGCCACGGAATCATCGGCCTCCCCCGGCAGTTGGTGGTGCATCGCCACCTGCGGAGTCTCGACCTTCCCCGGGATGGCGAAGGCATCCCCTGCGCCCGGGTGCATGCCCAACGCCAGGACCGCGACTGGCAGCCCATCGGGCCAGGGGAGCCCCTGTTTGAAGGCACCGATGGTTCCACCCTGGGCTGGATCCCTGAGCATGGGGATCCAGCCGTGGTGTGGCCGGTGTTCATCAACGAAGCGGCCTATGAGGAGAAGGGAATCGCCCTGAGCCTCACCCAGCGGGACACCTGGGATGTGCCGAGCAGCTGGGGTGAGGCCTTAGGGAGGTTGGTGGGGCTCAAGAATCAGGTGGTAGAGGCGAAATCCGGGTAGGCCTCCATGCCGTGCTCACCGATGTCCAGACCTTCGATTTCCTCGGGTTCCGTGACACGGATTCCATTGAAAAAGGCACCCATGATCGACAAGAGAATCCAGGAGGTGATGATCGAAAAAAGGGCAAACGCAAGCACCCCCACGAACTGAATGCCGAGCTGGTTGAAGCCGTGGCCGGTGAGGAGTCCCTTGTCCTGGTTGAACAGACCGACGGCCAGGGTGGCCCATATTCCGCCGGTGCCATGCACAGAAAACGCACCCACGGGATCATCGATCTTGATGGAGTCGATGAACAACACGGAAAACACCACCAGAGCCCCAGCAATAAAGCCCACTACCCAAGCTGCGGGCATGGAATAGCCGTCACAGCCGGCGGTGATTCCCACGAGTCCGGCAAGAATGCCATTGATGGTCATGGTGATATCGGGCTTTCCCCCCACCAGCTGGCTGGTGAGAGTGCCGGCGATGCCGCCTGCGGCTCCCCCAAGGGTGGTGGTCACGGCGATGTAAGGCACCTCTGGAGCCATCGACAGCCAGGAACCCGGGTTGAAGCCATACCAGCCAATCCAAAGAATCAAACAGCCCAGGGTCGCAATCGCCAGGTTGTGGCCTGGGATGGCCTGGGGCTTGTGATCAATGAATTTGCCAATGCGGGGGCCGAGGATGATGGCGCCAACCAGACCAGACCAGGCACCGAAGGAGTGCACGACCGAAGAACCGGCGAAATCAATGAAGCCGAGTTTGTTCAACCAGCCCTCCCCCACATTCCATTGCCAGGACCCGGAGATCGGGTAGAGGATCCCAACGAGGAGGAGGGAAAAGATCACGAAGGGGGCAAACTTGATTCGTTCGGCCACCAGTCCAGAAACGATGGTGGCCGCAGTGCCGGCGAAGGCGGCTTGGAAGAGGAAGTCCACGCTGGGGACGAGTTTTCCCTCCTTGATCATGTCTGGTGTCACCGTTGGGTCAAAGAAAAACCCGCCGAATTTGAGCCAGCCAGGGATCACCCAGTCCGCGTTGTACATGATCTTGTAGCCAATGAACCAATAGGCGGTCACCGCCAGGGCGAACACGATGAGGTTCTTGGCAAGGATATTCACAGCATTCTTCTGCCGGCAAAGACCCGCCTCCACCATGGCGAAGCCGGCATTCATGAAGATCACCAGCACCGCACAGATCAGCAAAAACAGGTTGTTGGCGAGGAAGGCTGGGGTGAGCTCAGGGAGTTCGGCCGCTTTCGCGGAGAGGTTGAAGAGGCCAAGCCCCAGAAGGGCCATGGGCACACAGGCCAGCCAGGTGAGCGTGCCGGAGGATTGAACACCACGCAGGTGTGAGAGCAGCTGCAGAGGCGCATCCTGCAAGCTTTGGCTATGGAGCAACCCCTTGGATCTGCCGCGCCAAGAGGGGACCAATCGCATCATGGAGTCTTAAGAAAAGTTTGTTAACTGCATTATTGAGACGGCTCCATGGTCGCTTCTGTATCTCTGCAAACACTTGTGTTGCCCCAGATCCACCAGGTGAGCTCAAACAATCACAAAGATAGTTGAAGTTTTCTCTGTAATGTTCACCATGGACAAAAACTTTTGCTAAAACAAGTTCACAGATTCGGAGCCCTATGGCCACTCAACTTCGCTACCGCGGCCTGACCTATGACAAGGCCTCCCATGGAAAGCCTTCCACCCTCCCCGTGGAGCACACCTACCGCGGCCGCCACTATCGGGCCCCTCTCCTCCACCAGGCTGTCACTTCCGGCAACAAGGCCGACCTCTGCTACAGGGGACTCCACTACGTGAGCCACCGCGCCCAGGGCTGAGGGGCTCTTGCATGGGGAGTTGGTCCCTCAACCGCAGACAAAGGTGCTCTGTTCTTTGGTGCAGGGCAGGTCGGTTTTGCTGCCATCAGCCCAATAGATGCGGAGGCGATCGTCTTCGCTGCCCATCCTCAGGGTGAGAGATTTGATCACGCCTGCAGGTGGTTTGCCGGCTTTGTCGGTGCCGTCTTCGGTGCGCACGGAAAGCTTGTTGAGCCGTTGCTCCAGCTGCTGAATTTTGAGATCCACCCGGTCCAAACGCTGGCTCTCGGCGCTGGGCCCCCGCTGACAGCCGGCGGTGGCCAGGGCCGCCACCAGCACCGAAGCGCCTAACAGGGCGGAGCGGGCGGCCAGGCGGCGGCAGGGGGCTGGAGCTGGGGGAACGGTGGGAGCCACAACGGAAGACCGAACACCTCCCCCTCTTAGCCCCCGCTGGGCCCCCCGGCCAGCCACCGGCTCCGAAGGGTCCGTGGCGGGGCCTCCGCCCCCCTTTCAACCTTTCTTCATGAAGCCTCTTCACAAAACCGCAACAGTCCGTTACACTTCAGCGCGACGGGGGCTCTGACGGGTTTCCGTCCTTCCATCCGTCCCACGCGATTCCCTCTGGGAGTTGCATCTGACACCTTCACCGTTCTCATGACAGCCACTCTCCAACAGCGCTCCGGCGCTTCGGCGTGGAATCAGTTCTGTGAGTGGATCACCTCCACCAACAACCGCCTCTAT
>JAYKHG010000056.1:0-10365 GCA_035284825.1 Cyanobacteriota bacterium
AGGGGGGCGGGCTCCAGATTTGCGGGATTGAACCGCTTGGGGTTCATCACCGTCCCGGGGACATGGCGGAAGATGAGGAACTCACTGGCGGAAAGGCGCAGGTCGTAGCCATAGGAGCTGCAACCAAAACTGAGCACCGGACCACTTCGGGCCTCAGGATCGAGGTGGCGCACCAGGCTGGACTGGAAGGGGGAAATCATCCCGTTGGCGGCCTGATCTTTGATCCAGCGGTCGTTTTTGAGCATGGGTGGGCAGCTTCAGGCCTCGGCTGCTGAGGCTACGTGGATCGACACCAAGGGAAGGCGCCTAGACCCGACGCAGCTCTGTGACCTGATCCGCCATGGCCATCAGAACGGGGGGGATGGCCGGCCCGGTGAGAATGACATCGAGGTGGGACGGGCGGGCCCCCAAGGTTTCGACAACGTCCTCCAAGGGGAGATAGCCCAGTTCAATGGCCAATCCCAGCTCATCAAGCACCAGCTGATCCACCCGTGCCTTCAGCAGTTGTTCGCGGCTGTAGGTCCAGATCTCCTCCACGGCCTGACGGACCCCAGCAGCTTCCACACCTAGCTGCGGGAGGTCCTCGGCGGCAGCTTCCAAACAGAGGGGGGTGGCAGGACGGAGCCACTCCAGCCGGCCACAGAGCCATTGACTTCCCCCCACCCCCTGATCCACCCCACCTTTCAACAACTGACACACCAAGACCCGACTACCCAGACCAGCCGAACGCAAGGCCTGACTCAGAACCCCAGGGAAACTGCCCCGGTGGGGGGCGGTGTGAATCTGAAGCAGCCCCTCTGGCTGGGGAGCAAGGTTAGGCCGAGAAGGCTGAAGAAGGCGCAGGGAGACAGGAGAAACCTCGTTTCGCTGGGGGTGACCAGAGGGGGCGAGGCGAGCTGTCATCGATGGGGACAAATCGGAAACAGGGTGAGGACGTTGCGTCAAAACCAATCGCGCCGAAGCGGTCGCTACAGCACGGGGCCGTTGCATCGGCCAATGGATCGGGTCCGCGGGACAGACGGACCTTCCCACAGAATGTAGCGGGTTCCCCGAGGGATGCACACCACCCGTAGCGGAAATTGGCCTGGCCCCCGCTTTTGGTCGTCCCGGGAAACCTCCAGGAAAGGGCCTGCCATGGGGCACCCAGACTCAAAAAGGTGCGCAATGATACATGTCAGCCCAGGGGTGGTCCGTAGCTTTCGCCCATTGGACCTTCATCGATGGTCGGCAGTCAGGGATTCAGCCGTTACACCCCTGCCCCCGGGCGGAGCACCCCTGCTGCCCCCCTTCCATCAGGTCCTGGCCTCGCCGCCAACCATCCCACCCTGTTGGAGGTGATGCCTTCCCTGGCCGGAAGCAGCACGGAAAGTGTGGAACGGGGGAAGACCATCTTTTTTCCAGGGGATCCCGCCGAGCGGGTGTACCTCCTGAGGCGGGGGGCCGTACGGCTGTCGAGGGTGTACGAATCGGGAGAGGAAATCACCGTTGCCCTATTGCGGGAAAACAGCCTGTTTGGGGTGCTTTCCCTTCTCACTGGCCAGCGATCTGATCGCTTCTATCACGCCATCGCCTTCACCCGGGTGGAGCTGGTCACGGCCCCAGCCGCTTCTGTTCGCAGAGCGATCGAACAGGATGCCAGTGTTGGCTTGCTTCTGCTCCAGGGGTTGTCGTCCCGAATCCTGCAAACGGAAACGATGATTGAAACCCTCACCCATCGGGACATGTCCTCCCGGTTGGTGAGTTTTCTGCTGGTGCTCTGCCGCGACTTCGGCGTTCCGGGGGCCGAGGGGATCACCATTGACCTTCGGTTGTCCCATCAGGCCATTGCCGAGGCCATTGGATCCACCAGGGTGACCATCACGCGCCTGCTGGGGGACCTCCGCAATGATGGCTTGGTCCAGATTGACCGGAAAAAGATCACCGTGTTTGACCCCATCGCCCTGGCCAAACGGTTCAGCTGAGCATCCGGCTCCCCCCCAGAATCAGGGGACGAACGCCAGGGAGACTGAACCCAGTTGGGAGGTGTTGTGTCCGGCTGGCTGCTGATCCTCACCCTGCTGGTGCTGGGAGGGGTTCTCTCCACCCTGGGGGATCGGCTCGGCAGCAAGGTTGGCAAAGCGCGCCTCAGCCTGTTCAACCTGCGGCCACGCAACACCGCGGTGGTGATCACGGCCCTGACGGGAAGCCTGATCAGCGCCATCTCCCTGGGATTGATGCTCCTGGTGAGCGAGCGCCTGAGGGTTGGGTTATTCGAGTTGGATCAATTGCAAGATCGCCTTCGGGATGGTCGCCAGGCCCTCTCCAGAAGCCAGGCCGACCTTCAACGCTCCAAGAGCGATCTGGAACAGAACCGTCTGGAGCTCAAAACAAATCAGCAGGCCCTGAAAGTGAGCCGCCTCGAGCGCAACCGTGCCCTCAGGGGTCGTGAGGCGGCCATCGCCAGTGAGCGCAAGGTCACCCAGGCCCTCTCCCAGGCGGAACGTCGAGTTGGAGCGCTCAGGGGGGAATTGCAACCCCTGCAGAATCAACGCCGCAGGCTGGAGGCCGAACGGGACCGGCTCACAAGGGAAGTCAAGGGCCGTGATGCCGAGATCCAACGGACGGAAAAGCAGCTGGCAGGAGTGCAGGCCCGCATCGATGCGGGAGCGAAGGAACTGAAAGACCTCGAGGGGAAGGTGATCGCCCTGCGCCGCGGGGATGTGCTGATCGCCAGTGGTCAGCCCTTGGCCATGGGCAGGATCAAACTGGGGCGCGAGGAAGATGGGCGCCAAGCGATCGACGCCCTGTTGCAGCAAGCCAACGCCAGTGCGTTTCAGGTGCTGATGCCAGGCCAAAAAGCCGATCGACAGATTTTGCTGGTTCCACGCAGTGATATCGAGCGATTGGATCAAGCCATCCGCAAACCAGGTGTCTGGGTGGTCACCATCCGATCGGCCGCCAATATCCTTCGGGGCGAACAGCGGGTGCTGGCGTTTCCAGATCTCAGGCCCAACCGCAGCGTGGTGCGCCGCGGGGATGTGTTGGCCCGCACCGTGCTTGATGGGGATGTGCGCTCGCCAGAGGATGTGCGCAGCCGCCTGAATCTGCTCTTGGCGGCCGCTTTCACCCAGGCCCAGCGGCAGGGCACATTGGTGGATGGCCTACAGGTGGATGGTGCGGCATTCAACAGATTGGGCCTAACCCTGAGCCAACGTCCCGAGGGCGTGCGGGCCACCCTTGAAGCCATCACCCTTGCCAATGCGGACACCCCCGACCCCATTGCCGTCGAATTGGTCTGGCGGCCTTGAGCAACGTCGTCTCCCCGCCCCATGGGCCCGGGGCCATGGCCGGGCTGGACCCGGGGCGGAGCAAGTGCGGTGTGGTGCGCACGGATGCGACAGCCAAGACAATTGTGGAAGCCTTTGTGCTTCCTCCCGAGATCTGCTTCGAAAGGCTGCTGGAGTGGCACCGGCAAGGACTGATCCAGGCCTTGGTGATGGGAGATGGGACGGGCAGTGTCCAGTGGCGATCTCGCCTAGGGGGCCAGCTTCCGATTCACAGCGTCGACGAGCGGGGCTCCACATTGGAGGCGCGGAGGCGCTTTTGGGATCTGGAGCCTCCCCGGGGATGGCGTCGCCTCCTGCCGGAAGGGCTGAGGCAACCTCCCCGCGACTGGGATGACGTCGTTGCCCAGCTGTTGCTGGAGCGTTGGCTGGGACACCCCCTCACAAGGCTGCCCTCACCGTAAAGGCGTAGTCGCCGCCCGCTTCCAACTGGTAATCGGCGCGAAGCAAAAAACGCAAAAGGGCGTCCTGGATCAGCGCTCTTCCGAGGGAGGGTTCAACCGTGAGTTCACCCCGGTCAAACGCCCAGCAGAAGGTCCATTGGAAGCCCCCTGCCGAGACTTCACCTTCCAGCCTGCAGGGCTGGAAACTCTGATGCAACACCCTGAGCTGGGCAGTGGTTGAGGGCAGGCGAGTCAAGGCTCGAGAGCTCTAACGGACGCGGGGAATTCAGGTTGCCTCGGGTAGGGCACGGAAACTGTTCAGACGGTTTCCAGCCCGCTCAAGCCCGAGTTGACGGATGAGATCCACCCCCTTTGTCACCTCCTCCACGACCTGGCTGAGGATCGGCTGCTCGCTGGTGGAGAAAGGGCCAAGGACGTGATTCACGGTATGGCTCTTCCTGTCGCGGGGATCGCCAGCCGGAGCTCCAATTCCAATCCGCAGCCTGGCGAAGTCCTGGCTTCCAAGGTGTTGCATGATGCTGCGAAGGCCATTGTGCCCCCCCGCACTTCCGGAGGCGCGCAAGCGCAGGCGCCCCAGGGGCAGGTCCATGTCATCCACAATCACCAGCATCTGATCAGCGCGATAGCCAAACCAATCAAGGGCGGCTCGCACGGAGCGGCCGCTTTCATTCATGAAGGTTTGGGGCATCAACAGGCGCATGCGGTCCTGTCCCACCCCCAGCTCCGCCACGAGAGCATGCAACTTGTTCTGGTGACGAAAGGTCTGACCCGCACTGGCCGCCAAGCGTTCAAGCACCAAAAAACCAACATTGTGCCGGGTGTTGGCATAGCGGGGGCCTGGATTGCCCAAACCCACCAATAACTGAAGATCCACCAGGCCCCGGGCGCTCAGGGCTGTGGCGGAGAGGATGGGGTGGTGCCCCCTTCGGAAACACCGGCGGCGGCGGCCATTGAACTGGACGCGGAGGAATCAACCTCTGGGGAGGCAGGAATGGCTGGGGGAGCCATGGCCATGGAGCTGTCCTCTTCTGTTCGCAAGGCGGAGCGGAATTCCTTCTCAAATTCCTGGGAGGCACTCTGTACACCTTTGAGGGTGCGTCCCAGGGTTTTGCCTATCTCCGGCAAACGTTTCGGGCCAAAGACCAACAACGCAATGGCTGCAATCACAGCCATTTCAGGCAAGCCGATTCCGAAAATGTTCATCCTGGAGGGAGTTGAAGGAGCGAATCAGGCAGCGCTGTTCCAGTTCACATTGATGCCCTCAAGCAACAATGATTTGTTGTAAAGCTGAAGAATCACCAGGAGAAACACCAGGAACAGGAGCATGAAAATGCCCATCACTGGCGTGGTCCCCCAGCCGGGAACCACCTTGCCGTACTCAGAATTCAGGGGGCGCAGGATGTCTCCCAGTCGGGTGCGTTGGGCCATGGCGGCTCGATCCTCTCGGACGGGTCAGCGTGATGGCTACTGTAAGGGACTTACCGGCTCCTCCACGAGGGGCTGTCGAGAGTTGTGACGAACCTCCGTCCAACCCTGCCCCCCAAGCCCCTTAGGAAACGTTGATGGATCCCTCACTCACCAGCAGCTCCCCAGCGTTTTCCGTGGCCCTCACGGTTCTCGTGGTGTTGCTGGCCCTGACAGGATTTGGGATCTATCAAGCCTTCGGGCCACCCTCCAAGCGTCTGACGGATCCGTTTGACGATCACGAGGACTGAAGCCGGCGCAGGGCCCAGAAACTGATGCCCCAGGGAGCCAGCAGGTGCCTTGGGGTGACAACAGGATTGTGCAATCCGTCCAGCTCCGCCACCACCTCCCATTGCCCGCCTAGCCGCAGGCGCCTGCGAATCGGTCCCATGTTGTGGATCGTGACGATCACCTCGTCCGACCCGGACCTCCCTGGCTGCAGCCCCACCACCTGGACATCGGGCTCCTGGCTTGGAAAAAGCGACCCCCCTGGGACCTCAGCGGTGCTGGACGAGGGCCTGAGCCAAAGGGGTTCCCGGAAACGGCAGGCCTGTTGGGGCACCGCCGCCTGCCTCCAACCTCCCGGGGCAGGCAACAGGGCCAGCCGTAGGCGCTGCACACCATTGTCGGCCCCGGGATCCGGCCAGGTGGGCGCCCGCAGCAGGGAAACACCCAGTTCTTGCGGGCCCGCTGATACCCCCTGGGGCCCATCGAGCAACAGGGCCAGGCCGTCGCCGGGCCCACCCTGCACGGAGGCCATCCACCCCACGGCCGCCACCTCCCAACGGGCCTGTTCCCTGGGTTTTCGTGGATTGGCTGGGCGCTCAACCACACCCCCAGGCGTATCGGCAGCCCAGCGGCAGATGGGTGAACTGAGGGGAACCTGGAGCCGGAGCAGCTCATGGCGCTGGCGCCAATCCACCTGCAACACGAGCTCAAACCAAGGGGAACCAGCCAGCAGAATTCCGTCCAGCCTCACGGAGCTGGCACCGCACCGGCCGCGCCACACCATCCGAGCGCAAAGGGGCCCCTCCTCCTGCCACTCCGGTGGCCCGTCCCAGATCCAAGGAAGGGGGTGGTGCCGATAGTTTGCAGCCAGATCCCAGGCATCCCAAAATTCCCCTCGATCCCCGTAGCGGCACCATCGGAGGGGCTCGGCAAGGTGGGGCCGACCTTGCCCATCCCATAGCTGCTCCATCCCTGAGGGCCCCAGGGCCACGGCCACAAGGCCATTCTCCAAACGCCACATGTCCTCCCCAGCCTGGTTGCAGAGTTTCTGAACAACCACGGGGTGGGCCATCGGCTCAGGGGGGGCTGGCACGGGGGTGTTGGCGCTGCAACGGGTCAAGGCCAAGGCCGCCACCCCATCCATGCCCGGGAGCTGCACCCACACCCCTCCAGCGGAGGCCTGCTGCGAGGGCAGGTCCCCACCCCGCTGGAGCCGCCAGATCCCCCGGGGCAGGCGAAGGGTGCGGGGAGCCGCGGGGAGGCACTGCAGTTGGCAAGCGATCCATTGCTCACCCCCCGGCCCCCAGGGCCCCAGGAGCTGGCTCAGGGCCTGGTCCCGTTGTTGTCGTGTGTGGCGACGGGCCCGTCGCCACTGGGGCTCGGCCTGTTCAAACACCTCTGGGATGGAGGTGCCGGGGAGAATGTCATGGAACTGATGGAAGAGCAGGGGGCGCCAGTCCGTGCCCTCCAGCGCCGGGGGGCAGGTCGCTGCACCACCCCCATGGGCAACCCAAAGGGCCAGAGCTGTCTCCGCCTCCCGCAGCAGTCGCTCCAGGGTTCGGTTATGCCGTTTCTGATCCGGCCGACTGGTGGCACAGCCCCGATGCAACTCCAAATAGAGCTCATCCCGCCAGACGGGCAGGGAGGAGGCCAAGGGCTCCAGGCGGGCCAGGTAGGCGCGCAGGGTTCCATGCTCCTGGGGGGCGGTGTCGTCCCGACCCTGCCAAAGGGCGAGCTCCTCCAGCATCTCCAGGGTCGGGCCACCCCCGTGATCGCCGACCCCAGGCACCCAAAGGGCTTCCCCCACCCCCGTCGCCTTCTGCCAGCCCAGGCGATAGCGCTCCATTACCAGGGGATCGCCATCCGTGCCAATCGGTGCCGTCATCAAAGCCAGCACCTCCTGGCCGCAGCGCCCCCGCCAGCGAAACAACCGATGGGGGAAGGCGTTGGTGCCATTCCAGGCCAGTTTGTGGGTGCAGAACCAGCGCACACCCGTGGCCGCCGCCACCGGGGGAAGCCCTGCGCTGAAGCCAAAGCTGTCGGGCAACCAAGCCACCGGATGGCTCCACTCCGGAAAGGCGCGCCTGCTGAACCACTGGCCCTCTTGGAATTGCCTGAGAAGGGATGGGGTCCCGATCAGCACACAGTCGCACTCCACCCAGGGACCATTGAGCGGTTCCCAGCGGCCCTGGCCCATGGCCTCGCGAATCCGTCGATGCAGGGCGGGCCGATGCTCCTGAAGCCAGGCATAAAGCGCAGGGGTGGAATGTCCGAAATGGAGCTGGCTCTGGTGCTCCATCAAGGCAAGAACGGAGCGGAATGTTCGCTCCGCTGCCCGCCAGGTGTCGGCAACGGGCCAGAGCCAGGCCAAATCCAGATGGGCGTGCCCCAGCACCTGCCAGCGTTCGCCGGGTCGCCCAGCCAAGGCTCCCTCGGCTTGCCCAAACTCCCGTCGCAGGGTTTGCAGTGCGGCCACCGTTGGGGCGAGCACCCCTTGGGGATCGGCTGGGTCGAGGGGCTCAAGCACCAGCTGGCTGAGCACCAGCGCCCCATCGTCATGGCGTGGGCTGCGCAGCCGCAGCTCCACCGTCCAAGCCTCCCCGTCCCACCACGACTCCGGCAGGGACCAGCGGCAGCTGGGGTCGAAGAGATCGCCCTGATGCACCAGCTCCCCCTGCACCCACAGCTCCGCCGCTTCCGCCCACCAACGCAGGGCGAGCCGGGCGCGCACTCGCTGCGGGCCGAGCGCACGCCAGGACCCGGGGCAGCCCAGGGCAAGCCGCAGGAGGCACCACTGGCCACCCCTGGGCCAAACAATCAAACCCCGCTCGTCCCAGTCCGGACGATGGCGAGCGGCCCAGGGGTGATGGAGCGCCTGGCAGGGGCTCCCATCAGAACTGGAACGCTGCCAAAGGGGTTGCAGCTCCAGGGGGGTCTCAACGGCTGACTCCAGGCGGCTAGGCATCGGCGGTGAGGGGGGGAAGGAGGGGCCTCAGGGGAGGGAAACATTTCAATCCCAACAGGAACAGCCTCTCAGCAGGCCCCCTCGGCGTGGAACGTGCGGCAGGCCCCATAAGATGATTCGGCCGCATCGGGGAACGCCCGTTCCAGACGCGCCTCCCCCTGTCACACGCCGGAGAGCCCATGCTCGCCCTCAAGATCTCGGTTTACTCGGTTGTTTTCTTCTTTATTGGGATCTTTGTCTTTGGCTTCCTGGCCAGCGATCCCAGCCGCACCCCTAGCAGGAAAGACCTGGAGGAGTGAGGCACGACATCCATCCAGCTTTCCGTTATGGAACGGCTGGGCTCAAATGACCTTTCCGAGCGGCGAACCGGCCGAATCTTGGCGCCACTCGCAAAGCTCCATGGCAAGATCTGCAGCAACTTTGTAAGGACGGGCTGAAGGTGTTGCCCCATCGTCAGTCCCTCGGGGCAACACCGCAGACCCGTGTGAAGATTCCCGCCGGTGTGGCCCTCCTCCTCCTGGGGGGCGCGATGTGGGCAAAACAACCACCCCTCTTAGCCGCCGAACCCCCACAGCCTTCATCCAGCTCCGGGGGGAGTCTTGGCCCCCCCATCACCCTGGCGGAGATGGGCCCTGGCCCAACATCCCCTGAAGGTGCCCCCCAAGGCGGGCCGTCTGAACCATCCGCAGTCAACCCCCTACCCCTGGAGAGCCAGGCACCCCAACACACTCCCGTGGTGGTGGAGCTTCCGCCGCTCCCCGCTCCTGAAACCCATGGCCCCCCTGGGCAGGAGGTCTCCACACCTGGCGTCCTGCCAGAGCCTGGCGCTCTCCCCCTGAAGCCCCCCACGGCACCCCCATCCGCCCCGGTGGGACTGCCCAAACTGCCTAGCGCAGCTCCACCAGCCCCTGTGCCGGTGGAGCTGGAGCTGACCAGCAACCAACAGGAGTACGACGCCCAGCTCGAGCGCTACGTGAGCACGGGCAACGTCACCGCCAACCTGGCCGGTGGACGGCTGCAGGCGGATCGGATCGAAGTTGACCCCACCACCCGCACCCTGTTTGCCAGCGGCAGCGTCCGTTTCCAGCGGGGACAGCAGTTTTTCCAGGCCAGCCAACTCCGCTACAGCCTGCTGGAGGGCATCGGCGAAATGGAAGACGTGTACGGCGTGCTGGACCTGGACGGCAGCGCCCAGGATCTGAATCTGGAGATGCCACCCTCCACCCCCCTGCCCCCCCCCGAGGCCCTGAGCTGCACCCCAACGCTCCCCCCCATTCCGGAGTGGCAGCCCTACCCGTGGTCGATCACGGGCTGGGGTGGACAGATGTACACCGCCAATTTCGGGGGCACCTTCACCTTCCAAGGCAAGTATCGGCCCGAAGTTTTGGGAGGTGTGGGACTCCAGCGGCGGCTCATCGATGCCGGTCCAGTCTCGTTTGAGCTCGACGCCAACGTGTTCGGGCATCGGGCGGCCCGGCAGGCCGGCGGGCCCTACAACCAGGCGGTGCCCAATGCCGACACACCAGCCCAAACCTTCGCAGAAGGAACCCTGGGGATCGGGGCCCGGATCTGGTTGCGGCCCTGGCTGAATGTATTTATTGAAGAGGGGGTGAGCCTGCTCAGCGAGCCGAGCAACTGGGAAAAAACGGAACGGCAAAAGTACGCCACCTTGCTCAACTACCTGGCCTTCGAGGTGGAGGGTCTGGTCACGCCGGAGTGGTCCGTCGTGGGCCGCATTCACCACCGATCCGGGGCCTACGGCACCTACAGCGGCGTGAGTGAGGGGAGCAATGCCTATCTGTTGGGGGTGCGCCACCGCTTCGGCACCGCACCGGAACGGCGCTCTCCCCCCACCATGCCCCCTGCCCAGGGCTGTGCCGGCGCGCCGCCACCGGAGCGCTATCCCCTCGACGATCTGGCCAGCCGGTTGCAGTCCGTGGCCATGGGGCCGGAGCAGCGTCCGGGCCCACCCCTGCCCCCA
>JAYKHG010000057.1:0-7814 GCA_035284825.1 Cyanobacteriota bacterium
GCGACGGGAGCTTACGGCGGCCCGATCCTGGCTCCGGAAACCTGTGGGGTGAATGCTCTCCTAGGGCTTGGCCGGCGGGGCGGCGAGCTGGGGATCCGTGGGGAAATCGACACCGACAATTTGGTTGCTGCTGTCAAGAATCACAAAGAGATTGTCGGTGGTGCGGGTGAACTGGGTGTTCACCAACACCAGCTTCAAATCAGAGGTGCTCTCCGATCGGGCAACCCGCTTCACCTTGATGAAATTCCCCGTGTTGCGCTGCAGCTGCTGCCATTTGCGCTGCAGGGTGGCCGGTGGAATCTCCTCCTGGAGCTCGGGGGAGAGGAAGCTGGAAGCCGCCACGTAGCGACCATCAATCACCGCCGCCATGAAATCAGACACAACCTTTTCCGCCGGCTGATCCGCCACATTGATGTGGTAGCCCGCCAGCAGACCTTTCACATCGATCACCATCAGCAATAGTCGCTCCCCGGCACTGGTCTGCAACTTGGCCTCCACGGTGCTCGAATCAATCCCGGGGATCACGGAGGTGATCACCCAGCTGATCACCTTGGGTTGCCGGCGCATGTTCATCCCCACCAGATAGGGGCTGGTCATGCGCTTCAGCTCTGGCGCGAACTGGTTGTAACGGGCCTCGGCATCCCCATCCCTGAGGGCCTTGAGCACCCGCTCGGCCGCCAGTCGGGCCCGTTGTTCCACCGCCGCCGCACTGTTGGAGACGGCAGCCGGTGCCTTGGACGCTGCGGCCTTCGACCCTGCGATCCCCTGGGCCAGGGACGGCCCCTGCCATGGACCGGTGGCAAGGGCCGCCAGGGCCAGGGAAACCACTCCGAAGCGCAGGGGCACAGGGGGCATGGAGAAGAGAAAGGGTGCGCCGTCAGTTTGCTGCACGCGTTGCTTCGCCGCCATCGGTCATGCCGGGCAAAAGGGGAAGGATGGCCAGATCCGCTCCTGCCAGCAGCAGGGTGAGCGTGATGATGCGGTGGAGGGCGGTGGGGCCGCTCTGGGGCTGGCGGCCATCGCCCCCATTCACCGCCACATGGGGCCAGGCGGCTGGGGCCAGGGAGAGCCGCAATTGCTCCCCAGCCTGGAGGGTGGCGGCCAGGGGCTGAAACTCCACCCTGCGCTCTAGGGGGGCCATCGCCTCCTGACCCAGCACCCGCAGCAGGCCTGTGCAGAGCTGCCGCGCCCGTCGATCGTCGCCGCCCACCACCGAGAGGGCGGCGCAGAGATCAAAACCGGGTTGGTCGGCCCGCACCCGCAGCCGCAGCACCGGTCGCCCCACCAGCTGAAGGGTCTGCACCAGGGGGGCGGTGGTGAAGCAGGCCACATCCGTGCGTTGATCCAGATCTGTCCGGTCGGCCAGGAGGGCCTCTCCCCCCAGGTGCCCTCCCCTTCCGGGTACGGGCCGCCAGGGATCGTGCACCACCACCACGGTTTGGTTCGAGCCCGGGGGGTGCTCCCCCAGGCAGCCCCCATCGCTGCGGATCGCCGCCCTTCCATCACTGGTTAAGCACCAGCGGGCCCTGGCTGTTGACGCTCCTGGGGTGGTGGTGAACCAGCGGCCCGTGGTGACATCCTGCAGCCAAATCGCCCCTGGCTCCGTGGAGCGCCCCGCCGCCCCTGGCCCTGGGTGCCCCCCCAGATGCCTGCGGAAGAAGTCGACCTGTTCCTGATCCATGCCACCGTGCCAGTGCAGGTGGCTCCAGGCCCCCACATGGAGGCTGGGCCGGCCGCCGCAGGAGGTGGCCCACTCCCAGAGCCGCAACACGCCCCGCAGGTGGGGGTCATGCCAACCGCCGATCAAGAGCATGGGCCGTCGCAGAAGCGTCGCGGCGGGTTGGTGCTGCACCCAGGGCTGGGGGGTCAAGGGATCGGCCCGCAGCCAGCCGAGCCCCATGCCCCCTGGATCGTGCTCCTCCAAAAGGGAGAGGCCGTTGTGGAGGAAGTCGCCCGTCTCCAGGCTCCGCCGGATGACGGCCCAGGCCTGGCCATCCCCTCGCCGCTGAGCTCCTTGGGCCGCCAGCTGGAGGGCCCAACCCAGGCCAAGGGCCCACCAGTGGGCCCCTCCCTCACTCGCCCAGTCCAGGCGTTCATCCAGCCCACACATGGCAGGGGCCAAACAATCCGGCAGGGGATCGGGCTCCTCGCCGCCACCGGCATTGAGCAGTTGGCTCAATCCCTGATAGGAAAAGCCATAGGTGCCGAGGCGTCCATTGCCATGGGGCAACTGGCGGGCCCAGCGCACGGCCTCCGCCCCATCCCTGGCCTCCTGGGCAAAGCCCCCAAACGTGCCCTCCGAATCGCCCCTCCCCCGCACGTCCTGCACCACCACCAGAAAGCCCTGCTCCGCATACCAGTGGGGGTGGGCGTAGGTGACCGTGGAGGCCAGGGCCGAACCATAGGGTTGGCGCATGAGCAGCACGGGCCAGGGACCTTCGCCGGGGGGAGTCCAAATGCGGCTGGCGAGACGAATGCCGTCACCGCAGCCCATCCAGGCCTCCCGGAGGTGGACCACTCAGCGCACGTCCGGGCAGTGCAGCCCAATCACGTAGGTGGCGAGCACTTCCGCATCCACTTGGCTGAGGCCCTGGCTGCTGGCCACCATGGCGATGGAATCGGGAGAGGTGGCGGAGCGCCCGGCCGCATTCAGCTGTTTGAACTGGGCGCAAAGGCTTTTGGCCAGGGCTGGATTCTGTTTCACCGATTCCAAGAGGGCGGAAGCCGCCTGGAGGGGTTGGGTGATGACGAGACTGAGCAGCACCCCGCCGACGAGCCGTTGGAGGCGGGGAAGACCGTGGTCGCGAAAGTGGGCGTGCATGGGCATCCCCGGGTGGGGCACCATTTCTTACGGTGAATCCATTCCATGCAATGGCAATTGCAGGAATCGCCATCCATGGGTCAGTTCCCTGGGCGACTCGATGCCGCGGCCTGAATCCATCGCCGCAGGGTGGCAAGGGGCGGCGATGGGGTGGCGGAGCCCAGCAGACCGCGACACAGACGGCTCACCTGCACCTGAAGCCGCTGGGGATCGGCCTGGGCTAGGGCAACCGCATCGGCAATGCCCGCATGGAGCAGCAGGGAGGCTTCCTCAGGAGCCAGATGGGCGGCGCCCATCAACCTGGCCTGGGCCTGGAGTCTCAAGAGCCGGGCTTCACTGGCCCAACCGTTGCTAGCGAGGGACCTGAGCTGCTCCTTTGGGAGGCCAGCGATCTGCTCCCAGGTGGTCACCCCTGCCGCCAGAAGGGCGGTGCGCTCGCGCTGGAAATGGCCTGGAAGGTCACGTAACGGCTTGGAGGGATCCTGCAACGGCTTGGTGGGGCTGGCTCAAGAGGGTTTGAGCTGAACGCTGATCTCGCCGCTTTTGAGATCCAGATCCGCTTCCGCCAGCACCACGGGCCTGGCCACCCCGTCGCCCACGGGTTCCAACCCCCGCAACTTCACGCGCACCACCCCATCGGCGGGGGCCCGGCCGGTGGGGCGGAGATTGCGGGCCACCTGCTCGGCGGTGGGGCCCTCCGCACCAGGCGGGAGGTTGGGGGGGGCGGCCGCCACGACCAGATCGGTTCCGTTGTCAAACACCACGGGCACGGTGACGGCGCCGGGCACGCTGATGCGGGGGCTGTAGCTCACGGCAAAGGCCGCGCAGGAGATGGCCAGAAGTGTGGTGAAACTTGTCACGCCCACCAGCCGAAAGCGGATCCCCCAGCGCGCCAGAAAACCAATCACCGTGAGCACCAGCAACAGCGCGGCGGCCAAGCCGAGCCATTTGGAGGCCACCAGGAGAATCGGATCAGCGGCCATGGCACTGGTCAGCACGTACAGGCTCCTTATATTGCGCCCGCCCGGTGGGGACTGACCCAGGCAGATGAACCAGCTGCCTGATCCGCCAGGGCCCCGTTCGAGGTTGGTTCGAGCGCAGCCAACCCTTTTCAGCAGGGTGTTTCGCTGGCTGGTGCGCCCCTTGGCCTGGCTGCTACTGCTTGGGCTGGCGGCCACCGTGGTGGCACTCCTGATCGCTTGGCAACGGTCGGATCTGATCCTGGGCCGGCTCTACAACCACTGGCGGCCCTGGTTGGAGGGCCAAGTGGGCCGGGTGATGGGGCGCCCCCTGGAGCTGGGGGCCTACCAGGGATTTGGTCCGGAAGGGGTGCACATCGGTCCGAGCCGTTTCCTTCCAGGGCCCCAGGATGCCTCCACGGCTGGGGTGCGGGGTTTGGTGGTGCGCCTTGATCCCCTGGCCAGCTGGCGGGATCAGGTGCTGCGGCTGGAGTTTGATCTGCGGGGAGCCCAGGCCGATCTGCGCCGCAATGCCAATGGTCAGCTGTGGACCTTTGGTCGGGTGCCGCCGGGGCGCAAGCCCCCCCGGATTGCCCTCACCTTCCGCCTCCTGGAGCGCGGCCGGGTGCGACTTTGGAACCTGGGTGCCAGCAAAAAGCCCCTGGAACTTGATCTGCTGGGGCAGGCCAAGGTGGAGATCCACCACCAAACGGTGGACTGGCGGGCGAAGGTGGAAAGTCCAGGCACCGCCGGCGTGGCGCGGGTGCTGGGCGGGGGCAACTGGAGCCTGCAACGCTGGCGCGCCGATCTGCAGGCCACCCGTTGGGGCGTGGCCCCCCTCATCGGGCTCCTTCCGTTGCCGGGCAAGGTGAGTGGGGAGGGCACGGGGCAGGTGGCCCTCAGCCTGGAGCGGGGCCAGGGCCGTTGTGAGGGCACCCTGGTGGGGGAGGGGTTGAGGTGGCAGCTCAACGCGACGGCCCCCGTGCTTCAACTGCCCAAGGCGCCCTTGAGTTGCAAGGGGCAACGGTTTGCCCTGGCCAGCAGCGACTGGCGCCTGGGCCCCTGGGCGGGGCGGGTGGGTGGTGATCTGGAGGGCCGGCGACTTTTCTTGGAGGCACAGGCCCGTCCCCCCGAGGGCCTGGGTCTGGGTTCGCTTCCCCTGCGGGGTCGGATGGAGAGCCGGATCGGGAAGGGTGGCCTGGAGCAGGTGCAGCTGACGGCCTTCCGGGGGGGATCGCGCCTCTCGGCCAAGGGCCAATTGGCAGGTGAGTTGGCGATGGCAGGCACCTGGGATCTGGCCACCTCCGAGGTGCCTCGCTTGAACACCTTGCCCTCTTGGCTGCTGGACGGCCCCCTCGGGGGCACGTTTCAGTTGTCGGGCCGTTGGTCGTCCCCCCGGTTGGCGTTGGCGACGGGTCAGCCGCGCCACAGTCTCCTGGGGCCATGGCGGGCCGATGTGGCGTGGGCCGATGGACTTTTGGCCCTGAGCCGTTTTCAAGCGGAACAGCTGGAGGGCCGGGCCACCCTCCCCCTCGCCATGCAACCCGGACGGGGTTGGGTGGCGGGCCACCTGGAGGCGCACCTCCAGCTCTCCCCCTATCCCTTGGCCCGGCTGAATTCCTTGCTGGGCACGGCCCTGGATGGGCGGCTGGAGGCCAGGGGGGTGGTGCGGGGTCCCTTGCGCCATCTCCGCCCCGACCTGGATCTGCGGGTGGAGCGTCCCCGGGCCGGTCCCCTGCGCCTGGAGGAAACCTGGACCGGTCGCCTGCAGGCGGAGTTCGATCCCGCCAACCCCCTGGGGGGGGAGGTGGGCGGGGGGAAGCTGCGCATGGTGGCCACCGTGCCCTCCCCCCCCGGAACGGTGGAGGCCTGGCTGGACCGACGCTGGCAGCCTGTGCGGGTCAACCTGGAACGGGATGGCGGCCGCCTCAGCCTGCTGGGTTCCCCGAGCCGCTTTCGCTGGACGGCGAACCGGCTGCCGCTGCAGGGCCTTGTGTTGGCCTTCGGGAAGCAGTTGGAAACCCTCCAGGGTCTGCTGAGCGGGGAGGGCGCCGTGGAGTTTCAACCGCTTGGGTTTACAGGAGATGTGGAGATCAGCCAACCCCGCTTTCTGGGGGTGCCGGGCCGTCGGTTGCAGGCTCGGGTGGCTTACAGCAACCAGGCCTATCAACTCCGGGGGGTGGCGGAGCCCCTGGGTGCCGGGAGCGTGGATGTGAGCCTGGAGGGCCGATGGCAGGGCCCCTTCCGGGCCAGGCTCCAGGCCCGCCAGCTGGATGGGCAGCTGTTTCGTGATCTGCTTGCGCTTCGAAACCAGGGCCGGGGTGGTGCCGCCCGCAGCTGGGGGCTGGCGGAGGATTTGGGCCAGTTGGTGTTCGACACCTTGGGCACCAGCGTGGATGCCCAATTGATGGCCCTGCGGCGCGCCATCGAGGAGACCGAACGCCGCAACCTGGCCCTCAACCGGCCCCAGGGACTGGCGCCCCTCCTGGCTGCGCTTCAAACCACCGTGGATGCGGACCTCACGGTGCAGGGGCCGGATTGGAAACGGGCCCAGATGGATCTTCAGGGATCCGGTTACCTCTGGGTGGGACTACCCGATCGTGACCAGGCCCTCACCAGTACGCCCTTTTCCCTCCAGCTGGCGGGGCCCCTTCAAGGGGGAAGTGGCCATTTTCAGCTCGGTGGGCTCCCGCTCGCCCTCCTGGCCCTCCTCACCCCGGTGCCGGACACATTGCGGGGGCGGGTGGCCGTGGGTGGTCGCTATCGGCTTGGGGCCCGACCCAGGCTGGAGCTGGCCCTGGCCCTGGAGGATGGGGCGATCGGGCCAGCCCCCATCACCTTGGAGCGGGGGGAAGTGACCCTCCAGCAAGGAACGGTGAAAGTGGATCTGGCGGCCTGGGGAGGGGGCTCCTCCAGTCCCGTCACCCTGGTGGGCACGGTGCCCCTCAATCCCAACAGTGGGGGGCTGGAGCTGCGTCTGGCCAGCCGCGGCGATGGCCTGCGGGTGATCACCCGGCTGGCGGGAGAGGCTGTGGCCTGGAAGCGGGGCAGCACCGACCTCCAACTATTGGTGCGGGGCAGTCTCAGCAAACCCATCGCCAACGGCTTCCTCCGTCTGCGGGGAGGGGAATACCAACTCGCCGGCCAAACCCTCTCGGAGGTGGAGGCCACCGTGCTCTTTGATTTCGAGCAGGTGTTGGTGCAGGAGCTCAGGGCCCGGGCGGGTCGGAGGGGCCGCATTCAGGCGGAGGGACGCATTGGCCTGTGGCGTCAGCTCGGTGGCGATTCCACCCTGGCGCTCCAGCTCAAGGAGGTGCCCTTCACCATGAGCCGGATCGCGGCCCGGAGCGATGGGCAACTCACCCTGGGGGGCAGTCTCGGTGCCCCGGTGCTCGGCGGAGAGATCACCATCAGCCGGGGAAAGATCAATGCCCTCCCGGGCGAGCTATCTCCCACCAAGCCCGAGTCGCACACCCCTGCGAGCCCCACCACCCTGGCCCAATTGCTGGAGCAGAAGTGGGATTTTGAGCAACCCCTGGTGTTGTTGGGCCCCCAGATTCAATCGGTGGGAGCGGGGCAACTGGAAGATGCCATCCCCCGCTTCCCCTGGCTCAGTTTTCAGGATTTGAGGCTGAGCTTTGGCCCGGATCTGAGGGTGGTGGTTCCCAATGTCGCCAGCTTCGACACCGGGGGTGCGTTAAAGATCAACGGTCGGCTGGATCCCAGCCTGCGGGCCAGTGGGGTGGTGCGGCTGCTATCCGGCCGTCTGAACCTCTTCACCACCACCTTCAGCCTCGATCCGGATGCCCCCAATGTGGCGGTGTTCACGCCCTCCTTGGGGCTTGTGCCCTATTTGGATATTGCCCTGCGCACCAGGATTGCCGACAACCTGGGCCTGGTGGCACCCAGTGGTTTTGGCGAAGCCCAAACCGGCGGCGGCCTGGCCGCTGGCCCCGCCGCAGGGGTGCCGGAAAACGGCTTTTCGTCCCTGCGGCAGCTCAATTTGATCCTCGTCACGATGGGCGTCAGCGGCC
>JAYKHG010000058.1:0-5832 GCA_035284825.1 Cyanobacteriota bacterium
CACCACCATCGTGCGCATGCGGGCGCCGGGGATGACCTGGTTCAAGATGCCGATCTTTTGCTGGACCGCCCTCGCAGCCCAGATCATCCAGCTGGTGGGGCTGCCGGTGCTCACGGGGGGGGCGGTGATGCTGCTTTTCGACCTCAGCTTCGGCACCTCCTTCTTCAAACCGGAAGGGGGTGGTGATCCCATGCTGTATCAACACTTTTTCTGGTTTTATTCGCACCCGGCCGTCTATGTGATGGTGTTACCGGTGTTCGGCATCTTCTCAGAACTGTTTCCGGTGTATGCCCGCAAGCCACTCTTCGGCTATCCCCTGGTGGCCATCGCCTCCTTTGGCATCACCTTGCTGAGCCTGATCGTGTGGGTGCACCACATGTTCTACAGCGGCACACCCCAGTGGATGCGCAATCTCTTCATGGTCACCACGATGCTGATCGCCGTTCCTACGGGCATCAAGGTGTTTGCCTGGATTGCCACCCTTTGGCGGGGCAAGCTGCGGCTCACCACCCCCATGCTCTTCTGCCTGGGGGGCCTGGTGAATTTCATCTTCGCGGGCATCACTGGCGTGATGCTGGCCACCGTTCCAATCGACATCCATGTGGGCAACACCTACTTCGTGGTGGGTCATTTCCATTACGTGATCTTCAACACGATCACCTTCGGGGTGTTCGCGGCCATCTACCACTGGTTCCCCAAATTCACCGGCAGGATGTATTACGAGGGCCTGGGCAAGGTGCATTTCCTGCTGACCTTCATCGGCAGCGCCTTGAATTTTCTGCCGATGCACTGGGCAGGGCTGATGGGGATGCCCCGGCGTGTGGCGTCCTACGACCCGGAATTTGCCCTCGCCAACGTGCTCGCCAGCCTGGGGGCCTTCCTCCTAGGGGTGGCCATGATCCCCTTCCTCCTCAACCTTGTGAGCTCCTGGGCCCGCGGGGAGAAGGCGCCGGCCAACCCCTGGAATGCCATCGGCCTGGAATGGTTGCTGCCCTCTCCGCCGCCCCTGGAAAACTTCGAAGACGATGTCCCCACCGTCATCAGCGGCCCCTATGGCTACGGCCTCAACGTTCCCCTTGTGGCCGATGAAGAGCGCTATGTCCAACGCGCCAACGAGGCCTGATCCATGACCACCACCACCCCCACCGATCTCCCCGGCCCGCAGGAGCCAACCCATGGCCACGGCGGCCACAACCTCACGGGGATGATCATCTTCCTCTGCTCGGAGAGCGTGATCTTTCTCGCGTTCTTTGCGGGCTATGCCGTGTTGAAACTGTCCTCCCCCATCTGGCTTCCTGAGGGGGTGGAGGGGCTGGAGGTGCGGGATCCCCTGATCAACACGCTCATCCTGGTGAGCAGCAGCTTCGTGGCCTGGTTCGCGGAAACCCGACTGCACCGGAAACAGCTTTGGGCCTTTCGCGCCCTTTGGCTGCTCACCATGGCCATGGGCACCTATTTCGTTATCGGCCAGGCGATCGAATGGCGCCATCTGGCGTTTGGCTTGGGGAGTGGAGTGTTTGGCGGCTCGTTCTATCTGCTCACAGGCTTCCATGGCCTGCATGTGATCACGGGGATTCTGCTGATGGCCCTGATGCTGGCCCGCTCCTTTCGGCCAGGCAACTATGACGGCGGGGAAGCCGGCGTCACCTCCGTGTCGCTGTTTTGGCACTTCGTGGATGTGATCTGGGTGGTGCTGTTTCTGCTGATCTACGTGTGGCAACGGCGATGAGCAGCGTGGCAACGGCGATAGGCAATGATTCCGGCCTGGTGATCGACGATCTGGAGCACGACGTCATCGTCGTCGGGGCAGGTGCTGCTGGGGCCTCCCTGGCGGCCGAGCTGGCCGGCGGAGGATTGCGGGTGTTGGTGCTGGAGCGGGGTCAGGAGCTGGCCCTCGACGATCAAAATGTCACCGGCATCGACCTGTTTCGCCGCCAGCGCTACCACACCCCAGAACCTTGGTTTGGGCCGGATGGTGATCCCTTCCAGCCCCAGATGGTGTACGCCCCAGGGGGCAACACCAAAATCTGGGGGGGGGTGCTGGAGCGCATGCGGGAGGACGACTTCAGCGGCTTTGCCACGGAAGAGGGACCCTCCCCCGACTGGCAGCTGCGCTATGGCGATCTGGCCCCTTGGTACGACAGGGCTGAGGCGTTGTTCCGGGTGCATGGCCGGGCCGGAGTGGACCCCACCGAGCCCCCCCGCAGCGGCCCCTTCCCCTTCGAGCCGCGGGACCTGCCGCCATTCCTCATTCAGCTGGGGGAAGGTTTGGAGCGCCAGGGCCTCCATCCCTATCCCCTCCCCCTGAGCTGGTCTGAGGATCCAGGGGATCCCACGGGCGACGCCGAGGGCTTTGGCCTGAGGCCGGCCCTAGCCAGTCATGGGCTTCAGCTGCGCAGGGGCGCCACCGTGACGGGCATCGCCATGGCATCCGATGGCCGCCAGGTGCGGGGGGTGGAAGCGGAGATCGGGGGCCAGCGCTGGCTTTTCCGGGCTCACCAGGTGGTGTTGGCCGCCGGGGCCGTGAACACCGCCGTCCTCCTGCTGCGCTCCCATAACGACAGCCATCCCCACGGGCTGGCCAACGGCTCAGACCAGGTGGGCCGCAACCTGATGAAGCCCCAGCTGAGCGTGATCCTCCAGCGGGCCAGTCGGCCCAACGATGGCCGTTACGCCCGCAGCTTCGGCCTTACCGACTTCTACCGGGGCGACCGCAACGTGCGCTATGCCCTCGGATCCATCCAGACCGGTGGTGGGGTGTTGCAGGATCCCCTCTTCGCCGAATCTCCCCCCGTGCTCTCCCTGGTGGCCCGGCTGCTCCCCGATGCCGCCCTGGAATGGCTGGCCGACCGCTCCATCACCTGGTGGGCCATGAGCAGCGTGCAGCCCGATCCAGCCAACCGGGTGAGCCTGCGGGGGGGCAGGGTGCGCATTGATTATCTCCCCAATTGCCGGGAGGCCCATGACCGGCTGGTGTACCGCTGGCTTGGGGAAATCCAGAAGGTGGATGATGATCCACTCACCCCGGTGGTGCGCCGGACCGTGGTGGTGCCGCGGGGAGAAGCCCCCTTAGCGGTGATGGGGCTGAGCTGCGGCACCTGCCGGATGGGCAGCGATGCGGCCAGCTCGGTGGTGAATCTGGAGGGGCGCTGCCACGGCCTCACGAACCTCTGGATTGCCGATGCGAGCGTGTTCCCCAGCTGCCCGGCCATCGGGCCTGGCCTCACGGTGATTGCCAACGCCCTACGGGTCGCTGCCCATGTGCGGGCGGAGCTTCAGGGGAGCGCTTAACCGAGCTCCCACCAGCGGGGCTTCATGAAGTAGTCCTCGTCCTCGTATTCCACCAGGGCGCCATCGGCGTAGGTCACCAAGTCGTTGGGTGCCACCTCAAAGCCAGCCTCCTGGGCGATGGCGGCAACCTCGTCCGCATCGGCAGCCGCAGTAGTGGAGAGACGCGCCTGGAGGCTGTCGTCCTGGCGCACCGCCTGGATGAAGGCCTCCAACTGCTGATCGGCCATGGAGAAGGAATCTTGGCGTCCCCAGTTTGCTGGAGGGCGGGACCTCACCCCAGCCGCTTCCTCAGGGCAGCCAAAAGCTGCTCAAACTCCTCCGGCAAGGGGGCCTCAAACCGCAGCCGCTCGCCGCTGATCGGGTGGTTGAGGCCCAGGGCCACGGCGTGCAGGGCCTGGCCCCTGAGAGCCACCGGCAGGCGCCGGGCCCGGGAATACACCGGGTCGCCCACGATCGGGTGGTGGATGTGGGCGCAGTGCACCCGGATCTGGTGGGTGCGGCCCGTGTCGAGCTGGAAGCGCAGCAGGGCATAGTCCCCCAGCCGCTCCACCACCTGCCAGTGGGTGCAGGCATGGCGGCCAGAACCATCGCTCACCACCGCATATTTCTTGCGATCCGCCGGGTGGCGGCCGATGGCGCCCATGATCGAGCCCCCATCGGCGGCCGGTTGGCCATGCACCACCGCCAGATACTCCCGGCTGGCGATGCGCTTTTGGATCTGCACCTGCAGCTTCACCAGGGCCTCCTGGCTCTTGGCCACCACAATGCAGCCGCTGGTGTCCTTGTCGAGGCGGTGCACGATGCCAGGGCGCAGCTCGCCGCCGATGCCCGGCAGATCGGGACAGTGGTGGAGCAGGGCATTCACCAGGGTGCCGTCCTTGTTGCCCGGCGCCGGATGCACCGTGAGGCCGGCGGGCTTGTTGAGCACGATCAGGTGCTGATCCTCAAAGAGCACATCCAGGGGAATCTCCTGGGGGATCAGGTAAGGGAGGGGCTCGGGGGGCGGCATCCAGAGCTCCACCTGATCGCCCTGGCGCAGGGGGGTCTTCGCCCGGCCCGTGACCCCGTTCACCCGCACGCAGCCCGAATCGATGAACTTCTGGATACGGGCCCGGCTCTGCTCCGGCCGTTGGGCCACGAGCCAGCGGTCCAGCCGCATCGGCAGGGGCTTGGGGTAGGTGAGGGTGATCAGCTCCCCCTCGCCCTGGACGTATCCCTCGATTAGCGCCCCCATCTGAGCTTGAACCTTAGAACCTCTGGGATCAAAACCACGATAGAACCTTGCCAGAGTTGCCCTGCTCGGTGAAAAATATGGCGACCTCAGACCGATTTGATTGCAGGAGCAGCGTTGCAGGGAAAACCATTGCAGAGAAAACCATTGCAGGGAGCAGCATTGAAATACCGGCCAGACATTGATGGCCTGCGGGCCCTGGCGGTGATTGCGGTGATCCTCAATCACATCCAGCCAAGTTTGTTGCCATCGGGCTACCTGGGTGTGGACATCTTCTTTGTGATCTCCGGTTATGTCATTACAGGCTCCTTGACAAGTAGGGAAGGGCGCTCGATTGGTGAGCAGCTTTTAGGATTCTATGGGCGACGCATTAAGAGACTCTTTCCAGCTCTCATCACATGCATTCTTGTTACATCCGTCCTGATTTGCCTGTTTAACCCAGAACCGGCCGAATCCCTGCAGACGGGCATTGCAGCGCTGGTGGGCGGATCCAATCTCTATCTCTTTGATCGGGCAACCGACTATTTTGCTTCTTCCACGCAACTCAATGTCTTTACCCATACCTGGTCCTTAGGGGTGGAGGAGCAGTTTTATTTCTTCTACCCCATTTTTCTTTGGTATGCCCTGAGGCCGGCCCCCAAGAACAGAAGGCTTTTGGCAGCCTTCCTGGCCATTCTCTGCATGGCTGGAGTGGGGCTTGTCCTCAGCAAATGGATCACGGGTTCGTCCTTCGGCCTCCTGCCGGGGGGCTTGGCAACGGTGGGTCTCCTTGTTCCCTACGCCTTGGTGGCCTGCGCCATCCCCATGGCCGCCCATCTCAAGCTGTGGAGGAGTCAGAGGCGCAATGCCCTCGGGTTGCTGGTTGTCTTCACAGCCCTATCGCTTGCCTTTTACCTGTTTGCCTATGACCGGAATTTTCCTGCGGCCTACTTCCTCATGCCAGCCAGGCTTTGGGAATTATCTGCGGGCTGCATTCTCTTCCTTTGGCTCCATAAAAAAGCGGACTTCCAACCCATCCGCCGGATGCCAAGCATCGCCTTGCTCCTCTTGCTGGGCACTCTTTTTCTCCCGCTGTCCCTGGGCAAGCAGGCCACGGTTCTCGTTGTGGGGCTGACTGTTCTCTTGATCAGTTCTCTCCAGCCAGGAGCGAGCACCTACAGGATCTTGACCCACCCATGGGCACAAAAGCTTGGAATCATTTCCTATTCCCTTTATCTTTGGCATTGGAGTGTGTTGTCCCTGAGTCGCTGGACCATTGGTGTCAGCCCCTGGACCATCCTGCCCCAGCTCATCCTGATGCTGATGCTGGC
>JAYKHG010000059.1:0-4257 GCA_035284825.1 Cyanobacteriota bacterium
CCGGGGTGGCTTTCTTCGCCCGGGACAGTGCCTCCACCCTGCCGGTGTGGAGTGCCAGCCAGGGCTATCCAGGGGATGGGGCCTACCGGGAATTTCACCGCGACCTGGGCTGGGATCTGCCCGAGGAACAACTCCAGGAGTTGGGCATCCGATCGAGGCGTCCCCTTGGGCTCAAGCTGCACAGGGTGACGGCCCAGGGATGCCCACTGGAGCACAAGCAGCCCTACGACCCCGTTCAGGCCCAGGCCCGATTGGAGGAGCATGCAGCCGCCTACCTGCAAAGCCGGGTGGAGCAGCTCCATGGCCTCACCAGCGCCATTGAGCGCCCCCCCCTCCTGGTGGCCCCCTTTGATGCGGAACTCTTCGGCCATTGGTGGTTTGAAGGCCCCCGCTTCCTGGGCGAACTCTTTCGCCAGGGCCCAGCCGCGGAACTGCACTTCACCCATCTGCGGGACGTGCTGGCCCAGGGCCTTCCCCTGCAGGTGTGTCAACCCTCGCCCTCCAGCTGGGGGCAGGGGGGGTATCACAATTACTGGCTGAACGAGAGCAACGCCTGGGTGGTGCCCGAGTGGCAGCGAGCCTCCAGGGCGATGGTGCGGCGGGTCAATCGGGGGGTGGGCAGCGTGGAGCAGCGGCGGTTGCTCACCCAGGCGGGCCGCGAATTGTTGCTGGCCCAGAGCTCCGACTGGAGCTTCATCCTGCGGGCCGGCACCACCACCTCCCTGGCGAGGGATCGCATCCATCGTCATCTGGATCGGTTTTGGCGATTGATGGATGCCATCGAAAACAGCACACCCCTGCAGCCCGAGTGGACCCAGGCGGTGGAGCGGGAAGATGCCCTCTTCCCCACCCTGAATGCCGCAGATTGGACCACCAGGCCCTGAGCCCAGGGTCGCCCTCCCACCCCAGGGGAACCCCACCTAACGGCGACGCCGTTGGCGTGTGTAGCTTGCGCCAACCCTCCCGCCCTCGCCAGGCAAGCCATGAGTCCAGGTCTGTTCACCCAGTCGTCGTTGTTTGGGATTGGCATTGCCTTCAGTCCCTTGCACATCGGTGTGGTGACGCTGCTCTTGCTGGGCAAGGCGCCCCTGCGCCGATCCTTTGCCTATGTGCTCGGCTGGACCTTGGCAAATGTGCTGGCGGTGGCCCTGTTGATGGTGCTCGGCCAGTTTTTCTCCATCAGCCTCAGCCATGGAGAACGGGAACAGGTGCTGATTGATCTGCTGGGTGCTGGAGCGCTCCTCGCCCTGGGGCTCTATCAACTCACCCCCCAGGCCCTCATGGGGGAAGAGGGCATGGCCCTCAAGCTGATGAACCGCCTGCCAGAGGTGGACACCTTCATGCTCATTGCCATCGGTGCCGCAGGGGCCCTGCTGACGCCGGAAAATTTGGTGTTTTATCTCAAGGAAGCTGGACTGCTCCTGATCAATCACCCTGGCCTTTCCGCGGATTTGGAGGTGAGCGGACTGTTTGCCCTCGCCGGAAGCTCCCTGCTCCTTCTTCCTCCTCTGGCATGGATCGCGAGCAGGGGATCCATCCGTGAATCCATCGCTCGCCTGGAAGATTGGCTGCAGCACAAGGCTGAGTGGTTGGTTGGGGTGTTGGCGCTGGTGTTTGCGGCCTACCTCCTTTATGAGGGCATCTATGGGCTCGAAATGATGATGCATTTCAACGGATAGGGGTGTTGCGATTCCAGCTGCCTGGCAGCTTCCCATCAGAACCGGTAGGCCACTCGGCTGTAAAAGCCGCTTCCCAGCAACCAATCATCGTTCCAGCTGCCTGGGGTGGCTCCTCCAAATTGCTCCACCCAACCCAGCTCAACGGTTGTGCGGTTGCCGGCCAACCAACGCAGAAGAACCCCGCCCGCTCCAATGCTGTCGGTGAGTTCCAGGCCAAGGGCGTCAGTCCACACCTTGCCGGCCCCGAGAAATGGCACGAGTTGAAACTCCTGGTTGCGTTGTTGCCAAACGCTCCAGCTCAGCTCGACGGAACCAAGGAGTCCACTATCCCCACTGATCACTTGGCCTGGTAGGCCTCGCAGGCCGTTATCGCTGCCGAGGCTGAAACCCATGGGCTCGGTGAGGGGCGCCAGGGCCAGCTGTCCGGCACCTCGAACATCCACAAGCACCCGGCGCCCCAGCCGCCAGGAGGTGGTGAATTGGGCTCCGATGGCGCGGGATTCCCCCACGCTGATCCCAAGAAAGTCGAGCTCCTGGAGCTGGGCCTGGGGTGTCAGGGCATCGATGCCCTGCAGCCCGTAGACGCTGGCACCCAACAGCAAGGTTTGGCCTTGAAGCTCGTAGCCCACACCAAGGCGGGCAAAGGCCGTGCGCACCCAGCCCTCCTCCCCACCGCCCCGCAACACGGCTACCCGATCCCCCCCCAGAAAGGCATCGTTGCGGTTCAAACTCAGTCCGGCAAAGCCATACCACCGCTGGCGGAGGCTTTCCTGAAAGGTGATCTCGAACTGGCCGTAGAGCTGCTGCTGGCGGAACGACAGGTCGTTCAGCGGCGGAGCGATCTCCACGAGATTGCGACGGCTGAGGCCCGTGGCTGCGGTGAAGGTCAGCTGGTCAACCAGGGGCAGGCTGTAGCTGAGGGAGGCGCTGCTGTAGCCAAGCTGAGGCTGGGAATCCGTATCCACCTCACCAAACAGCAACAGGGTGTCGCCACGCCGTGCAACCCCCTCTTTCACCAGGGTGCCAAGGGCACGGAATTGACCGCTGCCTGCGTTGCCATCATTTCGGAGGGAGATTTCTCCGCGAAGGGGTCGCCCACCGGGTTCCACCGTGATCAACAGCACGGCTCGGGTGGAATCCCGCGCCACCCTGTTGAGGCTGGAGCGCAATCGCCCCACACCGGGCAGCCGTTGCAGTTGGGAGAGGGCGGCGCTCAGAGTTGGGAGACGCAACACCGTTCCCTTGAGGGGTTGGGTCAGACGGTCGATGCGTCTTTGCAGGGCTGGGCTGGAGCTGACCACATCGATGCGCTCGATCCGACCGGGCTGCACCACCAGCACCCCTGGTGCCGGGTCCACTTGCGGCACCACGCGGCTGTTGATGTATCCATCGTTGAAGAGTTGGGTTGTGAGGGCTGCGGCGCAGGCCTGCAGGCGCGCCGCAGGCTCAACCAGGCCCTGGCAGGGAGCGAGGATCTTCGCCAGGGTGGCTGGGGTGTAAGGCACAAACCCCTTAACAGCCGGGGCAGGCATGGATGGCGATGCCGGAGGTTCCCCGGGGGGCTGGGGTTCCCGATCCAGCGGCGGAGGGCTCACTTCAGGGGCCGGACGTTCCATCGGAGCCGGGGCGGGAAGACGCACAGGGCCTGGCTGGAGGGGAGGGGCAACCAGTTGGGCGACCATCACGGGCAGCAGGTGGGGAGCGATCACCAGGGGCTCCCCGTGAGCACCATGCCTGCCCAGAAGTAGGGATGGCTCAGACCACCAGCGAGACGCTCCCGTTCCCCAGGTCCTGGCACCAGGATCAAGGGTGCGTCCCCAGGGGCCATCACCCGCGGACCCACCAGGGCATCGCCCACCAATCGCACGGCGCCGTTGCGGAAGGCCAAAACCGTTGCCTGGAGCGCCTGGTCCTTGCCCAGGCCGCTCTGAAGGTAGCGGTAGTACTGAACAAAAAAGGCCGCCGTTGCCCCATCATCCACCCTCCAGAGGGTGCCGATCCCACTCCGTGCGCCGGCCTGCAAGGCCATCCCTGCAAAGCCCAACTCGCTGCGCTCATCCCCGAGGGCCGTGCGGCATGCACTCAACGTGATCAGATCCAGGGGGTTGGCCTGCGCTCGCGCTCGCAGGCTGGCCCCAAGCTCCACCAGGCTGACGCTTCCCTGCTGGGTAAACAGCCGACCCTGATCGTTTTGCCCGGGCTGGAACTCCGCATGGGTGGCGATATGAAGTCGCTGGTAGCGGTCTTCCCTTGTTTGCCGCCGAAGGGCCTCAGCCGTGAAGGCCTCCTCCATCAGCACCGTGGCCTGCTGCTCTTTCGCCAACGCTCCCAACTCCCTGGCCACCATGGGCAATGGCTCCAGCGGTTGGCTGAATCTGCTGGCGCCCACGGCCAAGAGCCCGCTGCCAGAGCGGCTGGACGCGATGTCCAGATCCAGCAACCCCAGGGAAGGGGTGAGGCTCAAGGCATACCTCTCGCCCAGGGTTTGCCCCCCCAAGGGCAGGGCTGCATAGGGGATCGCCTGGAGGCCCCGGTCAACGGCCAGCAGGAGCGCGCTCGAGCCACTGGCCTGCAGGAC
>JAYKHG010000060.1:0-3459 GCA_035284825.1 Cyanobacteriota bacterium
CGGCTGATCAGCAGCTCCTCCTCCCCATCCAGCTCCTGGGACTGCAACCATCCCCGCACAGGGGGGGTGAGGGAGAAGGAGGCCTCGATGGTTCCCCGCTGGCAACCCCGCCGCAGCAATCGACCCCCCTGGGCCCCCTGGGCCCCACCCAAGAGGGCATCCAGGGCATCGAGAAGGATGGATTTTCCCGCGCCGGTTTCACCGGTGAGCACGGTGAAACCGGCGCCAAAGGAGAGCTCCAGGGTCTCGATCAGGGCGATGTTCTGAAGGCGCAGCCCAGTCAGCACTGGCGTTCTTCAAGGAGCGTTCGGCGAACCGTAGCGAAGCTTGCGGGGAATTAGAAGGTGTGCCGGAGGGGGAATCATGCGGACATCCCTACTGTTAACTGCGCAATCAAGAAAAATCAGGGTGTGCTTTTTAGAATCTTGTTGCTAGCTTGAACAAAGAACCCTCCGCTTCTCCATGCCAACAAAAACGGCGCCTGCTCCAAAGGCGGCACTAGCCGAGACGGCTTCCCTTGAAAAGAAGTCCGAACCAACAACTCCCCCCAGCCCTTTGCACGAACTACCCATGTTGACTGGCCCTGAACTGCTCGCCAAGGTGAAGGACCTTGGGGATGCCTCCAAGTCCGATCTGGTTCGGAGTTGTGGGTATGTGAGCACTAAAAAAGACGGCACGGAACGGCTGAACTACACGGCCTTCTACGAAGCCCTCCTGGAAGCCAAAGGCATGAATCTTGGCGAAAGCCACGGTGCCAAACCAGGTCGGAAACTCAGCTTCAACACCAAGGTGCAGTTCAACGGCAACTTGATGGTGGGCAAGGCCTACACCGCCCTGCTGGATCTCAAGCCAGGGGATGAATTTGAAATCAAACTGGGTCGCCGCCAGATTCGTCTCACACCCCTCGGGTCTGCAGCGGAAATCGACGCGGTTGACGAGGAAAAACTGGGGGAGGACGAGAACTGATTCGCCCGGGCGGGGCGCACTGGCCACGGCGCACAGACAGAATCACCCTCTGCTTCGCGGCCTCTCCGTTCCATGACGCCCCCCGCCAGTGCCGCCACGCCTTCCGGAGCCCCTTCAGCTTCGGCAACAACGGCAGCTGAACAGGCCCTGGCCGCCATGCGGGCCTCGGTGTTCGGCACCGATCCCATGGCCCCGGCCCCGCCGGCCCACCCCACGATCAGCGCGCCGCAGGATCCACGGGCCCCCGTGAACGGTGGCGCCACGGCACAGAAGGAAGAGCTGGGGGATTTTTTAGAGGCCTCAGGTTTGCTGGTGTACGACCCGGCGGCCATCACCCGTCTCTACGCCGGGCACCCCCAGAGATTGCTGCGACGGCTTTGGCAAACCCTGGTGCCGATCAGCCTGTTTCTCCTCGGCGTCACCGCGGACCGCTTCACGGGGCAGCTCAACAACCCCGAGCGGGCCAGGGCAAGGGCCAGGGAATGTGCCGAGCTGCTCGCCGCCCTGGGACCAGCCTTCATCAAGGCGGGTCAGGCCCTCTCCACCCGGCCCGACATCGTGCCACCGGTGCTTCTGGAGGAATTAGCCCAACTGCAGGACCAACTTCCAGGGTTTGACTCCGCCCTGGCCATGGCCTGCATCGAGGAAGACCTGGGGGCACCGGTGGACGAGATTTTTGCCTCCCTGGAACGGGAGCCGATTTCCGCGGCCTCCCTGGGCCAGGTGCACCGGGGTGTGCTGCAGGGGGGCCAGAAGGTGGCCGTGAAAGTGCAACGGCCAGGACTGCGGGAGCAGATCACCCTGGATCTCTACATCGTGCGCAACATCGCCAGCTGGATGAATGCCAATGTAGGCCTAATCCGCAGCGATCTGGTGGGCTTGATTGATGAGCTTGGCACCAGGGTATTTGAAGAGATGGACTACTTAAATGAAGCGGCGAATGCGGAAAAGTTTAAACAACTTCATCGTCATAATCCAGCCATTGCCGTTCCCGAGATCTATCCCGCGGCCACCAGTCGTCGGGTGCTCACAATGGAATGGATCGATGGGGTGAAGCTGACCAACCTTGATGCCGTGAAGGGGATCGGCATCGATCCGGATGACATGGTGACCATTGGGGTCAACTGCAGCTTGCAACAACTCCTGGAGCACGGCTTCTTCCATGCCGATCCCCATCCGGGCAATCTGCTGGCCCTTGCCGATGGACGGCTGGCCTATCTGGATTTCGGCATGATGAGCACGGTCACCCGGGAGGCCCGCACGGGATTGATCCAGGCGGTGGTCCATCTCGTGAATCGGGATTTCACCAGCCTCTCCAAGGATTTTGTGAGCCTTGGTTTTCTCAGTGAAGAGGTGGACTTATCCCCCATCGTTCCTGCCTTTGAAGTGGTCTTTGGCCAGGCCCTAGAGATGGGCGTCAGCCGCATGGATTTCAAAGCGGTGACGGATGATCTTTCCGGCGTGATGTATCGCTTCCCCTTCCGGGTTCCTCCCTACTACGCCCTCATCATTCGCTCCTTGGTCACCCTGGAGGGAATCGCCCTGAGCGTGGATCCCGACTTCAAGATTCTGGGGGCCGCCTATCCCTATTTCGCCCGCCGATTGATGGAAGATCCCGATCCCCAGCTGCGCCAGAGCCTGCGGGAAATGCTCTTCGATGGCGATGAATTCCGCTGGCAACGGCTGGAAGCTCTCGTGAGCAGTGCGGCCCTGCAGGAGCAGCTGGACGTGGAGGGACTGCTGGATCAAGTCATTGATTTTCTGTTCTCCACCAGTGGCGGCATGCTGCGGCGCCAATTGGTGGAGGCGATGGTGGAACAGATGGATCACCTGGCCTGGCGCATGACCCTGCGCATCGGCCGTCGCCTGCCAGGACGCCTGCTCCCCCCGGGCCTCAGGGAGCGGCAGCAGAGCGCCGAAGCCCTGGATGCTCGGCCCTTGCTCGACCTGGAACCGGTGCAGCAACTCTCGGCCATCCTCAATGATCTGCCGGGCTTTGAACCCCGCCTGTTACTGAGCCGCCTGCCGCGGATTCTGGGGCAACCCGATTTGCGGCGCATGGGCGCAGACGTGGCGAAGGGTTTGGCGGAACGGGGGGTGGTGCGCCTGCTGCGGGACGTGCTGGTCACACCAGCCTGAGAGCTGGGCGGGGCTTCCGGCCTGCCCCCGTGGGGCCGCTTTACTTTTGATGGAGCAAAAAGGAAACGCAACAGCCGATGAAGAGGCCAACAGGTGGGTCCCTAGCCACGGGTGGCGGATCATCAGGAAGGACCGTCAGGGCGGTTTTCGCCTCCTTCCTGGCCCTGGGCCTCTGGTGTGCTCCCACCACGGTGCAGGCGGCGGAACGGGTGGTGCTCATCACCGGTGCCTTCCGCCGCTCCATTCCCATCGCCGAGTTCGAAACCCTGGCCAGCACAGGCCAGGCCACGGGTCTGCTGGGCGATCTGCTGCGGCTCGGCAGGCAGAACCCCAAGCAGGTGAGCAAGTTGCTGA
>JAYKHG010000061.1:0-11426 GCA_035284825.1 Cyanobacteriota bacterium
CAAACCATTTCCGAATGCACGCTCGCCAGATCAAAATAGGCCGGTCGTCCCTTGCAGCGGCCAGTGATGATCACCTCGGTTTCCGCTGGTTTGCGCAGCAGGGTTTGCACAATCGGCTCAACAGGAAGGAGCTCTAAATCCACCGTGGGGTTGAGTTCATCCAAGATCACCGTTTTATAGAGTCCACTGGCGATTGCCGCCCGGGCAATCTCCCAGGCTCGTTCCGCCTCCACATAGTCAATGGGTTGTTGTTGTCCCCGCCAGACAATGGCATCCCGCCCGCTACGCAAGTGGTCCACCAGGTGGGGATAACTCTCACGCAGGGCAGCTATCGCCGCATCTTCCGTATAGCCATTCCCCCCTTTCAGCCATTGGAGAATCAAGACCCTATGGCTTTTGTCCTGGCTGATCCCCCTGCCGATCGCCTGCAATGCCTTGCCCAGGGCACTCGTGCTCTTGCCCTTGCCCTCCCCCGTGTAGATCTCAATTCCCTGCAGCCCCGGAGTATCACTGCTGTGGGCACGCATCTCCGAGTGGAGGTCGGCCAATTGCACCAAAGAAGCAGGCGCACCACGGCCGGTACAGATCACCTCCATGCCTGGCGGTTTGGTGGCCAGGGTGCCCACCACATCCTCCACATCTAATAGGCCCAGATCCAGCACGGGATTGAGTTCATCGAGCACAACCACCGAATAAAGATTGCTGGCCAGAGCTCCCCTGGCGATATCCCATCCTCGCTGGGCCTCCTGCCGGTCGAAGGGGGTGGCTTCCGTGGCGCCAAAATACTCGCCACGGCCCGTTCGCACCTGATCGATGAGGTGGGGAAACCCCTGCTGGAGGGCCTCAATTGCCGCATCCTCGTCATAGGAACGGCCTGGCCCCTTAAGAAACCGCAGCAGCAAAACCCGGGTGCGTTTCTGTTCACAGATCCCAAGCCCGATGGTGCGCAACACCACCCCCAGGGCGGCCTGGCTCTTGCCCTTCCCCTCTCCGTCATACACATGTAATTGCCCTCGGGCCCGCTCATCGCTGCCCGTGGCCGTGCGGATCCCGATGCCACTGCCCGTCCCCCGTTTGCTGGTTTGGCTTCGGGTGGGGGTGGTCATGGGCCAGGGCGGTGGCCCTCGATGCTATCGGCGCCCACCACGGACCCTCGGCAACGTGGACGACTTGGCAGGATGGCTGTCCGGCCGCATGTGTTGGATGGCTTCCGCACGTCCTCTCACCCTGCTGGAGTCCCTTCCCCCCGGGCTTCTCCATGCCCTTGACCTGATGCGGCAGGCCATGGATGCCCTGGATTCGGTGGTGGTGGCTTATTCGGGTGGAGTGGATTCCTCCCTGGTGGCGGCCATCGCCGCCGAACGGCTGGGGGACAGGGCCATCGCGGTCACGGGTGTGTCTCCCGCCCTGGCCCCCCACCTGCTGGAGGAAGCCCGTTCCCAAGCCCATTGGCTCGGGCTGAAACACCGGGAAATCCCCACGGCGGAGCTAGACATATCCAGTTACACCAGCAATCCCCCAGACCGTTGCTACGCCTGCAAGCGTGAGCTCCATGGCCTGTTGGCCCAGATCCGCATCGATGTGGGCGCCTCCCAGGTGCTGGATGGGGTGAATCTGGACGACTTGCAAGACCATCGGCCCGGACTGCGGGCAGCCCGGGAACGGGATGTCCGCTCACCCTTGGCGGAGGCCGGCATCGACAAGTCCGGGGTGCGCCAGTTGTCCCGTGCCCTCGGACTGCCCTGGTGGGATAAGCCTGCCCAACCCTGCCTGGCGTCCCGATTTCCCTACGGAGAACCAATCACCGCCACCCGTCTGCGGCGGGTGGGGGCTGCGGAAGCCTGGCTGCGGGAGAAAGGCTTTGGCGACGTGCGCGTTCGCAGCCAGGGGGAGACGGCGCGCATTGAACTGCCCAGCAACGTGCTGCCGGGGGTGTGTCTCAGCCTCGCCACCGACTCCCTGCGCCAGGAGATGGTGGACGCTTTTCGTGCCCTGGGATTCCACACCTTGGCCCTCGATCTCGAGGGACTTGTGAGCGGAAAACTCAACCGCGATCTTGCGGGTCCAGCCATGGACCACGATCGCGGTTGAATTCACGATCCAAGGCGTCAGACGGCCGCCAAGCGCGGATCCCGTTCGCCCTGGCCCACCCCAAGGGGGGTTTCGCGCCGGAAGCTCGTGAGCTTGTGATCAGCGGCTTCGAGCTCCGTCATCAACACCTGGCAGGCCCGCTCAGGCATGGTGTGGTCACCACAGGTGAACACATCCACGGCGGCGTAGCCGGATTCAGGCCAGGTGTGGATTGAAATATGGGATTCAGCCAACAGGGCTAACCCCGTCACCCCCTGGGGATCAAAACGGTGGGTGATCAGATGCAGCAGGGTGGCACCGGCACGTTTGGCAGCGCTTGTGATGGTGTCCCTGAGGAAAGCTTCGTCGTCGAGCTTGGAACTCTCACAGTTGTAAAGCTCGAGAATGCAATGTTTACCGACCGTTTCGGTGGTGAGGGGTTGGACTGGGCTGGCGGGAAGGGGGGAGGCCACGCCCCATCCCGGATTGGGATGCAGGCAAGACAGGCTCTGATTCATCAGGGTCTTCAATGAACACAAGGCCCAACATAGGGGCAAACCCCCCGAATGGCTGGAAGGGGTTGCCGCACGGGAACCGGACCTTCAGCCGGCGTCCTCCAACACCCCTGCACGCATGGCCACCACCTGGGCTCGGGTGGACCAGCCCCGGGTGAACATCTCCACATGGGTGGCACTCACAAGACACTGATGGCCATCGCCGACGGCCTCCAACAGGAGTTGCTGTCGGGTGGGATCCAACTCCGCCAAGACGTCGTCCAGCAAGAGCAAGGGAGGAGCCCCGACAACCGTCGTGACCAGTTCCAGTTCAGCCAACTTGAGGGCGAGCACCAGGGTGCGCTGTTGTCCCGCCGAGCCATACCGGCGGGCGGGCAAAGCGCCCAGGCGCATCTCCACCTCATCGCGGTGGGGACCCACAAGACATTGACCAAGGCGCTCTTCCTCCCTGCGCTGTTCACGGAGTTGACTCTCCATGGCCATCCGCCATGTAGCCTCCTCTACGATCTGGTCAGTGAGGCCAACCTCCCCATCCGCGGGGGCCACGGGGGTGCCACTGCGATAGCCCAAGGCCAGGATTTCGCCCCCCCCGCCCAACCGCTCCTGCCATCGGGCAGCTAGGGGAGCCAGCCGCTGCAGGGCACGCAGACGCCTGCGGTGGAGACGGGTGCCGACGATGGCCATCTGGGTATCAAAAACATCCAGCAGCCCTTCATGGGCCAGACGCCGGCGCAGAAGCTGGGCCCGCTGGCGCAGCAGGCGGCCGTACTGGCTCAACAAGGCGCCATACAGGGGCTCCAGTTGGGTCACAACCCGATCCAGCCACTGCCGACGCAAGGACGGTTCCCCCCGCACCAAAGCCATGTCCAAGGCGCTGAAGCCCACGCAGCGCAAACTTCCCTGCAAATCCAGCTGCCGTTCCAGGAGCTTGCCATTGCGCAGGGCCTGGCGGCCGCCAACCCGCCGCAGGTGCAGCTCCAGGTCATCCCCTTCCACCGTTGAGGCGCGGATATGGCCCAGGGGTTCACCGCGGCGAATGAGGTCCCGATCCGTGCTGCAACGGTGGGAGCGCAGGCTGGTGAGCAGCTCCACACTTTCGAGCAGGTTGGATTTTCCCTCGCCGTTTGCCCCCACCACGATCAGCCGAGGGGCCCGCAGGGTCAGCCGCAACTGTTCAATGTTTCGGAACTGTTGGAGCTCCAGGCGCTGCAGCCGCATGACGTCGGAAGGGCGGCCAAGGGGTAAACTAAGCCTTCAGGCAAAGTCCTGAGATTGGACAACCCCAGGCCCAGCCTGATGGGGGCATGTAGCTCAGTTGGATAGAGCATCAGATTCCGGTTCTGAGTGTCGGGGGTTCGAGTCCCTCCATGCTCGTCAACCCCCTGCCGGAACAGGGGGAACCATTCAAAAACAGGGAGAGGGATCGCTTAAGGATCCTGGTGATCACCGGGGATTTTCTCTTGAGCGGTGCCATCCCCACCCCTGCCTGAGAGGCTGAGCCCCATGGCTCGGATGCCCCCGGGATCAATGACGAATCCCGATTGTCTCAGGGCAGCCAGCGCCTCAGCAGGGGCGGAGATGGAGATGCTGCAGCCACTGAGCTCTCGTCTGAGGCGATCCAGCGCAGCCACCACAAGGGTCCTGATCACCGCCTCCCGGGCGGGGTCTGCCGGGGCCGTCACGAGATCCCAGAGATTGGCATTGAGGGCCCGATCGCTGGTAGCGCGCACAAACCCCACCCAGCGACCCTGGGGGTTCTGAACCACCAGATGCCAAATGCTTTGGCGCATCACCCGACTCCAAAGGGCGTCACTCCGGGGTGACTCCCCACAGCTCACCAGGAGATGGTTGAGATCCTCCAGCTGGAGACTTGGCTGAACCAACAACGCATATCCCTCCTGCAAGAGGCCGGAGGTGGGTGGACCGCGGAAGGGAAGCAACAAGGAAAGATCTCGCACCTCAGCCGGTGTTGCGCATCCCTGCGGCGATGCCATTGATGGTCAGCAATGCGCCTCTGAGAAGTTCACTGCGGCTATAGGTGTGACCAGCGCCGCCGCTCGTTCCATCTGAGGAGGCCTCGCTGATGGGGGGTTGGCGGTTTTGATCCCGCAGCCGGCGCAGCAGGGCCACCTGCAGAAAACCCAGGGGAATGATGGTGCGGTTACGCAGATCCACGGAGAGCTGCAGTGCCGGATCACCATCTAAAAGACGCCCATGGTTGCTGATCTGCAGAACCAGCTGGTGAGTGAGGGCAAATTCCGCAGCGATGGCATCAAAGATGCGACCAAAAGCATCCCGGTTTTCTTCCCTGCCTAAGTGGGTCACGTAATGCTTGGCCAGATCCAGATCCACCTTCGACAGGGTCATCTCCACCTTGGAGATCAACATGCGGAAGAAGGGCCATCGCTGGTAGAGCAACTGCAACAGTTCAATCTGCTCCGGATCCTGATGGAGCTCCTCCTGAAGCGCCGTTCCCACCCCATACCAGCTGGGAAAAAGGAAGCGACTCTGGGTCCAGCCAAACACCCAGGGGATGGCCCTTAAGGCAGAGAGATCTTTCGCACCACTCTTGCGCCTGGCCGGCCGACTTGAAATTTGAAGTTTGCTGATCTCCTCAATCGGTGTGACCTGCTGAAAAAAGGCCACAAGATCAGGATTTTCATGCACCAGTGCCCGGTAGTGCTCCCTTGATCGCGAGGCCAGACGAGCCATCAATGCATTCCAACTGGGCGTGTCATCGATGCGGGTGCTCACCAAACTGCTCTGCAGTACGGCAGTGGTAACGGTCTCTAGGTTGTATAGAGCAAGCTCAGGAAGTGAATATTTTGATGCCAACACTTCTCCTTGCTCCGTAATTTTAATGCGCCCGCACAGTGTGCCGCTGGGCTGGGCAAGAATGGCCTGGTAGGCAGGACCACCACCACGGCCTACGGATCCACCCCGTCCATGGAAGATGCGCAGACAAACGTCGCTCTGCGTAGCCAATTGTTGCAGGGCGATTTGGGCACGATGAATCTCCCAATTGCTCGAAAGAAAACCAGAGTCTTTATTGCTATCGGAATAGCCAAGCATCACCTCTTGAAGCGGCATCTGCTGTTCAGACCGCAACAGCTGCCGATAAAAGGGCTCTTGGAACAGACGTTCCATCACCGCTGGAGCACCCTGGAGATCTTCAACGGTTTCAAACAAGGGGATCACCAGAAGCTGGGATCTTTTCTCCACCGGATCAACCAAACCTGCCTCTTTGGCAAGCAACAACACCTCCAGCAAATCCGACACCGTGTGACTCATCGAGATCACATAGGTGCGACAAATGCGTGAGCCAAACTCCTGCTGGAGCCGCTGCAACATCTGAAAAACCGCAAAGGTCTCCGCAGTTGGGGCGGTCCAAGAAGCAGCTGCCGGAAGCAGGGGGCGGCGGGTTTGAAGTTCTGCCAAAAGCCACTCCACCCGCGCCTCTTCCTCCATGTCGCCATAGGGAACGGGCAGTTGCAGGTAGCGGGTGAGTTCATCAATGGCAGCGCTGTGACGGGTGCTCTCTTGGCGTATATCCAAACTGGCCAGGGAGAAGGCGAAAATGTGCACCTGGGACAGCAAGGCCGTGAGGCCTTCACAGTGCAGACCTGTGACCTGCAAGCTGTTACGAATCAGCTCGAGATCATTTCGAAAGTCCTCTTCTGAGGCGTAATGAAGGTCTTGGGAACCAGAGCTTGGCAGTTCACTGGGGGGAGATTCCCAACCCGACTCCGCAAGAAGCTGGTTACGTTTCTCTGAGAGACGCAGGCGCTCCAGCATGTAACTGAGCTTCAGCCGATAAGGCTCCAGGCGATAGCGGGCTGCTCGCTCCTCATAGATCTCAGGGAAGCGCAAACGGTCCATTTCCAGGGACTCCAGCAGCGCAGGACTGACCTGACTCCACTGCATTGAGATACTGAGTTGATCCCGAAGGTCCGTTACGGATTTCACGTAACGATCAATCATCAGTTGGCGCTGGTAGCAGGCGGCACGCCAGGTGATTTCGGGGGTCACGGAAGGATTGCCATCCCGATCTGCCCCCACCCACGAACCAAAGGTGCAAAACGCATCCTTAGGAGGCTCCACATCGGGGTAACTGGACTTCAGGGCAGCGCGCAGTCGCTGCTGCAGCAGCGGCATCGCCTCAAACAACACCTGCTGGAAATAATGAAGTGCAAATTCCACCTCATCCAACACGGAAGGTTTGAATTGATGCAATTCATCCGTACGCCACCACAGTCGAATTTCCTCCTCTAATTGTTGGCGCAACAGCTCCTGATCATCTTTGTTCGTTGATTCTTCCAGCCCGTCGATCAACGAAGCCACTCTCCGCTGCTTGTGGCGTACCG
This sequence comes from Cyanobacteriota bacterium, assembly GCA_035284825.1. GTDB lineage: Bacteria > Cyanobacteriota > Cyanobacteriia > PCC-6307 > Cyanobiaceae > Cyanobium. The sequence goes on from JAYKHG010000061.1 coordinate 6,950, forward strand.
TATGGCGCACAATCTCCGTTGGATGTGCCGTAAAAACCAGCCGAATATCGAGTTCCTGTAACAGGCTCTCAAGGGAACTTGGTGGCATGTTGAGTGCCCTCAAGCGCTCAAAGAGCTGGCGAAATGTCTCGGGCTCACTTTGATTCGCCAACGGGGGCACAAAAGGGTCCCACTGACTCGTCGTCGCCGCCTGACGAAGGCTTTCAATGTAAGTATTTTCTTCAATATGCTGCTCCAGAATATTAATTAGCTGAAAATACAGGGAGAAGGCCCTTGCCGCAGCAATCCCATCGGCCAGGTCCATCTCCCGAATCACCCTGTCGATGGCCTCACTATTCACCCCAGCACCGCTTGGGGTGTTGCGTCCGGAGTCCTCCTGGGGGTCAAACCGCCCACAGAGATCTTTCAACCGAATCAGCCGTTCCAACTGGCCGGGGGGGCATTCGCTGTGGAGAACGGAAAGCCAGAGTTCCTCCACCAGCTCGAGGCGTTCCACAAGCTGCCGGGTGGTGTGGAGGGGCACCTCGGGCCCGGGTCGTTGGGCGTTGGCGGGCTCCCGCATGGGGGGAGAGGCGGAGGCAGCAACCATGATCATCCCAAAGCGTGTGCGTGGTCTGTTGCAACCCCTGCCCAAAGGGCAGAATCCCGGGCTTCCATGGCCATGGCTTCAGTGGCGATGATGCGATCAATGGGTTCCCCTGCCCGGTGGCGATCCAGCCAGCGCATCGATTCGCTCCCCAAGGTCAACACGGATTTCAATGGTTCAAGTGTGACATCAAGATTCAGGTTTGTTGCCAGGGGAGCCATGGCCTCCAGTTCCTCCGCCAGCCAATCCCGCGCCAGGCATTGATTTCCCGTGCGCCAATGGCACAACGGGGCATCGAGTCCATGGCGGGCCGCTGACCTGTCGTTCTGATCCGCCAGGCTGGCCAACTCCGCTGGGCTGAGGGCACTGGCCACCAGGGGATCATGGACTTGGGGATCTCCCATGAGCATCAGCAGCCGTAGCTCAGCCCAGGCCGTCACCGCCAGCAGGAGGAGGGGATCACTGATGAGGTCGCAGATGCGAATTTCCAGACGGTTCAACGATTGGGGACGGCGGTCTCCATTGGGACGCACCGAGGTCCAAAGATGGCGCACGTTCAGCATCGCGCCCAGGGCCAGTTGCTCCTCCATCCAACTCACGTAGTGCCCATGGCTCGTGAAGAGGGGCACCTCAGGAGGCGTAAGAGGGAACTGGAGCCATCGCTGCGACTGAGCCCCCGTGGCGTGGCCATCAAGGAACGGTGAGCTGGTGCTGAGGGCCAGCAGGAGAGCGCCCTCGCAGCGCAGCAACCGCAACCCAGCAAAAAGGGGCTCCATGGCCTGCAAACCCAGGTTGATGTGGACACTGGCCGTCACCACCCGAGTGCCGTACAGGTGCTCGATTTCGCCGTGGTATGGGTTTTCGGGATTGGAGCGCACGAATTGGCTCGTGTCTCCGAGGCTGAGGGTGCTGCCAGGCAGGAGCGTGAGATCCCGCTGGGCCAACCAACGTCGGAGTTGTTGCCTGGGGCGGAGCAGGGAGACCAGCTGCCGGTGGTAGTCGGCATCGGGGGGGGTGGTGTACTCCAGATTGCGGTTGTCCGGCTCCGTTACAAATCCCTCCAACGCCCCTGCCACTTCGGCCGCGCACCCCACAACCGTGCCATCTCGTCTGCCGGTGAACATCTCCACCTCAAAACCTTTGCTGAGCAACGGGCCGCTCATCGATCCTCAGGTTGGGGCCGCTGCAAGCAAGCCAGAGCCTTGAGCATGCCACGGGCCTTGTTCAACGTTTCCTGGTACTCCATGGCCGGCTTGGAATCCGCCACGATGCCTGCCCCAGCCTGCACAAGAACGCGCCAACCCCCCTCGGAATGGGGTAACACCACCATGGAGCGGATGGTGATGGCGGTGTTCAAGGCTCCATTGAGATCCACAGCTCCATACACCCCCGAATAGGGCCCTCGCGCGTCGGGTTCCAGGGCATGGATCAGCTGCATGGCCCGAATTTTCGGGGCGCCGCTCACGGTGCCCGCAGGGAAGCAGGCCATGAGCAGATCCCAAACGTCATGGGTGGTGTCCAGCTCACCCTCCACCTGGCTGACGATGTGCATCACATGGGAATAGCGCTCGATCAGCATCAGTTCGGTGACCATCACCGAGCCGGGCCGGCAGACCCGGCCCAAATCATTGCGGCCCAGGTCGACCAGCATCACATGCTCGGCCCGTTCTTTCGGATCGGCCAGCAGCTCGGCTTCCAAGGCCCCATCCTCCGCCGCATCCACCCCCCGGGGGCGGGTGCCGGCAATGGGACGCAAGGAAGCGCGGATGCCCCCATTGGCTTGGGGATCGGCCTTCACCATCACTTCTGGGCTGGAGCCAATCAGATACCAGTCGCCAAAGTTGAAAAAGGCCATGTAGGGCGATGGATTCACCATCCGCAGGCTGCGGTAGAGATCAAATGGATCGCGCTCCACGCTCGTCTCCAAGCGCTGACTGAGCACCAGCTGAAACACGTCCCCCGCGGCGATATGGTCCCGACCCAGCTCCACCACCCGTTCAAAGTCGCTCTGTTGCCAATTGCTGCGGGTGTCCAACCCCAGGCTGGGATCCGCAGCGCCAGCCTCATGCCAGTCCAAGGGAGCAATGCCAGGGGGCAAGGGCTCATGCATCCGGGCTTCCAGCTGGGAGATCATGGCGGCAGCGTGATGCCAAGCACCTTCTGGATCCGCGCCGCCGCTCAGATCGGCATAGGCCACAGCGGTGATCTGACGCTTCACCTGGTCAAACACCAGAAGGCTGTCCGCAAGCATCCAGCATCCATCCGGCGGATCCCCTGGCCCAGGGTGATGCACGGGCACCGTGGGTTCGATCCATTGGATCAACTCATATCCCCAGCACCCAAACAGCTGGCCCACGGGGGGGAGATGGGGCACAGGGGCCGGACGGATCGACGCCAGACATTGACGGAGCAGTTGGAAGGGATTGCCCGCGAGCTCATCCCTCCGTCCATCCCGCCACTGGCGCACGGCCAACTCCCCGCGGGCGGTCAACGTCCAAAGCGGGTTGCTCACCACAAAACTCCAGCGCCCCAGCTGTTCCCCCCCCTCCACAGATTCCAGAAGCACACCCTGCTTGCCGCCTGCCCCCACCTTGAGCCAGGTGGTGAGCGGTGTTTCCAAATCCGCAGGCCAGCACTTCCAGAGGGGAATAAATGTGCACCCCTGCTTCACCTGGGCGAGATAGGCCGTGCGATCCGCGAGAGGAGACATAGGGGGAAGGCAAAAAAAACGGCGGGTGCTTCCCCGCCGTCTCTACTGCACGAGATGGGGGAGATCAGGCGTCGTAGGTGGCTCTGCCGGTGAACTTCAGGTTTGAAGGATTGGGATTTTCGCCGATTCTCCGGGGATTGTGCCCAACAATTGGACGCCCTTCATTCACTTTTTCAGGAAATACGCCATCTTTGGGATGGAGAAATTCCACATCCCCACCGGCATAAATCCGATAAACCTTGTAATCATCGATTTTGGGCTTGAACTTCGTGCGAAGTTGGGTGCCAAGCGCAAGGCACTGCTCTTTACGGGCGAAGTACATGATGTTTTCGCCCTCATTCATCTCCGCGGCCCCTCCGGTGGGAAGCTCAAAAACCTGGGCCGATGGACTCGTCCAGGTGATGGCGTATTTCTCTTCGGTTTCCGCGGCATTCAGCAGGCCGCCTGTGCTGCCGATGTACTTCGGGAGTTGACCGTTGAGGGCCGTTGCTGGCATGGCTCTGCTGACCGTTTCAGGCGGAAGCTAGCACCGTGCTTTTGGCGAAATGAAAGGCGCCCGCGCAGTCTTCACACCCCGTCAACAAACATCAGCCCTCCGCAGGCTCCGCCAGGGGGAAAAACACCGTCAGGCTGCTGCCCCCCCGTTCGGTGAACCGTCCTCCAAGACGGTGAAAGAGCAACTGGGTGGCCTGCCTGCTGAGGTTGAGGCTTCCCGTGGTGGGGTTCCAGCTGAGCACGGGGCCAACCCGGGCCCCCTCTTTCCCAGACTCCTGGGCAGAGGCTCCACGGGGACTGTCGGGGGCATCACTGCTCAGCTGGAGTTTCAGGCGCTGCCCGGCGGGTCCCAATCGCAAGCGCACATGGCTGCCGGCCGGCAGAGAGCGACTGAAACGATCCATCAACCCTCCGAGCATCGTCTCCAAACGCACGGGATCGCTGAGCACTGGGGGCAAATCCTCAGCGATGGAAAGGGTGAGGTTCAGGTCGCGGCGGTGCAGCTGCCGCTGCCAGATCGCCTCCAGATGGCGGAGCAACTGACTCAGATCCGTGCGCGCCAGCTGGCTGGGCTCCAGTGGTTGGCCCCGGCCGGGCTGGCGTTGCAACTCTGCCGCGAGAAAGATCAGGCCGAAGCGGTCGATCTGCTCACTGCATTCACCATCGATCTGCTCAAGCCTCTGTCG
>JAYKHG010000062.1:0-4395 GCA_035284825.1 Cyanobacteriota bacterium
GGCAATAAAGAAGGATGGAGCATCAGCATCAGGCTGCGGCTCTCCAGCGGTGCGCCCGGGGGGGTCCAGCGTTGTGGTGTGTCCGGCAGATCCTCGCCCGGGGGCAGGGCGGTGTCGATCACCCGCATCCAGCCCGCCTGGGAGGGGGGGAGGTCGAAGTGCATGGCCTTGTAATAGGCATTGAACCCACACCACAGCAGCGGCCCCCGCAGGCTGTCGTGCAGGCTCCAGGCCAGGGAGTGCGACCAGCTGGCCCAGTCGGGTTTGTGCATCTCCACCCCATGCCATTCCCGCCAGAGGCCATGGCCCTCCCCCGGCCGTCGGGGCGCCTCGGCGATGGGCACTTCGGGGTTGAGCAGGAACGCCAGCCGCTGGCGCCATTCGATCAGCCGGGAGAGAAAGCGCCGCAGCGCCAGATCGGTGTCATCCGGCTGCCAGTGCATCCAGCCCAGCAGGTTGTTCTGGCACCAGCTGTTGTTGTTGCCCCCCTGGCTGCGGCGCACCTCATCGCCCATCAGCAGCATCGGTACCCCCGGGGCCAGCATCAGGCTGGTGAGCAGGTTGCGCATCTGCCGATCCCTCAGGGCCATCACGGCCCGGTCCGTGCTGGGGCCCTCCACCCCGTGGTTCCAGCTGTTGTTGTGGTTGTCGCCGTCCCGGTCATTTTCGCCGTTGGCCAGGTTGTGCTTGCGGTCGTAGCTCACCAGATCCGCCAGGGTGAAGCCGTCATGGGCGGTGAGGAAGGTGATGCTGCGTCCCAGGGCGGCCGGCTGCCCGCCGTAGAGATCGGGGTTGCCCGCCAGCCGCTGGCTCACGGGCCAGCAGCACTTCTCATCCCCTTTCCAGAAGCGGCGCATGTCGTCCCGGAAACGCCCGTTCCAGGTGGCCACCCGCCGGGCTGGAAAATCCGCCATCCGGTACAGGCCGCCGCAATCCCAGGGTTCGCTCACCAGCTTCAGATCGCTCAGCTCCGGGTGGGCCTCCATGGCCTCGAACAGGGGTGGATGGTCGAGGGGCATCAGTTCCTGGCCGCGGCTGAGGGCGATGCCCAGGTCGAAGCGGAAGCCGTCAATGCCGAGCTCATTGGCCCAGCAGCAGAGGGATTCCAGAATCAAATGGCGGGTGAGGGCCTGGTTCGCGGCGATGCTGTTGCCGCAGCCACTCACATCCAGATAGTCGCCCCGGCTGTTCTGGTGGTAGTAGGTGGAATCGGCAAAGCCCCGCCAGCTCAGGGTGGGCCCCGCCTGATTGCCCTCCGTGGTGTGGTTGTAGACCACATCCAGCAGCACCTCCAACCCGGCCCGGTGGCAGGCGCCCACCAGCTCCCGCACTTCATTGCGGGCCTGGAGGGGGTCTGGATTCACCAAATAGTCGGGATGGGGAGCCATCCAGCTGAGGGGGCTGTAGCCCCAATGGTTGTAGCGGCCCGCCGGGGCATCCTCCGGATCGAAGGCCATCACGGGCAGCAGCTCGATGGCCGTGATTCCCATCTCCTGCAGGTAGGGCAGGGTGTCGATCAACCCCAGCAGGGTGCCCTGCCGCTCCGGCGGCACGGGGCAGCCAGCCCCCTGGGTGAAGCCCCCCACATGGAGCTCATAGATCACGCTTTTCTGCCAGCTGTGGCGGGGCCGGGGGGCGGCGCTGAAATCAAAGCGATCCCGCTCCGTCACCACCCCTTTCAGGCAGGAGGCGGTGTTGGGGATGGCGCCCACGGCCGCCCCCCGCTGGTAGCCATCCCAGCCGCCGATGGCCCGGGCGCAGGGGTCCAGGAGCACCTTGGAGGGGTTGAACCCATGATTTCCAGGCTCCAGCGGCCCGAACACCCGGTAGCCGTAACAGCAGCCGATGCCCACCCCCTCCACTTCCACATGCCAGTGGTCGCCCGAACGATGGGGCGCCTCCAGGGCGATCACCTCGCTGGGCTCCTCCGCCTCTGCGGTGGCGAACAGCAACAGTTCCACCCGGGTGGCCAGGGGGGCCACCACGGAGAAATTCACGCCCCTCGGGGTCGCGGTTGCCCCCAACGGCCAGGGCTGACCAATCCTGATCACCGTCAATGGGGAAGGCGAATGGGGCCAAATTAGGGTCCCTTCTGTCCCCTGTCTGTGCGGGCCATGGCCGGATCGGCCTTCTCCCCCGGGTCGGAACGCTCGGGTCGGCCTCCGCGGGAGGTGGAACCAGGGGTGTGGCTGTTCCCCCCCAACCCCCGCACCCATGGAGGCAGCGCCTGGTTACTGGCCACCACCGCCGGGGATGTGTTGGTGGATTGCCCGCCGGAGAGCCAGGCCACCTTCGCCTTCCTTGAGGCCCGGGCGGAGCGCCCCGGGGGCTGGATGGTGCTGTTGGGCCGGGATGGCCATGGATCCTGTCGCCGGCTGCAGGAGCGCCTGGGTTGGCCCGTGCTGGTGCAGGAGCAGGAGGCCTATCTCCTGCCCGGGGTGAGGGATCTGACGGTGTTCCGGGAAGACCACCAGCTGGCGGAGGGATTGAGGCTCCTCTGGACCCCCGGCCCCAGCCCCGGGGCGGCCGTCCTCCATGCCTGTGGCGGGGTGGCGGGCGCGGTGGATGGCCTCTTCTGCGGGCGCCTGTTGGTGCCGGTGGCGCCCCAGCGCCTGGCTCCCCTGCTCTCCCCGCGGGGCTTCCATGGCCCCCGCCAGCGCCGCAGCGTCGCCCATCTGGCCCGCTGGCTGCCGCCCGGCTCCCCGGGCTGGATCGCCAGCGGCGCCGCCCTTGGAGCCCTGGAGGGGGAGGTTTTGGTGAGGGCGGGGGCCACCCAGATGGAGGAGCTCGCTGGGGTCTGCGGGAGGGGCCCAGAGGGACTCCTGAGGCCTGGCGAGGGGCGTGGGGGGTGATTGATCCCATGCGTCGCTCAATGTTTCGCCGATTTGCTCATCGACCAGAAAGCTTGTTGTTCCTGCGTTTTGTTGTTGCAGCCACGGGAAAATCCCCATACCATGAGTCGGCGCAATGCCTGTGGCGGTCGGCTCTCCGATTCGCCTCCCCATCCATTCCCCCCTAGACCGCTCACCGGAGGCCCAACCTCAACCCATGAACAAAGCTGATCTCGTTAATCTCGTTGCCGCCCGCACCGAGCTCACCAAGACCGACGTCTCCCTGGTCGTGGATGCCGCCATCGACACCATCATCGATTCAGTGGTGGAGGGCAAAAAGGTGTCCATCCTTGGGTTTGGGTCCTTTGAACCCCGGGAGCGTTCCGAGCGCCAGGGTCTCAACCCCAAGACCGGCGAAAAAATCAAGATTCCAGCCAAGCGCGTGCCCGCTTTCACCGCCGGCAAACTTTTCAAAGATCGGGTCCAGGGCTGACCCCACTTGGTCTCCAGTCGTCAGCGAGCGGTCCCTTCGGGCCGCTTTTTTCGTTCATGACCCCGGTGACCCTGCCCGACCACCTGAGGGAACGGTTCGAGCGGGGTCTGGCCCTGAGGGAACAGGGGGTGAGGGGGCGTTTCGCCCCCTCACCCAGCGGGGAGCTCCACCTGGGCAACCTCCGCACGGCCCTGCTCAGTTGGTTGGAGGCGCGCCGCCGCGAAGGCCTCTGGCTGTTGCGCCTCGATGATCTCGACCGCCCCCGGGTGCGACCTGGGGCGGAGGAGTCGATCCTTGCCGACCTCCAATGGCTGGGGCTGCATTGGGACGGACCCGTGGTGCGCCAGAGCGAGCGCGGGGGCCTGTATGCCTCCGTGCTGTCCGCCCTGCGTCGTTCCGGGGTGCTCTATCCCTGCCACTGCAGCCGCCGCCTCCTGGCGGACATCTCCGCCCCCCACGGACGCCTGGCCATCTATCCCGGCCATTGCAGGGCCCTGCCCCCCTTCTGGGGTCAGCGGCAGGGGCGCTGGCCCAGTTGGCGCCTCAGGCTTGGGGAGGGGCTGATCCGCTGGCAAGAGTGTTGGGGACCCGCCGGCCAGCTCGATGGGCCAAGGGATGTGGGCGATGTGGTGCTGCGCCGCGCCGATGGGGTGGTGGCCTACCACCTGGCCACGGCCGTGGATGAGCTCACCCTGGGCATCAGCGACGTGGTGCGAGGGGCCGACCTCTGGTGTGCCACCGGAGCCCAGGTGGCGGTCTGCCAAGCCCTGGGGATTTCTCCCCCCCGCTACGGCCACGTTCCTGTGCTGTGCGACCGGGAGGGCAAGCGGTTGAGCAAGCGGATGGCCTCCGAAGGGTTGGCGGCGCTGCGGGCCCAAGGGCTGGATCCTCCAGGGGTCATCGGCCGGCTTGCCGCCAGTGCTGGTCTGGTGGAGGAGGGGGCACGGCTGAGCGCCGAGGAGTTGCTGGGGGAGGTCAGGAGCACAGCTCTCGAGCCTGGGAGAAGGGAGAAGTCTTCACAAAGCTTCCGGATTCCCCCCTGATGCGAGGGGGGTCAGGCGCGTCAAAGTG
>JAYKHG010000063.1:0-11571 GCA_035284825.1 Cyanobacteriota bacterium
CAACCGGCGATGTTTTGCAGCAACTCGTTCATGGCTCACCTTTGCCGCTCTGGATGGCCCGCACCAGGCCATCAATGGCGCCATCAAGGTCAAGATTCCCGTAGAGATAGCGGCTGATCACTTGGCCCATGGCCAGGCCGTTTTGATCGCCTTGTTGAAACATGGTTTGTTCTTTGCCATTGCTCCCCCGCATTTGCGCCTGGGCGATGGCGAGAAGGCGGAGGGTCCCCTTGCGATTGGTGGGCAGCCGCAGGGAGTCCACCACCGGCAACACCTCCTGCCGCTGGAGCGCCAGGTTGCGCTGGGTGAGGGGGGTGAGCAGAAATTGGGCCAGGCTCTCCGCCACCCGCTGTTGCGCGGGGCTGGAGTTGCGCCCGAAGGCCAGTACCCGTTGCCGGCTCACGGGACTGGGGGGGCCCCCCGGGCCCCGGGGCAGGGTGGCAATCCCCAAATGACGGCCCAGTTCAATTTTCAGCCGGGCCAGGTGGGTGCTCCGGCAACTGGTCCAGTCCAGTTGGCCCTTGCCCAGGTCCTGGATCAGCTGGCTTTGGGAGAGCTGGAAGTCCACATCTTGCACCTGATCCGCCTGCTGCAACCAGCTCAGCCAGCGCCCCAGGGCTTGCCGCCGCTCCGGGGTGGCGGGTTGGCCGGCAAAGAGATCCTCCACCGCGTCCACCACCCCCAGGCTGCCGAAGGTCCAGGCCAGATTGAAGCCATCGAGGGGCAAACCCACCCGCAGGCCCTGGCTGGATTGCTGCAGCAGCTCCTCCAGGGTGGCCGGCGAGCGGACCAACCGGCGTCGGTCGAAACAGGCCAGCTGGGGCATGAGGAGCACAGGCACGCTGCTCAGCTCTCCGTTCGAGCCTTGAAACAGTCGCGCCGCAGTGGGATCCATGCGTTGTAGCAGCGCTGCGGGCATGCGCACCCTTCGCGTCAGCCCCGCTTCCTCCAGGTCGTTGGCGGTGGAGTTGCTGAGAAAGAGCAGGTCGGGGCCCAGGCCTGCGGCGGTTCGAAAGCGGGTTTCCTCCAGGAGATCGTCTTCCGGGAAGAGCTGGAGTTGCACCTGGGCGTTGGGGTGCATCAGGCGAAAGTCCCGCAACGTGATCCCCAGGCGGTGCTTGAGAGCCTCCGAGAGCTCTCCATCGATGGTCTCATCGCTGGTGATCCCCATCGCCATCACCACGGTGCCCCGCAGGTCCTGGCCTTGGACCTGCGGGGGTGGCGCCTCCTGTCCGCAGCTGGTGAGTGTGGCGCCCATCCAGGCGGCAGCGGCCCCTAGGCCAAGGCGGCCCAGGAGCCCAACCACCACCCGCCAGTGGGGAGGGCGTGGGGCCATGGGAGCCTCAGCCTTCGGGATAGAGCAAGGCGTTGAGCTCGTCCTCATCCACGTCGTACACCCGGGCCAGGGTGGTTTCGATGGCGCTGGTCACCACCTCCGGCAGGAAGCGCATGGCATTGAAGGCGTCTTCGGCAATGTCATCGGTGAGCAGCTTCTCACCGCCCAGCTTTTCATCGTTGATCACGGCCATCACCCAGCTCTGGTAGGCGGTGACAAGGTCGGCGAACTCGAGCTCCGGGTCGTTCAGATCCAGGGCCATGGGAGGGCGTCTCCACGGACGTTGCTTCTGCAGTCTGCCCAAAGGAGGGCCCTGCGGCAGGCTGGGGTCAGCGGCTCCACCCATGTGCGCGACGCTCCCTCCCCAGCCACCCCTGAAGCTCCCCCCTGGCAAGCCGCCCTGTTTGCGTTTGCCATCGGCGAGCTGGTGCGGCAGCACCGCCAGAGCTTTGCCCCCCTCTGGACCGTGGAGAGCTGGGCGAAATTGCTGATCTGGCTGGCCCTCAGCAGCGGTTGTGCCACGGATCAGGCTTCCCTTGAGGGCTTTGCCTCTGGCCTTGGTCCCGCCCTCACCGCAAGAATGCGGCGGCTGTTTTTCGAGCGGGACCTGGAAGATCTCAACCTGCGGTTGATGGCGGATCCATCCGAAGCCCAGGTGCTCGCCCTCCCCATCGATGGCCAGGTGCCCCTTCCTGGCCCCCCCAAGCTGCTGGAGGCCCTGGAGCGGGTGGGGCTCGCCCCTCGGGTCGGCCCCCCTGAGCGCTGGCAGCACCATGGCAACCTGATCGCCCTGCCCTGGCAGGAGGAGATCGCCCCATGCGCCTGATTGGGGACTATCACGACCGGGGCTATCTCGCCCTGGCGGATGGGGTGATGGGCTTTTTTGATCGCCGTGTCGACCTCCAGCGTCCGGGAGTGGCCTTTGGCGGGGCCGGCGACGGCCAGCCAGACAAGGTGTCGACCGACATCAGCCTGGTGGCGATGGATCCTTCCGACCCCGAGGCCCATGGGCTGGCGGAGGCGATGCTGCGGGGGGTGTCGGTGGGTTTGAAACGTTGGCTGGCGGAGCGGCCCCTGTTTTTGGAGTGCTGCCCGGAGCGCTCGCTGTTTGTCTGCCCCCTGTTCAACCTGCAGCGCTATGCCCCCGGCGAGGGCTTCTACAGCTGGCACTGCGATTGGAGCTTGGAGAATGAGGCCACCGAACCCCAGCGCCGGGTGTTGGCCTGGATCCTCTATTGCAACTCCCTGCCCGCCGGTGGCACGGAGTTTCATTGGCAGGAGCACCATGTGGAGGCGGAGAAGGGGAAACTGGTGATCTTTCCCGCTGGCCTTTCCCACATCCATCGCGGCAGGGTGAGCCCGGAGCACAGCAAAACCATCGCCACCGGCTGGATCAATGCGGGCACCCTGGAGGGCTACCTCGGGCGGTTGTCCGCCGCTGGGGGCTAGGCCCCGTGGTCAGCTCGGCAAGATGAGGTCCTCGAGCCGCCGCTGCAGCTCACCCGTGAGCTCGGCCACCGCCCGGCGGCGGTCGGCGCGGTAGGCCTCCAGCCGCCCGTCGATTGAGATCGGCCGGTCGATGCTGATCCACGCATGCCGGGGGCCCAGGCGGGGGCGATCCCTGGGGGTGCCCCCCAGCAGGCGGCATTGGGTGTCCCAGAGCAACAGGAGCGTGTCGGCGAAGCGCTCCTGGCTCGGTGCTTCAGACACATAGGTGCCGCTCACGGCCACGAAGCTTTCCACCAGCCGCATGTGCCACAGGCGCCGCTCGGTTTCCTCCGCCAGCCGATCCGCCAGTCCCCGCTCCAGGGTGGAGCGGCGGCCACTGCCATTGGCTGGATGGATCCGATCCCAGCCGGCCTGCTCCAGCCGTCGGCAGCGGCTGGCCAGATCGCCCTTGGCCTGGATTCCGAAGGAGCTCTCCACCACCTCCAGCGCCGTTTCCAGCAGACGTTGCAGCCGCCCGGTCAGGGCCCGCTGCCCCTCCACCCCGGGGGGAAGCGGACTCGGCTCCGCCAAGGGCCGGTGGTAGGCGTCGCGGTAGAACCCCTCCATCATCGTTAGAAGCCGTTCCGCCAGGGCGAACAGCCTCTGGTAGAGCGCCTCCCTTTGGAGGCTGTGGGTGGGATCGCTGGGAAGCCCCGCCACATGTTCCAGCTGACTGAGCAGGGTTTCGATGGCTGGCCACACCGGCCGGCTGAAGCCGTATTGCAATCCCACGGGCACGACCACCATCCGCTCGGGCCGGCCGGCCTTGGCCAGGTCCTCCGCAGTCCAGAAGGCCAGCTGGGCGACGCCTGGCTCCAGGGGGCTGACCACCTCGTTGTGGCCATTGGTGGCGCCCTCCGGCGCCACCGCCAGGGGATGGGGACTATCCAGCAGCAGCTGGCGGGCGGTGCGCAGGGCTGGTGCATCCAGCTTGCCCCGCTGGATCGAGCAGCCCCCCAGATGGGAGAGCAGCCAACCCACCTCCCGGCCGGCCCAAAGGGGAATGCCCCGGTCGTAGAGAAATTGGGCGTGGGGCGCTGGACGGAAGCGCACCCCCAGCCGCCTACCCTCCCGCGGCAAGGCGCGCCAGAGGAGGTGGGCCATGCAGGCTGGATCATCCACGCTGGGGTGGCGAAACGCCAGCAGCAAACGGATCTCGCTGGCCTGGAACTGGGCCATGGCCTCCACCAGCCGTTCGGGGTGGCGCACCTCCAGGCGGGTGATGTGGCTTTGCTGCCGCAGCCACAGCGGCAGCAGCCCGCGGCTCACGGCCAGCACCGCCCCGTTCAGGCGGGGCGGCAAAAACTCCAGGGGGGGTTCGGCGGGCATGCCCCTAGGCCTAGCAACCCAGAAGCATTGGGCAAGGTTTGGCCTGGCAGGTGAAGAACTCCCACGACCCACCGCCCTTGAGGCTGACGCCCACCGTCCCAATGGGCATGATCCGAGAAGCCCTTCCCAATTCGCTTGCCCCTTCCTTCCTCGCCTGGCACCGGATCGCGCCCCAGGCCCCGCCTCCAGTGGCCTGGGCGCTGGAGGGCCATGCCCCTGTTGGCCGTGCTGGGCCTGGCCAGTGCCCTGCTGGCCCCCGCCGCCCAGGCGGAAACCGTGGTGGAGCGCGCTGCCCGCACTGGCGTGATCACCATCGGCACCCGCACCAATCTCATCCCCTACGCCTATGTGGATGACAAACAGCAGCTGGTGGGGGTGTCGGTGGATGTGGCTGAACGCATCGCCAAGGAGGTGTCGAGCTATCTGCAAAAGCCGGTGCGGCTGGAGTTTCGCCCGGTGACCAGCACCGAGGAGCTCTACAAGCTGGTGAGTGGCGGGGAAGTGGATCTGGCCTGCGGCATCCCCTTCACATGGCAGCAGGAGATGGTGGTGGATTACAGCGTGCCCTTCAGCCTCTCGGGCATTCGCCTGCTCACCAAGGGCGGGATGAAAGCGTCTCCTGAGGCCCTGGGAGGCAAACGCATCGGCGTGATCCCCGGCTCATTGGGGGAGGCCACGATCCGTTCCCTGCAACCCGCGGCCGTGCGCCTGCCCCAAAAGGATCTGGAAACTGGCGTGGCGGCGGTGATCGGTGGTCGCCTGGATGGCATGGCGGGGGATTCGATCCTGCTGGCTGGGGCGTTGGCGCCCTATGCCAAAACCTTCAAGACCACCCAGGCCTATGAGCTGGTGCCGCGGGAGGCCTATGGGCGCTACGCGGTGGGCTGCATCGTGCCGGAGAACAACTCCACCTTCCGCAACCTGGCCGATGTGGCCATCGTGGGGCTGCTCCAGGGCTACTTGGACGACGACGCGCCCTCCGTGGCTGCGGTGAACCGTTGGTTTGGCCCCCAGGGCATCGTGCAACTTCCAAGTGACATGGTGCGCGCCTACTTCGAGGCCGTGCTGCTCACCCATGAGCGGTTGGCACCAGGGACCGCTCGCACCACGGTGGCCACTCCCTCCCCCGCCGCCGCGCCCGCGGCGCCTGCCCGCCCTTAATTCCCCAAAACCCATGCCCCAGTCCCCTTCCGCTGGCCTGCTGGCGTTCCTGCTGGCCCTCCCCACCCTCTCCCTGGTGGTGCCTCCCCCCAGCGAGGCCGTCTCCGCTGGAGCTCCCGCCAGTGCCGAACCAGGCCCCGCACCGGGCTTGGGGACGGCGCAGCCAGGCGAGGCGATGGATGTTCGGTTGCGGCGCCTCTCGGATGCCATCCGTGAGCGCGCGAGCCAGCTGGAGCCCAACCAACCGGGAGGGCTGCCGGGTGAATCCTGGCTAACGGCGGGCGCCTGGGGGAATGGCCGCGGTCGCGGGGGGTGGGCCAATGGCGGCGGCGGGCGAGCTTGGGGCAACGGTGGCGGCGGTCGGGCCTGGGGCAATGGTGGCCGCGCCTGGGGCAATGGGAGCTACGGCAACTCCATCTATGTGCGGCCAGGGCCGGTGTGGGCCAACTTCCGGCCGGGCTGGGGCAACTTCGGCAATGGCCCCACCTTCCTCAACTGGTAGCCCGATCCCCGCAGTCGTTCTCCATGGCCCCCAGCTCCCCTCCGCCCGTCGCCCCCCCCGGCGGCCCTCCCGAGGGGGGCATGGCGGCAGGTCCCCTGGAGCTGCTGGTGGTGCAGGCCACGCCCTATTGCAACCTCGATTGCGACTACTGCTACCTGCCTGATCGGAGCGACCGCCGGCGGCTGGATCCAGCCCTGCTGGATCCCATCCTCGACACGGTGCTTAGCAGTCCATTTGTGGTGAGAGATTTCACCCTCCTGTGGCACGCGGGGGAGCCCTTGATGGTGCCCCCGGCCTTCTACGACGAGGCGAGTGCGCGCATCACCGCGGCGCTCGAGCGCCATGGCCGCCCGGATCTGCACATCACCCAGGCCATTCAAACCAATGCCACGGTGATCGATGAGCGCTGGTGCGCCTGTTTCGTACGCAATGGGATCCAGGTGGGGGTGAGCCTGGATGGGCCGGCCGCCCTGCATGACGCCCACCGCCGCACCCGCAAAGGCTTGGGCAGCCATGCCGCCACCATGCGGGGCATCGCCCAGCTGCAGCGCCATGGGATCCCCTTTGAGGTGATCACGGTGCTCACCGCCGCCTCCCTCGAGGATCCCGATGGGCTGTTCCACTTCTTTGTAGAGCACGGCATTGGCGATGTGGGCTTCAACATGGAGGAAACCGAGGGCACCAACAGCCTCTCCAGCCTGGATCAACCTGGTCTGGAGGGGCGCTGGCGGGTGTTTGTGGAACGCATCTGGGATCTCTGTGCCAGCCATCCCGGCGCCCTAAGGCTCCGGGAATTTGAAACCCTCTGCGGCCAGGTCGTCGGCGACAGCCGCATGGACCACACCGACATGAACCGGCCATTTGTGATTTTGAGCGTGGATGTGGAGGGCCGCTTCTCCACCTTTGATCCTGAGCTGTTGGGGGTGCGCACGGAGCGCTATGGCGATTTTGTGCTGGGGCAGGTGGGGCGCGACAGCCTGGAGTCGGTGCTGACCACCCCCGCCTACCAGCTCATCGCTGGCGAGATGGCTGCGGGTGTGGAGGAGTGCCGCCGCAGCTGCGAGCACTTTGCCCTCTGTGGTGGTGGGGCGGGGAGCAACAAATATTGGGAGAAGGGCACCCTGGCCACCACTGAAACCCAGGCCTGCCGCTGGCGCGTGAAACTGATGGCCGATGTGGTGCTCACCGCTCTGGAGCGCTCCCTTGGGCTCGGCTGATCACCCCCCATCCCCTGGCGCCAGGGCAGCGGCATGGGCCGCTGGCGGTCTGCTCGGGGGCTTGGTGGGCTCCCTGGGGGCGGTGCTGCTCACCGAGCTGATCAAGCTCTCCCTCCAAGGGGCCTCCGCTTTGGGGAGGTTGGGACTGCTGGCGCTTCCCCTGGTTGGGGTCTCCCTCTCGGCACTGGTGCTCTTCGGCCTGGGCAAGGGCCAGCCGGCGCAAACCCTTGTTCCCCGTGGGTCTGCCGAGCCGGGCCGTTGGGGCTCGCTGATGGCTTGGTATTCCTTCCCCCACGATATCGCCCGGGCGGATCTCACCGGTGATGTGGTGAATGCCTCGGGGAAAGAAGAGCGCTTCCCGTGGAATCTTGCGCCCCTGAGGGCCCTGGCGATCCTGGCCACGGTGGGGCTCGGGGCGCCGATGGGCACGGAATCCCCCGCGGCCCACATGGGTGTGGCCATCGGATCCTGGCTGGGCAGCGTCCATCCCGGCTTGCGCCCACTGGCGCGGCCCCTGGCCATTGGCGGGGGCGCGGCGGCGGTCTCCGCCCTGATGGGGATCCCCTTGGTGGGCAGCTTCTTTCTGTTCGAGCTGAGCAAGCGCCGCCAGGTGCCCCTCAGCCTGGAGCGGCTGGCGGCGATGGTGGCTGGGGGTGTGGCGGGATGGGGCGTCAATAGGGCCTTCCAACTCCAGCTGATCCGATTGGTGGTGCCCCATGTGGCTCCAGCGGGCCTCTGGCCCGGAGCCAAGGCGTCGGTGTTGATTGGTGTGGTGGCGGGGGGCCTCACAGCCCTGACGGGGGAGGCCATCTACTGGGCCAGGGGTCTGCGTCACAGGCCCCTATGGCGGCTGATGGTGGGAGGCGCGGCTCTGCTGGGGCTGGCGGTGGTGATCGGCTGGCTCGCCACCCCGGCAGCGGCCTTTGGGCCAGGGGGGGCGGCGATCGCCTGGGCGGAATCCAGCGACTCCTCGCCAGCTCGCCTGCTGGTGGTGGCGATCCTGCGGGCGGCCGCCACAACAGCCGCGGTGTTGGCAGGGGGGTGCGGGGGGGTGTTTGTGCCGTTTCTATCGATCGGTGATCTCACGGGACGGGTGTTTGCCGAGCCCTTTGCCCTATCGGCAGATTTGGCAGGGGCCGCAGGCGCAGCTGCGGCGATCGCGGGGGGCTACCGACTTCCCCTCACCGCCATGGCGATGGTGCTAGGGGTGGGGGGCCCCCAGGGGGCCCAGTTCACCAGCCTGGCAACCGTGGTGGTGGCCTCATTCACTGGATTGGTGACGGCACGGCTGGTCAACACGTGCACCACGGCGCTGCGGGAGAAGGCGGCTCGATAGCCCCCCCGGGGGTCACTTCACCGGCTCAGTGTGGATTGCGTTCACTTCTTTTGATAGACCCGCACGTAATCGATCTCCAAGCGGGCGGGAAAGTCCGTCTGCGATGGATCACCACCGTTGTCCCCTCCGATGGCCAGGCTCAGCAGGAGATAGTGCTTTTGGTGGAAGGGATTCCTGCCCTCCACGTCACCATTGATGGTGTGACGCAGGTCTGTTTGATTCAGCAGCTCGCCATCAACGTATATCTTGATGCTCTTTTCGTCCCAGTCCATTCGCCAGATGTGGAACTTCTGCGACCAGTCGGGATCTTGGAACGCGCGGAGAGGCTTTTTGGCCGCATTCCACTTGGGTTTCCAGCGCTTGTTGCTTCTCCAGGCCACGTTGGCCAGCAATGACCCCTGGTAGGACTCCATGATGTCGATTTCCCCATTGCTGGGCCATTCACCCACGGTGCCAAGGGTCCAAAATGCCGGCCACAATCCAGGGCGGATGTCGATCCTTGCCCGGATCTCGAATCGGCCATATTGCCACTCATGTCGCCTGCGCGTGGTGACGCTGGCGGAGGTGTATTCGCTCTGTGGACGGCTCTTTTTCCAGTACTTGCTGCCTTCCTTGTAGCGTGAATTGGAGATCTGCTCGCGACGGGCTTCCAGAATCAACAAGCCGTTTTCACTGAAGGCATTCTCCGGCTGATACCACTGCAATTCACTGTTGCGGACAAATCCACTCTCGAACGTCCAGTTGTCTGTGTTGAGCTTGCCGTCGTTGTCGAACTCGTCAGCCCACACGAGGTGATAGCCGTCGGCTGTCATCGCTGTGGGGAGGGGTGGGGCGGGCCCCATGGCGGTTTGAACGCTAAAGATGGGGGAAGGAACCACTCCAGCAGGCCAGGATGAACATTGTCGAGGGTCAAATTCAGGTTCAATCCTTCCTTACCGTCACCCTCGGGATCCTGGTGCTTTTCCTGGGGAAAGCACTCAACCGTCGGTTTGCCGTGTTGCGGGAATTCACCATCCCGGAGCCCGTCAGCGGCGGGCTGCTGGTGGCCCTGGTGATCACCTTGCTCCATCTGGCCTTTGGGCTGGACATCAGCTTTGGGCTGCGGGCCCGGGACCTGCTGCTCGTGTATTTCTTCACCACGGTGGGCATGAATGCCAGCTTCGCCGATCTGCGCCGGGGTGGCCGCGCCCTGGTGGTGCTGCTGGTGCTCACGATTCTGTTGATGCTGGCGCAAAACCTGCTGGGCATGGCCCTGGCCCAGTGGGGCGGGTTGCCCGCCGCCACTGGGCTGCTGATGGGCACGGTGTCGCTTATCGGGGGCCATGGCACCACCATCGCCTGGGCGCCGAAATTCGCCGCCGACTACGGGGTGCCGAACGCCCTCGAGATCGGCGTTGCGGCAGCCACCTTTGGCCTGATCCTCGCCAGCGCCAGCGGCGGGCCCATCGCCCGCTTCCTGATCCAGCGCCACCGTCTGGTGGCTCCGGGATTCCCCCCGGCGGGCCTGGCCCCTGCGGAGCAGGAGCCGCTCCAAGGCCCACCAAGGCAAGGGAGCGGCGGGGGTGCACAGATCGACTCCCACGATTTCCTAAAGGCGGTATTGGCGATCAACATCTGCATCATCCTCGGCTCAATCCTGCAGGAGGTGATCCGAGATCGGGGCTTGTTTCTGCCGCTGTTTGTGCCTTGCTTGATCGTGGGCATCCTGCTCAGCAACCTGCTGCCCCAGGAGGGAAGGGGCTTTCCCTTCCGCTGGCCCTCCCGCACCCCCGCCCTTGATCTGATCGCAGAGATTTCCCTGGGGGCCTTTCTGGCAATGTCGCTGATGACCATCCAGTTTTGGACCCTGGTGGATCTGGCTGGGCCCCTGCTGGTGATCCTCATCGCCCAGTTTCTGCTGGCCCTGGTGATCAACCTGTTTCTGGTGTTTCCCCTGCTGGGGGGCACCTATGACGCCGCCGTGATGGCCGCCGGCTTCAGTGGCTTCACCCTCGGCTCCACCCCCACCGCCATGGCCAACATGACGGCCGTCACCCAGAAGTTTGGCGCCTCCCCCAAGGCCTTCATCGTGCTGCCCCTGGTGTCGGCATTTTTCATCGATTTGCTCAACGCGGTGATGATTCCCTTTTTCCTGAACAAGATGTGAGGCCTTCCCCTTAGGCCAGCCCAGCCGGCTCAGAGGCCAGCAGGTGCAGCCCCAACCGCTCGGAGAGGAAGCCCGCCGTGAGTTGCCCCCGCACGCTGTTGCCCGCTCCATCCAAGGGGGGGGAGTAGGTCGCCAAGCCCCCCTTGCCGGGCGCCACGGTGATCATCCCGCCGGAAACACCGCTCTTGCCCGGTAGGCCGATGTCGTAGATCCAATCACCGGAGGTTTCGTAGAGCCCTGCGGTCACCATCACGGCAAGCACCACCTGGGCGATGCGGGGCGCCACCACCTGATCGCCGCTGAGGGGATGGCGCCCGCCGTTGGCCAGGGTGGCGGCCATCAACGCCAGGTCGTGGGTGGTGACGCTGAGGGCGCACTGGCGGGTGTAGAGGTCGGTGGTGGCCTCGGGGTCAAACCAGATGCAGCCCTGCTCTTCGAGGAGGTTGGCGATGCCCAGATTGCGGCGGTTGGTGGCCACCTCCGAGGCATACACCTCTTGATCGAGCGCCAGGGGGCGCCCGGCGAAGCGGGAGAAGCCCTCTTCTATGAAGGTCCACTTGGCTTCGGGGGTGTCGCCCGGCGCCAGGCTGGTGGCGGCGATGGCGCCGGCATTCACCATGGGGTTGGAGAGGCCATCATCGGCCCGCTCCACCGCCTGCACGGAATTGAAGGGCAGGCCCGTGCTGTTCACCCCCAGCTTTTCGCGGGCCTGCCGCTCGCCGATGGCCTGGCAGATCAGGGCATAGAGAAAGGGCTTGGAAATGCTCTGGATGCTGAAGGGCAGGGAAGCCTCCCCCGCTTCAAAGAGCTGGCCGCCGGTGGCGGCCACGGCAAGGCCGAAGTGGGTGGGGTCGGCGGCGGCCAGGGCTGGGATGTAGGTGGCCACCTTCCCTTCGTTCACCGCGGCAAAGCGCCGATGGGCTTCGGCCACCAGCTCCGCCACCACGGCTTCGGTGGGCAGGTGGCCCGTGGAGATCCAGCTCACTCCGCCTTGCCCCCGGTGTCTTTTTCCCAGGGCAGGCGAGGCAGGCGGTAGAGCGCCTCCCGCTGGGCCTC
>JAYKHG010000064.1:0-2917 GCA_035284825.1 Cyanobacteriota bacterium
CGCTTCCGGATCACGAGCCGCCGCATCGAGGTGAATGGGGGCTGGATGGGCCGGGATCGCACCCAAGTGGTCTACAGCCAAATCCGGGAGGTGCGCTCCGCACCCAGGGGCCTGGGTGCCTGGGGCGACATGGTGTTGGTGCTGGAGGATGGCTCCAAGCTTGAAATGCGCTCCGTGCCCAAGTTCCGCGAGGTGGAGGCCTACATCGAGGAGCGGCGCAAGGCCTCCCCCAAAGCCAGGAAGGCTGAGAAGGGCACCACTGGCTTCGTCAACCCGGAGGCGGCCGCCTCCTGAACGCCGGTTCTCCGCCTCCCTCCCATCGCCCCTGGTGGCCTCCATCAGGCACACTGACCCTCGGATCCTTGCTTTAGGCCCCATCTGTGATCGGCTACATCTCCGACAACCTGCTGCTGCCCATCCTGGATTTCTTCTATGGATTGGTGCCCAGCTACGGCCTGGCGATCATTGCCCTCACGGTGGTGATCCGCCTGGCGCTTTTCCCCCTTAGTGCTGGATCCATCCGCAGTGCCAGGCGCATGCGGATTGCCCAGCCCGTGATGCAGCAGCGGCAGGGGGAGATCAAAACCAAATATGCCAACAACCCCCAGAAGCAGCAGGAGGAGCTGGGCAAGTTGATGCAGGAGTTCGGCAGCCCGCTGGCGGGCTGTCTGCCCCTGTTGGTGCAGATGCCGATCCTCTTCGCCCTCTTCGCCACCCTGCGGGGTTCACCCTTTGCAGATGTGCCATACACCTTCAATCTGAAGGTGCTTCCCCAGGAGCAGATTGCCGCGGTGGAGCCGAAGGCCTTCAACACCCCCAGCCACTCGATCTTCGTGACGGCCACCAAACATGTGCCGGTGATCGGCACCCTGGAAAAGGGCTCCAAGCTCGGGGTGGGCGACAGCGAAACCGTGACACTCCACGGGAAGGATGGTTCAAGTTTTGATTCGGTGCTCAGCGAGGTGGAGAACGGCGAGGCCTTCCGTCCCACCTGGAGTGTCACCAAAGGGGAGGGTGTGGTTTCGGTCGATCAGGACGGCACCATCCATGCCTTGAGTCCCGGAGATGCGGTGGTGGAGGGCAAGATTCCTGGCCTGGCGGCCCGCAGCGGCTTCCTGTTCATCAAGGCCCTGGGCCAAGTGGGCTTCGTCACCGACGGCGCCATCAATTGGGACATCGCCATCCTGGTGGCGGCCTTCGGGGCCACACTCTTCGTGAGCCAGATCCTTTCCGGCATGGGGATGCCCGCCAATCCCCAGCAGGCCACGGCCAACAAGATCACCCCAGTGATGATCACGGCGATGTTTTTGTTCTTCCCCCTGCCGGCCGGGGTGCTGCTCTACATGGTGGTGGCCAACATCTTCCAGGGCCTGCAGACCTACCTGTTGAGCCGGGAAGCTCTGCCCGAGAACCTGCAGCAGATTCTGGAGAAGCAGATGGCCGCCCAGCCGGTGACGGTCGCAGCATCGGGCGATCGGCTGCCCTTTGAGCCCAATTCGAAAAAGTGACCCCCCTGCTCCGCCCGGTGCCCCTCGCGGAGCTTCGCACTCTGCCGGTGGGCAAGGTGTGGGAGGTGGATCAACCCATCGCTGGGCTGGAGAGCCTCACCCCCGTCCGGGGCCAGGTGTTGGCGGTGCACCACGGCACGGCATTGGAGGTGAGCGGGGAGGCTGAAACGATCGTTACCCTCTGCTGCGCCCGTTGCCTGCAGCACTACAACCAGGGGCTAAGGGCTGAGGTGCGGGAACTGATTGAATTCCGCGGCGGCCCCACCCATGGAGGGTCTGGGGCCGCCGATGGCCTGGAGGGCACCTTGGCGGACGACCTGGATGACCGCCTTGACCCCTACGGCAGTTTTGATCCTGAGCGCTGGGTGTTCGAGCAATTGAGCCTGCAGCTGCCCCTGGTGAACCGCTGCGGCAAGGAGTGTCCGGGGCCCGCGAGCTGGGGCGGTGGCGCCTCCACGGCGGATCCCCGTTGGGAGGCCCTCAAGGCCCTCAGCCAGCCCCCCGCCTGAGGCAGGGCCATGACGCCTCCTGTGCTGGTGGAGCAGTTGGATCTGTTGATCCGCTCCCGCACCCCCATCCTCTGGATGCGCACCCTGGAGGAAGACCGGGTGGAGGCCCTGCTCAAGCAGGTGGCCCAGCAGCTGGGGGGACGCACCCTTTGGAGCTGGGATTTCGTGGGCGGGCTGCAGGGGGCGGTGGGCCGGGAGGGGGAGGCGGCCCGCAATCCCATGGGGGCCCTGGAGGTGATTGCGGGCGTGCCCATCGACCAGGGCGCCCTGCTGCTGCTCAAGGATTTTCACCGCTTCACGGACGATGCGGGCATCTGCCGCCGGCTGCGCAACCTGGCCAACCGCCTGCGCCAAGGCCCCCACACCCTTGTGATCACGGCGCCCCGCTGGGAGCTGCCAGGGGAGCTCCAGGACAGCATCACCACCCTGGAGCTGCCCCTGCCGGATGCGCCGGCCATCGAACGCCTGCTGGCCTCCATCGCCCAGGCGAGTGGCCATCCCCTGCCACCGGAGCTGCTGGATGAGCTCACGGCCGCTTGCCATGGGCTGAGCGAGCAGCGGGTGCGCCAGCTGGCGGCCCGGGCCCTGGCCCGCCGGGGGCAGCTGGGGCAGGAGGATCTGGCGGAGGTGCTGGAGGAAAAGCGGCTGGCGATTGCCCGCAGCGAACTGTTGGAGTATTGCCCCACGGAAGCCACCCCGGCGGACATCGGCGGGCTGGAGGCCCTCAAGCACTGGCTGGAGCAACGGCACCGGGCGTTCAGCGAGGAGGCCCGCCGCTTTGGGCTGCCCTTGCCCCGGGGGGTGCTGCTGCTGGGCCCCCAGGGCACCGGCAAATCGCTCACGGCCCGGGCCATTGCCCACAGTTGGTCGATGCCCCTGCTGCGGTTGGATGTGGGGCGG
>JAYKHG010000065.1:0-5988 GCA_035284825.1 Cyanobacteriota bacterium
TGGGCGTTATTGCTTCTGAGTCATTTTTGATTCTTACATCATGACCATCCGACCGTGCTCAAGATGCTTCGGTGGACCAACCAGGGTTGTCGCTCACCTTGGGCAGTGCGCCCCAACCCGCGGGCCCGGGGCACATCCCAGGGGCCGCAGGAGGATTGAAGCCTTGCCCCAAAGGGGCCGGCCAATCACCAGCTGGATTTCACCACACCGGGCAGTTCACCCTTGTGGGCGCGCTCCCGCAGCTGGTTGCGGCAAAGCCCGAAATCCCGATACACCCCCCGGGGCTTACCGGTGGCCCAGCAGCGGTTGCGCTGGCGGCTGGGGGCGCTGTTGCGGGGCAGGGCCTGAAACTTGCGGTGGATCTCCAGGCGCTCCATCGGATCGCTGGCGGCCTCCATGGCGGCCTTGAGGGCCGCACGCTTGGCGGCGAAGCGCTCCACCATCTTCTTGCGCTTCACATCGCGCGCGATCATCGACTTCTTCGCCATGCGGCCAGGAGGACCAATACAGGAAACCCTTTGAGCTTACCCCTTGAGCTGGCTGGGGCAGAGATCCCCGATGGGGCACTCTCCACAGGCGGGCTTGCGGGCGCTGCACACGGCCCGGCCGTGGAAGATCAGGCGAATCGAGAGGTTTTCCCATTCGGGCTGGGGCACGAGCTTCATCAGGTCGGGCTCGATGCGGCGCGGATCGCTCTGGCGGGTGAGGCCCAACCGTTGCGACAGGCGCCGCACATGGGTGTCCACGGTAACGCCGGCATTGATGCCGAAGGCATGGGCCAACACCACATTGGCGGTTTTGCGTGCCACCCCCGGCAACTCCAGCAACTCCTCCATGGAGGCCGGCACCTCCCCCCCATGGCGCTCCATCAACAGACGAGAGGCGCCCACGATCGATTTGGCCTTGTTGTGAAAGAACCCTGTGGAGCGCACGTAGGGCTCCACCTCTTCCGGTTCCACCCGGGCGGCGGCGGCCGCATCGGGAAAGCGCTCAAACAGGGCCGGGGTCACCTTGTTGACCCGCTCATCGGTGCACTGGGCCGAAAGCATGGTGGCCACCAGCAGTTCGTAGGGGGTGCGCCAGTCGAGGGAGCAGGTGGCCTCGGGATAGAGCTCCCCCAGGCGGGCCAGCAGCAGGGGGGCCCGGGTGCGGGCGCTGGGGAAGCGGGGCATGGCCTAGCGGCCGAAGAGCTGCTGCACCATTGGCAGTTGGGAGGTGTCCTTCACGATCAACACCAGACTCAGGCCCACGAGCAGCACAAAGCCCGACTGCATGAACGCGGTCTGGAACTTCTCCGGCAGGGGCCGGCCCCGCAGGCCTTCGAGCAGGAGCAGGGCGAACTGGCCCCCATCAAGGAGGGGAAGGGGAAGGGCATTGAGCACCGCCAGGTTGATGGAGATCAGGGCGGCGAAGAGAAACAGGCTGCTGCCGCCCTGGTTGGCGAGGGAGGCGCCCATCTCCACAATCTTCACCGGGCCCGACACCTGGGAGGCGGTTTCTCCGAAATGGGTGAAGAGGGTGATGAAGCCCTCCACGGTGCGTTTGGTGAGGGTGAAGAAATCGTGGTTGGCCTGGCGGATCGGCTCCAAGGGGCCCTTGGGCGCCCGAAAGGCCTCGGTGCCAAAGGGCTGGAGTTGGGCACCGATGCGGCCCGTTCCCCCCTGGTCGGCGGGGGTGAGGGTGATCGCCACGGTGCGCCCCCCCCGTTCGGCCTGCAGGCGCAGGGGAAGTTTGGGGGAGGCCTTGATCTGCTGCACAAAGGCGGCCACCGCCTCCTGGCCCCCAGCGACAGGCTTGTTGTTGAGGGAAAGGATGCGATCCCCTTCCTTCAGACCGGACAGGGCCGCGGGCTGGCCCGGCTGCACCCCGGCCACCAGCACCCCGGGGGAGGTGCTGAAGCCAGCGGGGATCCCAAGAATCAAGCCCTGGCCGAGGAGCACCAGGTAGGCCAGGAGCAGATTGGCGAGCACCCCAGCGGCAATCACCAGGGCCCGTTGGGGGAGGGGGCGGTTGCGGAGCAGGTCGGGGTCGTCGGGGGGGAAGGCGCTGGAGGGATCGTCATCGGGAAACGACACGTAGCCCCCCAGGGGGATGGCCCGCAGGGCAAATTGCACGCCCCGGCGCTGGCGTTGCAGCAGGGCGGGGCCAAAGCCCACGGAGAAACCGCTGACCCGGATGCCTTGCCACACGGCTGCGAAAAAATGCCCCGCTTCATGGACCACGATCAGGCCGGCCAGGATGGCCAGGGCTGTGAGAACTCCCATCAGGCGGGGGTGAGGCGAATGGCGTTCATTCTGGGGGTTGGGTCGAGCTAGGGCGAGGCGGAGAGCCGATCGGCGCCGAAATAGGGCACCAGTGCCGCCGGCAATGTCACGCTGCCATCGCCCTGCTGGCCCGCTTCCAGCAGGGCCGCCATGGTGCGGCCCACCGCCAGGCCGCTGCCGTTGAGGGTGTGCACCAGGCGGGTGCCCTTGCCGTCGTCCTTGCAGCGGATGGCGCTGCGGCGCGCCTGGAAATCCCCGCAGGTGCTGCAGCTGGAGATCTCCCGATAGGCGCCGGCGCCCGCCAGCCACACCTCCAGGTCGTAGGTGCGGGCAGCGGAGAAGCCCAGGTCACCACTGCAGAGTTCGATGCGGCGATAGGGCAGCTCGAGGGCTTCGAGCACGGCCTCCGCATCGCGGGTGAGCTGCTCGTGGGCGGCTTCGGAAGCATCGGGGTGGCAGAACCAATAGAGCTCCACCTTGTTGAACTGGTGCAGGCGAATCAGCCCCCGGGTGTCGCGGCCGGCGGAGCCAGCCTCCCGGCGGAAGCAGGGGGTGTAGGCCACATAGCGCAGGGGGAGCTGGCTGGCGTCGAGCATCTCCCCCCGGTGGAGGGAGGTGATGGGCACCTCGGCGGTGGGGGTGAGCCAGAGGTCGTCGTCGGCGCAACGGAAGCTGTCTTCGGCGAATTTCGGCAGCTGGCCCGAGCCCGTGAGGCTGGCGGTGTTCACCAGGATCGGGGGCAACATCTCCTGGTAGCCCCGGCCAGTGTGCAGGTCGAGCATGAAGTTGATCAGGGCCCGCTCCAGCCGGGCCGCCGGCCCCACCAGGGTGACGAAACGACTCTGGGCGATGCGCACGGAGCGTTCGGTTTCGATCAAGCCCAGCCGCTCGGCGATCTCCCAGTGCTCCCGCAGGGTTTCCCCTGGGGCGGGCAGGCGGGGGGTGCCCCAGCGCTTCACCTCCACGTTGTCGGCTTCGCTGCGGCCCTCTGGGGCAAGGGCCGAGGGCAGGTTGGGGAAGGTGAGGAGCTGCTCCCGTAGACGGCGCTCGAGGGCCTTTTCCTCCTCCTCCAGCCCGGCCACCTGCTGCTTGATCTGGTTGCCCCGCTCCTTCAGGGCCAGCACCTGGGGATCGTTGGGGTTGCCGCCGCTGCGCATCAGCTGGCCCACCTCCTTGCCGATGCGGTTGCCCTCAGCCTGGAGGCCACTGCGCCGCTCCTCAAGATCCCTTTCCTGGCGTGCAATGGCCTGCAGACCCGTGAGGTCGAGCTCCAGGCCACGGCGGCCCAACTGCTCGGAAATCACCTCGGGGTTGTCGCGCAGGAGGCGCTGATCCAGCACAGACGGGGGGGAATGCTCAGGGGCAGCCTACGGGGCGGCCCCGATGGGGCTGGCTGGCCTCAGAGCACCTGCACCACCTCGGTGACTTCCGGAATGGATTCCCGCAGCTTGCGCTCGATGCCCATCTTGAGGGTCATGGTGCTGCTGGGGCAAGAGCCACAGGCACCCTGCAGGCGCACCTTCACCACGGGGCCATCAAGTTCCACCACCTCCACGTTGCCACCATCGGCCATGAGGTAGGGGCGGAGCTCATCCAGCACCCGTTCCACGTTGTCGATGGTGAGGGCGCGGGGATCGGCACCGGCCTCGGGGGCGGCCTGCTCGAGTGGGGTGGTGGTTTCGGTGCTCATCGCTGGTGGCTGGTGGGCTGTCGTTACTGAAGAGCTTAAGGAGGATCGAGCCGGCCGGTCTGTCCAGCGGCGGGTCAGCCGTGGGCCGCGCCCTTGAGGTTCACGATCACCACTCCGGCCACGATCAGGGCCATCCCCGCCAGCTGGCCGGAGGTGGGGATCTGGCGGTAGGCGAACACGCCCACCACAACCGTGGCCAGGATGCCGATGCCGCTCCAGATGGCATAGGTGAGGCCCAGGGGCAGCACCTGCACCACCCGCGACACCAAGAGCATCGCGGTGCCGTAGGCGGCAAGGACAAGCAGGGTGGGGCCCGGGCGGGTCATTCCCTGGGAGAGCCGCAGGCAGGAGGTGCCGATCACCTCCGCGGTGATGGCGAGGGCCAGGAGCAGCCAGGGGTTGGAGGTGGACATGGCTGGGGCAGAGCCTGGAGCGGCTCCCTAGGATCAGCCCACCTTGATCCTCCGGGAACCCCGCACACCGGGACACCGCCCGCGACAGCCCCCGCGCATGACCGACGTTCCCGTTTCCCGGATCCGCAATTTCTGCATCATTGCCCACATCGACCACGGCAAATCCACCCTGGCCGATCGGTTGCTTCAAGACACGGGAACCGTGGCCGACCGGGACATGCAGGAGCAGTTTCTGGACAACATGGACCTGGAGCGGGAACGGGGCATCACCATCAAGCTCCAGGCCGCCCGCATGGAATACAGGGCGGCGGATGGCGAAACGTACATCCTCAATTTGATTGATACACCGGGCCATGTGGATTTCTCCTATGAGGTGAGTCGCTCCCTCCAGGCCTGTGAGGGGGCCCTGCTGGTGGTGGATGCCAGCCAGGGGGTGGAGGCCCAAACCCTGGCGAATGTGTATCTGGCGCTGGAGAACGATCTGGAGATCATCCCGGTGCTCAACAAGATCGACCTGCCGGGGGCTGATCCGGAGCGAATCCGGGCGGAGGTGGAGGCGATCATTGGGCTGGATTGCTCCAAGGCGATCCCCTGTTCCGCCAAAACGGGCCTGGGGGTGCCGGAGATTTTGCAGGCGGTGGTGGATCGGGTGCCTCCTCCGCCGGATCGGGTGGAGGAGCCCCTGAAGGCCCTGATTTTCGATTCCTATTACGACCCCTACCGGGGCGTGATCGTGTACTTCCGCGTGATGAGCGGCACGATCCGCAAAAAAGACAAGGTGCTGCTGATGGCGAGCGGCAAGAGCTACGAGCTGGATGAGGTGGGGGTGATGGCGCCGGATCAGCGGCAGGTGGAGAGCCTCCATGCGGGGGAGGTGGGCTACATGGCGGCGTCCATCAAGGCGGTGGCCGATGCCCGGGTGGGCGACACGATCACCCTGCTGAATGCACCAGCGGCTGAGCCCCTGCCGGGGTATACGGTAGCCAAGCCGATGGTGTTCTGCGGCCTCTTCCCCACCGATGCCGACCAATATCCTGATTTAAGGGAAGCCCTCGACAAGCTGCGCCTCTCCGATGCGGCGTTGCAATATGAACCGGAAACCAGCAGTGCGATGGGATTTGGCTTCCGCTGCGGCTTCCTGGGGCTGCTGCACATGGAGATTGTGCAGGAGCGGCTGGAGCGGGAATACGACCTGGATTTGATCGTTACCGCCCCATCGGTGGTTTACAAGGTGAACATGATGGATGGCAGCACGGTGATGGTGGACAACCCCGCCACCCTGCCCGATCCCCAGAAGCGCGAATCAATCGAAGAACCCTATGTGAAATTGGAGATCTACACCCCCAACACCTACAACGGTACGTTGATGGAGTTGTGCCAGGAGCGGCGGGGGGAATTCATCGACATGAAATACATCACCACCGATCGGGTGACCCTGCACTACGAGGTGCCCCTGGCCGAAGTGGTGACCGATTTCTTCGATCAGATGAAGAGCCGCACCAAGGGCTATGCCTCCATGGAATACCACCTGATTGGCTATCGGAAAAATGAATTGGTGCGGCTGGATGTGTTGATCAATGCGGAAAAAGCCGATCCGCTCACCACAATCGTGCACCGCGAC
>JAYKHG010000066.1:0-7039 GCA_035284825.1 Cyanobacteriota bacterium
AAAGCTTCTCGGCGTAGTCGCTAATCGCCTCGGCCCGTCCATTGCGCATGGCGGTCATCCGTTCGATCCCCGCCTCCTCCATCAGGTGTTTGGCAACGCCAAAACTCAGCAGGCCGGTGAGCAGCAAACTCAGCAGGCTGGCCGTGAGCACCAGGGTGACGAGCTTGGAAGAGACGCTAAAGTTTTGGAAAATCTTCCTGGGCGATTGCAGCACAGCTGGGGCGTTGCATAGCCTCCCGAGTGTGGCCCGCTCACGTTTGAAGTGGTGGCCAAGTCAAAAGAAATCCACAAAACTTGGCCAGAATTCCTGCGCCATTGTCCCCGTTGGAGCCCCATCCCCTCAGGGTTGGATGGTGGCCAGGGCAGCCCGGCTCTTTTCCAGGAGCGGTTGGGGCAGGCTCACGTAGTGCAACGGCTCTGCCATTGCCTGGGCCGGCTCGCTGAGGGCGTAGCCAAACGCCTTGTATAGGGTGGCCTGGTCGGTTGGCCCATTGCCTGTTTTGTAGAGCAAAATCCAAACGAATGTCACCAACGGATAGCCCACCCGCGGATTGTGATCCATACGGGTCAGAGCGGGCCCCAGATCAATGCTCGCCAGCGCCTCCTGCTCGCTTTCGTGCGTGGGCTTCACGAGTTGGCCGGCCCCATTGGTGAGGGCCGCTATCTGCAGCGGCGTCTCGGCATAGGTCTTATTCAACACTCCCAGTGCCCCATCCACCTTTTTGAGTTGGGCTGCCACGCCCTCATTGCCCTTGGCGCCGGTTCCCACGGGCCACTTCACGAGTTTGGCCGATCCCACCTGCCGCTTCCAGCTGGGGGAGATCTCCGACAGATGGGCGGTGAAGTTGGCGGTGACGCCTGATCCATCGGAGCGCACCACCACCTGGATGGGCTTGGCGGCACACCCCAGCTGGCTGTAATTGGAGATGCTGCCCTCGAAGATCCCCACCAGCTGGGCCTGGCTGAGCTTGAGGTCGCAGCCCTTGTGCTGATAGGCCACCACGTTGGCCCCCGCCGTGATGGGGAATTGCACCACGCCACGCCGCTCCCTGGCCACCTCCTCGGCCGACATCGGCACATCGCTGGCGGCAAAATCCACCATGTTGTAGCTGAATTGCAGGATCCCGGCCCCTGATCCCACCGACTGGTAAGACACCTTCAAGCCCTGGTTGGCCAGTTTTTCAAACCAGAGCTTGAAGAGGGGCAGCGGGGAGCTGGTCCCCGCCCCATCGAGGGTGGTCAACACTGGGGGAGGCATCCCTTCCACCCTGGTGCTTTCGGTGCGGTTGGAGCCGCAGCCTGCCGCCGTCAGCAGCAAGGCCGCTGCCAGGCTTGAACGGAAAGATTGCCGAAGGCCAATGCGCACGCCCGTCTATGGCTAGGGGTTGCCTCAAGATGGGGCTCGTTTTGGGCCTGGGGCAAGACCAACCTGGAATTGTTGATGGTCTGTTGCACCCCCACTCAGCCCTCATCATGGGCGTGGCGGCGATACAGGAAGTCGAGGGCCCCATTGCGGAGCTGGCCGTAGCGGGGGTCGGCCTGGATGGTTTCGTAGGAGCGAGGGCGCTCAAAGGGCACCTCCAGGATGTCCCCGATCGTCGCCGCCGGTCCGTTGGTCATCATCACGACGCGATCCGCCAGGAAAAGGGCCTCATCAATGTCGTGGGTGATCATCAGCACCGTGGGTTTCTGCTCTCGCCAGATCGCCAGCAGTTCCTCCTGCAGTTCCTCTTTGGTGATGGCGTCGAGGGCGCCGAAGGGCTCATCCAACACCAGCACCGCTGGCTGCACAGCCAGGGCCCGGGCGATGGCCACCCGCTGCTTCATGCCCCCGGAGAGTTGGCCCGGCCGCTTCTGGGCCGCATCCGCCAGATGCACCATCTCCAGATGGTGATCCACCACCTGGCGCCTGCGGGCTCCATCCAGCTCGGGGCGCGCAGCCTTGACGGCCAGCTCCACGTTTTGGCGCACCGTTTGCCAGGGCAACAGGGAATAGTTCTGGAACACCACCATCCGATCGGGCCCCGGCCGATCGATGGGCCTCCCCTCCATGGTGACCTGGCCGCTGCTGGGCTCCAGAAAGCCGCTCACCATGTTGAGCAGGGTGCTCTTGCCGCAGCCGGAATGGCCGATCACGCAGACAAACTCCCCCTGGCTCACCTGCAAATTCACATCCCGCAGGGCCTCAAACGCCCCTCGCCTGGTGTGAAACACCTGGCCCACCGCCGTGAATTCCAGAAAGGGGGTGGTGGGGCTCATGGCAAGCGGTGGAAGGGGAATGGGAGTGAGGCGCTCTGGATCACGGAGCCTTGGGCAAGGCCACCGGCGCCATGGGGGGTTCGGGGCTGCCGGGAAGGGCCCGCAGGTAGGCCAGGGGATCGTCCTGCTGGAAGGGGATGCCATCGGCCAGGGTGAAGGCGTGGCGATCGGGCCGCTGCACCGGGTAGCCCGCGGCTTCTAGGGCGCGGTCGCAGAGGTCGGGCCGGTAGACCTGGGCCAGCAGTTCCAGCCGATTGCTCGGGACGGGGCACCAGCCCCAGCGGCTGAACTGGCTCAAGATCCAGGCCCCCTCGGCCCGGTTGGGGATGTGGGCCCGATCGGCGTGGTACCGGTTGAAGGCCAACAGGTCTTTCGGGGCCTCCCCCGTGCCTGTGTCGAACTGGCGTTCGAGGGCGATGGAGGCCCGGGTGCCCAGCCACTGGGGTTGGCTGAGCACGCCGGTGAGCTCCGCTCGCCGGCCGCCGTCATCACAGCGTTCCGCCGCTCGCATGAGGCCCACGCAGAGGGCCTCAAGGGCCTCAGCATGGCTCTCTGCCCAGTCCTCGGAGCAGGTGAGCACCTTTTCTGGATGGCCGCTCCAGATGTCCAGATCGGTGGCCAGCACAAAACCTCGCCTGTCTTCCACCGCTTCGGCCACCCGGTAGCGACCAGCGATGAAGCCATCGATGTGCTCACTGCGCAGGGCTCCGTGCATGGCCATCGGCGAGAGCACGGGAAAGGTCACCTGCCGCTCGGGATCCATCCCCCCCGCGGCGAGCCAGTGACGCACTAGCAGCTCAGCGGTGCCATGGCGCTGGGGCACGGCGATGCGCAGGGGCTCGCTGCGCT
Source organism: Cyanobacteriota bacterium (assembly GCA_035284825.1). Lineage (GTDB taxonomy): Bacteria > Cyanobacteriota > Cyanobacteriia > PCC-6307 > Cyanobiaceae > Cyanobium. Next base: position 3,109 of record JAYKHG010000066.1, read on the forward strand.
GGCCGACCAGGCGCGCCAGGCTCTGGCGATCGCTCACGCCCCCCCGCAGGAACGAGCGGGCCAGGCAGAGGGCATTGCCGTTGCGGCTCACCGTCATCGGGGTGATGGCGGGCCATGGTCGCTGGCCCCCCAGCCCCAGCGCGAGGGCCAGGGGGCTCGTGGCGGCGGTGATGGCCCCATCCAGGTCTCCGCCCAAGAGCTTCTCCTCCAACCGTTCCCAGCTGGCGAAGGGCACCGTCACCACCTGCACGCGAGTGGTATCGAAGAGGTTGTCGGCCAGGGCGAGAGCCAAGGGGGCGATGTCGAGCCCGGGGATCACGCCAAGCCGCACGGTTGTCGCCCCCTTCGGCTGGGCCAGCCTTGGGGCCGCGGCGGAGCTGCGGGCCACCTCCTTCTCCCGTTCCACCCGCCGTTGCCGCAGACGCCGCTGCTGTTGCAGGAAGCCGATGAGCTCCGTGCGCAACTGGTAGTACTGCGGATGATCCATCACCTCCAGCCGGCGGCGGGGCCGGGGGATGGGCACCTCCAGAATCTGGCCGATTTCGGCCTCTGGCCCATTGGTGAGCATCACCACCCGGTCGGAGAGCAGCAGGGCCTCATCCACATCGTGGGTGACCATCACCGTGGTCACCCCCGCTTCCTGGCAGATGCCCATCAGCTGTTCCTGCAGATTGCCGCGGGTGAGGGCATCGAGGGCGCCGAAGGGCTCATCCAGCAGCAGCAGCCTGGGGCGGATGGCCAGGGCCCGGGCGATGGCCACCCGCTGCTTCATCCCTCCCGAGAGCTCGCCGGGCAGTTTGTCGGCCGCAGCGCCCAGGCCCACCATGTCGATGCCCTTCTCCACCGTGGCGTGTCGCTCGGCGGCACTCTGATGGCCCATCACCCGATTCACGGCCAGGGCGATGTTTTGCCGCACGCTCTGCCAGGGAAGCAGGGAATAGTTCTGGAACACCACCATGCGATCGGGGCCCGGTTCGGTGACCTGGCGCCCGTCCATCAAGATGCCGCCACTGCTGGCCTGGGTGAGCCCCGCGAGCAGGTTGAGCAGGGTGCTCTTGCCGCAGCCAGAGTGGCCAATCAAGGAAACGAATTCGCCTTCGGCGATCTCCAGGTCGATGTCCTTGAGGGCGATGTAGCGGCCACCATCGGCCAGGGGGAACACCTGGGTGACATCGTCGACCGTGAGGAAGGCCCCCATCTCAGTTGCTCCCCCGAGCCACCCGGCGTCCCACCCAGGCCACGAGGCGATCGAGCGCCAGGCCCACCAGGCCCACGTAGAGGATGGCCAGGATGATCTGGCTGGAGCTGGCATCTCCGCCAGCGTTGTAGGCATCCCAGATGAAGTAGCCAATGCCGCCATCGGCCTTCAGCATCTCTGCCGCCACGATGGCCAGCCAGGCCAGGCCCACGGCAATGCGGAGCCCGGTGAACACGTAGGGCACCGTGGCCGGGATCACGATGTTGCGGATGTATTCCCCTTTGCGCAGCCTCAACACCCGCGCCACATTCGTGTAGTCCTGAGGGATTTCGCGGATGCCCACCGCCGTGTTGATGATGATGGGCCAGATCGCGGTGATGAAAATCACAAAGATGGCGGAGGTGGTTGCGTCCTGGAACACCATCAAGGAGATGGGAAACCAGGCCAGCGGCGGCCCGGTGCGCAACACCTGGAGCACCGGATCCAGGCCCTTGCCGATGAAGCGGCTCAGACCCAGCAGCCCGCCGATGCTGACGCCCACCACCGCCGCCAGGCCGTAGCCCAGGGCCACCCGCTGCAGGGAGATCAGGATTTGCCAGCCCAGACCCTTGCTGGTGCCACCGTTATCAAAGAACGGTTGGCTGATGTAAGGGTTCCAGGTGTCGACCACCACGTTGATCGGGCCAGGGAGGCGGCCCACTCCGAGCACCAGGGACAAAATCTGCCAGGCGAGAAGAAATCCGCCAATGCAGATGAGATAGGGCAACAGGGGCCGCAGACGGGGCTGAGGGGCGCCTTCCCGCTGGCGTTGCCGCGGTTTGGCGGCAGAGGAGGTGAGCGTCATGGGTTCAGCTCAGGGCCTTGATCTTCAGGCCATCGAGGTAGGCCTTGGGATTTTCCGGATCAAACACCACCCCGTCGAAGAAGGTTTCTTTGCCCCTGGAGTCGCTGGCTGGGATGGCCGCTTTTTGGCCAATGGCCTCGGCGGCCGCCTTCCAGATGTCGGCCCGGTTCACTTTGTTCACCAGGGCGTTGATGTCCGTGCTGGCCGGCAGGTAGCCCCAACGCATGTCTTCGGTGACAAACCAGGCATCGTGGCTCTTGTAAGGGAAGGAGGCGTTGTCGTTCAGAAGAGCATCGCGTAAGGGCTGTTTTTGACCACCCGACCATCGCCGTAGTCGACCGTGCCCGCCAGGCGGGGTTTGATGTCGGCGACGTTGGCCTTGATGTATTTGTCCTGGGCGATGATTTCGCACATCTCATCGAGATTCGCGGGGTCCTGGCACCAGATCTGAGCCTCCTGAACGGCCATCAACAAAGCCTTGGCTGCCTTGGGATGTTGATCCACCCAGTCGGCCCGCATGGAGAAGGATTTCTCAGGGTGTTTGTTCCAGATTTCACCGGTTTGGGTGGCGGTGTAGCCGAGTTTTTTGTTTACAAGGCGCTGGTTCCAGGGTTCGCCAACGCAAAACAGATCCATGGTGCCGGTCTGCATGTTGGCCACCATTTGGGGCGGCGGAATCACCACCAGGTCGGCGTCTTTGTTGGGATCGATGCCGTTTGCTGAGAGCCAATAACGCATCCAAAGATCATGGGTGCCCCCCGGGAAGGTAACGGCGGCTTTGATCTTCCGCCCAAGGCTCTTGGCGGCCTTCGCCAGACCCTCCTTGTTATTCACAGTGAGCTTCTCGTCGAGAAGTTCCTTGGAAGCACTAATGCCCTGGCCCTGAGTATTTAATCTCGCCAAGGTGTACATCGGCAGGGGCTGCTTGCTCTTGGTGATCTTCCCGGCGGTGAGCAGCAGGGGCATGGGCGAGAGGATGTGGGCTCCATCGATGCCGCCCTTCTCGCTCCCCAGCTCCAGGTTGTCGCGAGTGACGGCCCAGGAGGTTTGCTTCATCACCTTCACATCGGGCATGCCGTGTTTAGCGAAGAGGCCTTTTTCTTTGGCGATGATCAGTGGGGCGCTGTCGGTGAGGGCGATGAAGCCCAGGGTGGCGCCCTTCACTTCTGTGTCGCCTCCGCTAGCGGCACCGGTGGCAGCACTTTCTTTGTTTTCAGCGGTGGCTGGTGGTTTGCCGCCGCAGGCGGCCAACACCACACTGCTCACGGCCGTGCCGGCGGCGGTGAGGAGAAAACGGCGACGAGAAAAAGAAGCCATGGTCTGGGCTTTTGGGTGTTGGGGTGAAGAACAGTGGGCCAGGGCTAGATGGCGCCAGGAGCGCCCGACCATGCCTCCCATGGAGGGATGGAAGGAGACGTTCGCTGCGTTGTCATGGACGAACCCAACCCAAGGAATGGTTCAAGGTGTTGGGTGAGGCAACCACCGGAAGATTGGGAGAGCGGGCCGGTGGACCATTGGCGTGCTTCAAAAGGAAGCGCACAGAAAGCCAAATATTGGATTGGCGCAAAGGCTGACCAACAACGCTATCGAAACATTTGATCAGGGGGTGCCGATGTTGTATCAGCTACCAAAAGGCGGGCTGTCAGCTCTCCGTGGCGGTCAGGCCGAACTCCTCCAGCGCCCTGGGCAGGTTGCGGTGCTCGTGGCCTGGATGGCTCAGCTTCACCAGGGCAAATCGTTGCAGCTCATCGAGAGCCTGCCAGGCGTCAGGGCGAAGGGCCAGTCCCAGTTGCCGGCAGGAGGCTGCGAGCTCCGCAGGGAGCACCGCCCCCTGTTGCCACTGGGCCTCCACCGCCGGCGGCAGGGGGCTGGCTGGTCCCTGCGGGAGG
>JAYKHG010000067.1:0-7695 GCA_035284825.1 Cyanobacteriota bacterium
ACCTGCGTCAGATGAATCGAGCCCTAGCCTATGGATCCCACCATCAGAAGTACATCTGCGATACGGTCTATGCCTTCATCCGTAGCTATCGACAATCTCGTGTTCTCACCCTCATCAACCAGGGGGAGGCCACTTCCATCTGCATCGATCATTGTGATCTCCCTGATGGAGCGCACCGTTGCCTGCTGAGTGACGAAATCGTGCATGTGGAGTCCGGTTCCATTCGCAGCCTTTTTCTTCCGGCAAGGACCGCGAGGGTGTTGAGTGTGATGGGAGAAACGGTTGAGGCTCCACTGGTGGCAAAATTTCAGCTCAACAATTTTTTTACCCAGCTCGGACAGGTTGTTGTGGTGAGTGGAGATGTGCCGGAACTCGGGGACTGGGACCTGCGCCGTGCCCCTCGGTTGGAATTTGTGAATGCCGATACTTGGTTTAATGAAATCCCCTTTGCTATTTCGGCTGGGCAGCCCATTTGTTTTCGCTTTGTTGTGATCTGGGACCATGCTCCCGACCCCCATGATGGAGCTTGCCACGAAAATCTCCTGCCCCGACGCTTTAAGCTGCCGATCACCGGCCGCGTGAAGCTGGAGCATGATTGGCAATCTTTCTGACTGACTTCCTTCTCCCCTTCATCTCCCCTTGCTGCCATGACAGTTCTCCATCTCAATCCCTCCGATGTGGTGCTGGTGCGCCATGGTGAAACTACCTGGAGTCTCTCAGGGCAGCACACGGGTCTCACTGACATCCCGCTGACGGAAAGGGGTGAGGCCCAGGCCAAACTGTTGGCCCCCCTGCTCTCCTCCCAGCACTTCTCAAGGGTGCTGGTGAGCCCCCTGCAGCGCGCCCGGCGGACCTGCGACCTGGCGGGCCTTGGGGAGCAAGCGGAAATCGACGCTGATTTGTGTGAGTGGAACTATGGCGCCTACGAGGGTCTGACGACGCAACAGATCCGCCACGCCCATCCTGACTGGCAGGTGTTCGTGGATGGTTGTCCCCAGGGGGAAAGCCCCCAACAGGTGGGAGAGCGGGTGGATCGTGTCCTGGCCAGGCTGCGGCGCGAAGGAGCTCCCGAAGGACCAACCATCCTTTTTGCCCACGGGCATCTCCTGCGGGTCGTTGCGGCCCGCTGGTTGGAGATGCCTCCTGGAGAGGGTGGTCGCTTCCTGCTGGACACGGCCACATTGAATGTGCTCAGTCACTATCGGGGCGTTGCTGCCCTTGGGTGCTGGAACGCCCAGGTGGTGTGAAGGGATGCCCTGCGTTAGGAGGGCGTCAAGGGTCGGATGAAGCGTTCACCATTAGCCTGGCCCCAGGGTTATGAGCATCCCCGATGTCTTCCGCTGGGCACGAATTGGCGCCACCCCTGGCTCCAGGAGAGGAACCAAGCCTTACGAGTGGAGAGTATGCGCTGGATCTGATTCGCCATCAGATCCGTCGCCTGGGCAATCTGCAATCCGAGGTGCTCGCTGACCGGGATCCCGAGCCTCTCCATCAGCTCAGGGTGAGTCTTCGGCGTCTGCGCACGGCCATGGGTCAGTTTGCCCCGGCCCTTCAGTTCCCGGATGGCGTGACCGTGCGCCGCATTGCCGCAGTGGCCCGTCGGACGGGTCTGTGTCGCGATCTGGATGTGTTGCATGCGCGCCTCCGGGAACAGTTGTTGCCTCGGCTTCCAGAGAATGAACAAAGCAGCTTGGAGGGGGCGATGAAACGCCTTGTGCAGGATCGGGCTCAAGCGTTCAGCACCCTCCAGGAAGCCCTCCACAGTTCCCGCTATCTCAAATTGCTCGCCAAGCTCCACAAATGGCAACATCGGCCCCGATTCACAGCCCTTGGCCGTCTGCCTTTGATGCCCTGGCTGCCGGATTGGCAAGCCCCTTTCACCGCCGGCCTCTTCCTTGACCCAGGCTGGATGGAGGTGGATCCATCGGCAGAAACGCTCCATGAACTCCGGAAGCGGATCAAACAGGCGCGCTATTCACTTGAGCACCTTGAACAATGGTGTGAGCCTGCCTTGAAGGCTTGGATTCAAGATCTCAAGGACGCCCAAGACCACCTCGGCGATCTTCATGATCTGCAGATTCTTCACCGCAGCTTTATTCTTGGCGACAGCTTGAAAAAAACCGTGAAACTCCCCGTACTAGAGGCGGAGTTGGAGGCCCAGCAGCAACTGCGCTGGATTCAATGGCGGGAGCTGGCGGAAAGAATCCATGCGGAAGATTATCGCCGCATGGTGCAACGGGAGTTGTTGGAGCTTGGCCAAGGGCGGTCAGGCGGCGCACCTGGGCCCAGTGCCCAGCTGCTCCCATCCCATTAGGCCCCCACCAGGGGCGCTCCATTGGCGCGCTGGATGGCCACGATCCCGGGCCGAGGGGAACGACCTGGAACGCCCGAGGGCCAATTGGATCCGAGGGGAACAGTGCGTAGCTGCGCAAACCCCACACCGTTTCGGTCCACGAGTTGATGGGCTTGGATTTCCTCGGCACCTTTCCGTCTGGTGCCATTCACTTCCCCTGGATGTTGCACGGCCAGAAAAAGGGTGGTTTCCCCTTGTCCTCCCCCCGGTTGGTCGAAGCAGATGCCGCAGAGTTCACATTCCATCGGTCCCGTGGCAAAGGGAAGGGCCTGGCCCCTGGCTGCTCCGGAGGCAGGAAACAGCCAGCAGCTGTTGTTTCCAAACACATCCGTGGAGCTGGAGGTGCTGGAGCGGTCGGTGAGCATCCAAAGGTTCCCGGAACGGTCAAAGGCCAGGTTGTCGGGGTTCGCGAAGCCCATTCCCCCCTGCCAGGGGGTGCCACCGGTGGCCACCATCCTCCAGCGAAAGCCCCTGTTCCCCCCATGAATCGAATCCTCCAGGCGCATCACCCAGCCGTGGGGCCAGGTGGTTTCTCCGGAGGGGCCTCGAAAAATAGCCGGGTCGAAACAGCCTTCCTCGTCGCGACCGGCGGCGGTAAAGGCGATCAACAGGGCACCGCTCCTGGGATCCAACTCCGTGTCTTCCGGCCGGGCCGTGGGTGTGGCGCCGATGGCATTGGCGGCCAGGTGGGCATCGATGAGGATGGCCCCCATCTGCTCGTTCCCTCTTCCAAGGTAGAGGTCTGCCAGGGTGTGGTAGCGGCTCCGGTAGCGATTCACCGCACCATCGTCCACCAATGCTTCCGCACCCGCGCGGCTCCGGTCGCCATGGGGCACCAGGGTGGGTTGCTTGATGCCAAATTGCCCAAGATGGCTTGGCAGGGCAGGATCCACTGGACTCGATGGATCCATGGGCAACCAGCGTCCTTTCCCCCATCCATCGCTCCCCGGGGACTCAAAGCGGGCCACCTCCAACCGCCCCTCCTCCAGGAGCCGAGAGTTGGCTGGATCCGCGGGATCGGAAACGATCCCTTGGCTTACGAAACGGTAGAGGTGTCCGCCATGGCGATCGCACCCGGAATACACCTGGAGGGGGAGGCCAGTGACGGCCCGAATGGCCACGGCCTCATGGCGAAACCGCCCCAGCCAGCTGTGTTTTACCGCGGGGCTGTTGGGATGTGTAGGGTCGACTTCCACCATCCAGCCATATTTGTTGCCCGCCAGACCAAAGGGGTTGCCAAGTCCTGAGAGGCGTTCTTCATCGCAGCGAAAAGGGCGCTGGGAGGGTGGAGGGGAGGATCCATCCGCATGGACCGCCTCCACCACCTGATCCTGGATGTTTTCCTCGGCAGTGAGCAGGGTCCCCCAGGGTGTTCGTCCCCCAGCGCAGTTGGCGAAGGTGCCGATCACCCGATCGCCTAACCCATCGTCGTAGCCCATCCGTTGCCGCCGCCGGAACACCGCCGCCGCCGGCCCGCTGCAGTGGAGGCGCTTTTGGGCATCCTTCAGGCCACTCAGACCCGTGATCCTCCTGTCCATGGTCCCTGTCGTCCGTCGCCAACGGCCATGGTGAACCCGCTCGAGGCTTATCACACCAACGCCCAGGTCCTCCATGGCCGCCGTCGCCACGGCCATCACCATCGGCAGCCATGGATGATCCGGAGGGAGGCTCGAGGCGTCGATCCGGCCCTCCTGAGGGGCCAGAGCATCAATGAGGTTTTGCACCGGTGGAGGGTTCGTCAGCACTTCCGCCAGGGCTTCTCGCCAGGGACGGAAACTGATGTATTCGAAGTTAACCGTGAGGAGGGCCGTTCCATCGGCTTGGGGAAAGAAGGCCAGGTAGTCGTTGTTGAATCCGAATCGCCCACCCGCCAACGAATCTCCCCACACCGCCAACACGTCAGCCTGAAATCCTTCGGGCACCGTGAGGCGGTCGTCAAGGCTGGTGCGGGAGAGCACCTGGCGCTGTGTCGCCCCGTCCATGCCATCCGTCGGCAGGGGCAGGGGCATGGAAAGGGGAGGGAAGGGGCCAAGGGGGTGAACTCCTTCCGCCTGACTTTTGGCCAAGCGTGGTGATAACAACAATCCCGATCCACCCACCCCCAGAATCTGAAACAAGAGTGTGCGTCGATTCATGGATTGCAAGCAGCGATTCTGAATAGACTACGGCCGGTTATTGAATCGCAACAATAACGGGTGCAGGCAAGCCTTAACGTGCCTTTAGCCTGATGATAACGTATTTTTATCCTGTCTTAAATAGCATAACAAAGTTTGCATAAGTTCATTGTTTCGTCATCTGCTCCTAGCCCTTTCCGCTGTAGTTGTCGGCAGCTCTCCATCCCTGGCGCAGGCCACGTTCGTAAATGGTTTGACCTTGCCCGGCAATGCCCTCGATCTTTCGAACGATGTGACATCAGATCGTGGCAGGGTGGGTTACTTTTCCGATCTTTACTACGATCCCAATCGTCAGGAATGGTGGGCGCTTTCTGACCGTGGCCCAGGGGGTGGCCTTCTGGATTACCAGACCCGTGTGCAACGTTTCGGCCTGGATGTCAATCCCATTACGGGTGCGGTGTCTAACTTCTCTATCCAAGAGACCATCAAATTCAAGGATGTTTCTGGTCAACCCTTCAATGGCCAAAACCCCCTGCTGTTGAACGGCAATTCATCCATCCTAGGCAACTCCTTTGATCCCGAGGGTTTGGTGATCCACCCACGCAATGGCACTTTTTTAGTGGCGGATGAATATGGCCCATCCCTCATTGAATTTGACCGTGATGGCAAATTCATGCGCCGATTTGAAACTCCGTCCTATCTCGTTCCCCGAACGGCCGCAGGAACGGATTATGTGGCGACCCGCGACAACAATCCTGTGGGAGGACGCCAAGATAACCGCGGCTTCGAAGGTTTGGCCATTTCCCCCGATGGGAAAACGGCCTATGCGGTGTTCCAAGACCCCCTGTTCAACGAAAAAGGCACCAGGGATGGGAGGGATAGCCGCAACGTGCGCATTGTGGAATTTGACTACGCTTCAGGTCAATCCACGGGTCAATATGTCTACCAGCTGGAGCTTCAGTCCGCCGTGAAGGCACGAATCGAAGCCGCCGGCGGCACGGCCACCGCCACTGATCCCCGCCAGGGCCGTAACATCGGCATCTCCGCCCTCGTTGCCCTTGGCCCCGATGGGGATGGCAACCAGAGATTTTTAGTGCTGGAGCGCGATAACAGGGGCATTGGACCGGAGGACGATCCCGCTGGGGCAAGGAAGGTGGGCAGCAAGAGGGTGTTTGAAATCAGTTTGAATGGGGCCACTAAGCTGGTGGGTCCAGCGGCGGAGATCCAGCTGGGTGAGAACTCCCTGCCCTCGGGTGTGATCCCTGTGCTCAAGAAGGAGTCCACCCCCGTCGTTGATCTGGCCGCAAACACGGTTCTTCCGAATGGGAAACTGCCAGAGAAATGGGAAGGCATTGCCATTGGGCCCGTTCTTGATGACCTCAGCTATGTCCTTCTCGCTGGCACAGACAACGACTACTCCGTCACCCAGTCGGGATCGGGACAGCAATTTGATGTCTATCTCGATTTCAATGGCAACAGCCTGCAGCGGGACATCGGCAGCCCAAACCTCCTAAATGGCGTAGACAAAGGGCCCGTGCCGATCGGCTACACGCTCCTCCCTGGTGTGCTGCATGCCTACAAATACAAGGCCGATAACTACCAGGCTCCCGTGCCCGGTCCCTTGCCTGTGCTGGGGGCCGCTGGGGTCTGGGGTTGGAGCCGGCAGCTGCGCCGCCGCATCCGCCAGACCCAGTGAGGTTCAGAAGAACACTTTCAATCCCATTTCAATCCCATTTTGATCAATGGTGTAGGCCGCGTCAGGGGTCTGGCCGTTGTCGCGGGCCAGGTAGAGATAGCGCCAGGAGAGATCCAGCTGGGTGGAATTGCCGATGGCGTAGCCCACCCCGGCCTGGGCATTGCCAGACATGTCCACCGTGCCATTGGCGCCAAAGCCCGCCAGATCCCCCCGGGCAAACAGCCGCAAACGGGGTGTGACAAACACCTGCCCCTGCAAGCCAAGCAGGGGCTGGGCAATGGGGCTGCCAAAACTCTTGTTGCTGGAGCGCTTCAGCAGGGGGCCCTCAAAGGTGGTTGTGGTGTCCAGCCCCAGATCCAGCACCCGCACGCCCGCATAGGGAATCACGGTGGTCGCGCCGGCAGTGCCGATGGCCCGCTCCCGCTCGCCCAAGCGGTAGCGCAGGGCAAAGTCGTAGATGCCCTGGGTGACGGCCACCTGGGCTTTCAGCGTGCGGGTGGGCACCGGCAGGTTGGGAAATACTCGGCGTTGGCGCAGCACCTCGCGGGCGGACTGGCCGGCCATGCCCACATAGCTCAAATCGGTCTGAAAACCGATCCGGTTGTATTCCACACTGCCGCGGATGGCGAAGGCATCCGTAAGGTGCTCCAGGATCGCGCCCAGCCCCACATCCGTGAAGGCGGTGAACCCAGGGATTTCGATGGTGTCGGGGAGCTTGCCCCGCAGGCCCTTCCACCGCTTGGGGAACGTGAGATCCGGAAGCTGCTCCGGCGGGGTAGGGGCCGGGCCGCCGAGAAGGCCCGGCTTGAGGTCGTCTTTGCGATTCTCGAGCAGGCCCGAGAGATTCCGTTCGGTGGCACCGCGCTTCACCACGGAGGTGAGCCTCAATGGCACGAAGCCGTAGAGCTCCACCGTGCCCGCCCAGGGGGAGGGCGCGGGGGGAGAGGATTCAGCGGCTTGCGGGGCTTCGCTGGCGGGCAAGGGTTCAACCTGCTGGGCAATCGGCCCCAAGGCCCTCGCCTCCGCCAGCGTGATCGGCTCCATGCGCGCCCTCGCCGCGGCTCGCGGAGGCTCTGCCGCCCCCGCGGGCAGGAGCATCAGGGCGGGAAGGAATCCGCCAATCCCAAGGGAGAGGGAGCGAAGCATGGGATCAGGGAAACAAAGTCTGCGGCGAAAGAGTAACGACTCACAAACAGAGAGGCACCACAAAGGTTCCCGGATTGTTTACTGCCGCCGCCCATGGCGACAGGTCTCTCACAGGGAATGACCGTGACATCACCGGCCTTGCCGATGGATTCACCCCTCCAGGCTCATTCGTTCCGCCAGCACGCTCTGCACCATGAGGCGAAGGGTGGCCCGGTTGCCACCGGCACTGCGCCAGATTTCAATCCACTCCACCATCGCACCCGTCTCGGCCTTGCCGGAGTCTCCATCCCCCGCGCTGGCCGCCAGGCGATTCAGATAGGCAAGGGCATCATCGAGGCAAGATGGGCCTGCGCCGAATCCGTCTAATAGCGGATCCAGGGAGGCCA
>JAYKHG010000068.1:0-10156 GCA_035284825.1 Cyanobacteriota bacterium
AGTCCTCCGTGCCCTCGTCAATGCCCGTGAGCCAGCTCCTCCATCGCTCTTGCTCCGCCAAGGGGGCCCGCCTCGCTTCGATCGACACCCCCTGACTGGCCCGGCTGACAGCTACATAGACCAACTGGCGACGAAGTTGCTCATCCTTCGGCCAAAACACATCCTCTGCCACAAACACCTCCCCAAACGTGCTGCCCTGGCTGCGATGCACGGTGAGCACCGCTGCGGGGCCAAGGGACGCAAAGGCATCGCGGAGCAGAAAAAACTGACGCCAGTGGCTGCGCGCCTCCTGTTTTCCCAAACTTTTGGCCACTCCTCTCAGCCGCTGCAGGGCCCGATCCAACACCTCTCGGGAGGCACTGCCAATGGGTGGCAGGAGACGAAGGGTGAGCTGTCCGTCCCCCGCATCCACACGCACCATCAGGGTCTCAATCAAGCTGTCTCCCTCCAGATCGGCGCTGTTGAGTCCCCACTCAGCCAGGAGAAACTGGCCTGGCTGCACATCCCGCACCACCACCTCCCGGTTGGAACTCAGACATAGCTCTGGATCCTCTGGAGCGGAAGCATCCTCCATGCAGGCAGGGGCCATGACAGCTGATCGGGTGATCAGCACTTCCCCTGGCAACACAGGGGTCGTATCGGCCATGGCCCCATGGAGGGCCCTTCTGGCGAAGGGCACCAGCTGCTCCAAACGCCGATTGGTGTAGCAAAGAATCCGGGTGAGATCCGGATTGTCGGTTTCCTTGCTCCGACGGAGGGCCATCTGGGCGGCCAGGAGCCAGTCCTGCGGATCCAGCAGGGCCACCACCCCCCTGGCCGTGCGGTGGGGCGGCAACAGGGGGGGGCGGCTGCTGGGCAGCGCCCCCAGCCGCAGCCCAGTGGCCAGGCGAAGCACGGGCCCCTGATGGCGCACCACATGGGTGAGGGAGGCCTGGCACACCCGGGATAGGGAAAACACAGGACTTTCCCGCTCACCCACGGGTGGAAGCTGGGCGGGATCGCCGATGAACACCAATCGGCAACGAAAGGGCTGGGCGCACCGCAGGGTGATGTCCAGCAGTTGGCCATCCACCATCGAGGCCTCATCCACCAGCACCAGGTGCAGATGCTCCAGCGCCGTGGCGGTTTGGGAGGTTTCTTCGCAACGTTCCCGATCCCCCTCCCGCCTCAGCTTCAATCGCAGCAGACGGTGAATGGTGGAGGGGAACCAGGTGGGTTGCAGTCCCACCTGCTCCAGGTGGTCGCGCAGCACTCCCACGGCCTTGTGGGTTGGGGCCACCACGGTCCAGCAGAGGTCTGAAGCCTCGGCTTGAACGAGCAGACGCATGGAGAGAAAGGTTTTGCCCGTCCCCGCATAGCCCCGAAGGAGAAAGGGGGTGCCGTCCGCTGGGCCTGCCAACCAGGTGGCGAAGGCCTCAGCAGCAGCCCGTTGATCCCCAGTGAGGCCAGCTTCCAAGGGGCCAGAGGGGAGGTGGGGCTTCACCCGATCTGGGGGAAGAGGCTACGAACCACATGCAGGGGGGACCCTGCCCAGACCAGCCCGGGGAGAGCCACCGCGGGGCCAATCAAGCTACCCACCAGCACTTCCCAGCGGGTGTGGCCCAGGTTTTCCTTCAGGGGGTTGAACACCGCTTCCTGATCCGCCTCCCCCTTGACCGGATGGGTGTCCCAGAGACCATCCGGCAATCCATTCACCCGGGCCGCGGTCAATCCGGCCGCCCGGCGAACTCCACTGGCGTCATACAGGATGACGAAGGTGATGGCAGCCGCCAGGGCAAAGAGGGGATCGCCAAACCCATGGAGCCAGCCGATGCCCGCACTCGTGCCCGTCATCAGGGCGGAATGGCTGGAGGGCATGCCACCGGTTTCCACCAAGACCCCGGGGCGCCAGCGGCGATGGACCACTGCTTCGATCAACAGCTTGGACAGCTGGGCCACGCCGCAGGCGGCAAGCCCCCAGGCCAAAACGGCATTGTCAAAGATGTCGATCAGCGGATGGTTCATCGATCGCGGCTGGTGATGTAGTCGGCGAGGGCCAGCAGGGGCTGGGCACTGGTACCCCAGGGCTCCAAAACCGCCTTGGCCTCGATCACAAGCCCATCGGCCCGCTTTCGAGACTCCTCCAGTCCTAACAGCTTGGGGTAGGTGGTTTTATCGGCGGCCAAATCCTTACCGGCAGTTTTCCCAAGCACGTCACTGCTGGCCGTCAGGTCGAGGATGTCGTCAATGATCTGGAACGCCAGGCCGATGCCCCTGGCGTAAATCCCCAGAGCCGTCAGCAGGGCCTCATCGGCTCCACCCACGAGCGCCCCACAGACCACGCAGGCCCTCAAGAGGGCTCCGGTTTTGTGAACATGGATGTATTCCAAGGTGTGAAGCTCCACATCCTTGCCCTCCGAATCCAAATCCACCACCTGGCCGCCCACCAACCCTGGGGCGCCGGCCGCCCGCGAGAGCTCACCGACGACCGCCAGCAATCGCTGGGGCTCCACCCCGGGGCTGCGCAGGGCCACCATTTCGAACGCCCGGGTGAGGAGGGCGTCGCCGGCCAGGATCGCCATGGCCTCCCCGAATTGTTTATGGCTGGTGGGGCGTCCCCGCCGCAGATCGTCATTGTCCATGGCTGGCAGGTCGTCATGGATCAACGACATGGTGTGGATCATTTCCAGCGCCACCGCCGTGGGGATCGCCAGATCAGCGGGGGCCCCTGCCAGCTCACAGGCGGCCAGGCAAAGAATCGGACGCAACCGCTTCCCCCCCGCAAGTAGGGAGTAGCGCATCGCTGCTCGGAGGTTTTCCGGTTCCTCGGGTCCAAGGGAGGAATCGAGGGCGACCTCCACCCTCTCCCTGGCCGCCTGGATGTAGGCGCCGAAGTCAAAGGACGTGTGGACCGCCGCAGTCATGGCGGGTGGGGGCGTCGGCTGGCGGATTCTCTCATCCATCGGGTTGGGCAGGGGATGGGTCCCCCCGCCTCAGCTCACCAGATCGTCCAGGCCATGGGCCAACCCATGGCTGCGGCTCCAGGCCACAACCGTGTTGACCAACAGCATGGCCACGGTCATGGGGCCTACACCGCCTGGCACCGGGGTGATGGCCCTGGCGAGGGGCTCCACCTCGTCCCAGTCCACATCACCGCAGAGCTTGCCCTTGGCGGATGGAGCATCGTTCGGCCCAGGGGGCACACGATGGATGCCCACATCCACCACCACAGCCCCGGGGCTCACATGGTGCGCACGAATCATGCGCGGCCGTCCCGCAGCCACCACCAACACCTCGGCCTGCCGGGTGAGCTCCCCCAGGTCACGGGTGTGGGAATGGGCCACGCTGACGGTGGCGTTGGCGGCCTGGAGCATCAGGGCCATGGGTTTGCCCACCAGGATGCTGCGCCCCACCACCACCGCCCGGCAGCCCTCGAGCTTTATGTCGGCCTGGCGTAAGAGTGCCATCACTCCAGCGGGGGTGCAGCTGCGGGGGCCAGGCTCTCCCTTCACCAGCCTGCCCAGATTGAGGGTGTGCAACCCATCCGCATCCTTCCTCGGATCGATGGCCGCCAACAGGGGCCCTTCCTCCAGGCCAGGGGGGAGGGGAAGCTGCAGGAGGATGCCATCCACATCCGGATCCCCATTGAGCCGCTCGATGGTGGCCTGCACTTCCAAGGGGGACGTGGCGGCATCGAGGTGGCCCCCCAGATTGCGAATGCCAATGCGGTCGCAGGCCTTCTCCTTGTTGGCCACATAGACGCCACTGGCGGGGTCATCTCCCACCCGCAGCACCGCCAGGCCAGGTGGGCGGCCAACCGCCTGGACACCTGCCTTGATCACAACACTCAACCGTTGCTCGATGTCTGCGGCCAGGCGACGTCCATCGAGAACAGCGGCCATGCGGGGGCTTGGGAACGTCCACCTTCCAGCATGAAGGCCAACGCATCACTCCAAGGGGAAGCATGGCTAAGTTGTGATCTCGTGAAGCCCTCAGTGGCGCAGGTTTTGCCCCCAATCCACAGGTTCAGACGCAAGCTCTGGAGGTGGCTGTTGCGATTGGAGCGGCCCCGTCAGGCGATCGTCCCTTGGAGCCCGCTGGGGGTAACGGGGGTGGTGCTCGCCGCCCTGCTTGTGGCCCTGGTGAGCAGTTGGCCCTGGTTGCTGCAACCCAGCCTCATGCCGGGAGTGCCCTCTCCCTTTTCTTTCCGGGCTCCCCGAGAGGCCCGGGTGATCGACAGCGTGGCCCTTGAGCAGCGGCGCAGCCTGATCGGCGCCCGTTCCCAGGTGCAGGTGGTGGATGAGACGGCCAGCCGCCAACTCCAGGACGGGCTGGATGCTCTGTTGAAGGAGCTTCTGCTCCAGATCTCCAGTCCCCAGCCCCGATTGGACCCGCTGAACCTGTCGGCGGCGGAGCGCACCTGGTTGCTCCAGCTGACTCCCCAGCAGCTGCTGAGCTGGCAACAGGCCGTGCAGAAGGCCCAATTGAGGATGTTGAGCCAGGGGGTGGTGTCCTCCCTGGCGGATCGATCCCTGCTGGGCGCCGCGCGGATGCACCTCGAGGATCAACCCTTGCCAGGCCGGAGTCTGGGCAGCCGTTTAGTGGTGCGGAGCCTTCAAGGGCGCACCAATCTCCGTGGCGATCATTTCCTCAAGCAACAGAGGATTGAAGAACTGCTCAATCAAGGGGGATTGCCCACGATCAGCGTGCGTCCTGGGGATCTGATCGCACGTCAGGGTGAGCCCATCAGCTCACAGTCGTTTGATGTGCTGGATTATTTCGGCCTGATCAATCGCCGCCCGCAACCCCTGGCCTGGCTTGGTCATTTCGCAGAGGCGATGGCCGCCTGTGGCGTGATGGTGTTGGCGATGCGCCGTTGGCGAGCCAGTTTGGAGCCTCGCCAGGCCTTGCTTGCCCTGGCCACGCTCCTGGTGGTGCAGGGCTTCAAGCTCTGGCTGGGCACCCAGGCTTCACCCATGGCCCTGCTCGTTCCCCCGACCCTGCTGCTGGCCCAAGGTCTGGGAACAGCCTCAGGCCTGGTGTGGTTGGCGGTGGCGAGCCTGCTCTGGCCCATTCCCCTCGACCCGGTGGTTCAGTGGCGTCAACTGTTGGCGGTGGCGGTGGCCACCTTC
Organism: Cyanobacteriota bacterium; assembly: GCA_035284825.1. Classification (GTDB taxonomy): domain Bacteria; phylum Cyanobacteriota; class Cyanobacteriia; order PCC-6307; family Cyanobiaceae; genus Cyanobium. The sequence goes on from JAYKHG010000068.1 coordinate 5,112, forward strand.
GCAGCGTTTTTTGCGGGGCGGCAACGCAACCGGGCCCAATTGCTCCAGCTCGCTTTGCTGCTGCCTGCGGCTGCTCTGCTGCTGCAGGCCTCCCTGGTGCAGGTGGCAGGACTCTTCAGCGATGGGGACTCCCGCTTGCCCCGCAGCCAGGATCTCTTCAATGAGGCCCTGATCGTGGGCGGATTGCTGATGGCGGGGTTGCTGCTAGCGCCATTGGTGGAGAGCTTCTTCGGTTTGCTCACCAGGGCGCGCCTGATGGAGCTGGCGGATCTGGAGCGGCCATTGCTGCGTCGGTTGTCGACGGAGGCCCCAGGAACCTTCGAGCACACATTGATGATCTTGGGTCTAGCCGAAGAGGGGGCCCGTGCCATTCAGGCGGATGTGGATCTGATTCGCACCGGCGCTCTTTATCACGATGTGGGCAAACTGCACGGCCCCCAGTGGTTCATCGAAAACCAAGATGGGGCCGGCAATCCCCATGAAACCCTGAATGATCCCTATGCCAGTGCGGAGATCCTCCAGGCCCATGTGGATGAAGGGCTGAAGTTGGCCCGCCGGTATCACTTGCCCAGACCCCTGGCCGACTTCATTCCCGAGCACCAGGGCACCCTGAAGATGGGTTATTTCCTCCACCAGGCGCGCCAACGGGACCGTCCCGTTCGCGAAGACGATTTCCGCTATCGCGGACCGATTCCCCGTTGTCGGGAGACAGGCATCCTGATGTTGGCCGACGGGTGTGAAGCCGCCCTGAGGGCCTTGCCACCCGACACCAGCGAAGACCAGGCCACGACCACGGTTCGGCGGATCGTGGAAGCCCGACAGGAAGATGGTCAGCTGGCGGCCAGTGGGATTAGCAGAGCTGAACTGGAGCTGATCATCCGGGCGTTTGTGCGGGTTTGGCGCAGGATGCGCCATCGGCGCATTGCCTATCCCCTCCCATCGGCGAAGGGTTTCAGGGCCTAAGACCGGCCATGTGTTGCATCAGGGCGAGGACCTGCGATGCCGATGGCAATAGCGATGGAGACTGGCTCCCAGGTGCAGGGCTCCAAGCCCCAGGACCCCATCGCGGAGGATTTGGACCAGGAAAGCCACCCATTGCCCGGATTCCAAATGCCTCACCAGCTCGAGCATCCAGGTGCTGAAGGAGGTGAGGGAGCCGGCAAAGCCAATCCCCAGAAGCCATGTCCGACGGGGGGATGGGGAGCCCAGCAGGCCGCTGACCCCAACGACAAAACATCCCAGGGTGTTGGCCGCCAGGGTGCTGGGCAGAACCCAGCGGAGCAGAGCGCCTGGGATGGCGCCGATGGCCACCCATGCCAAAGCCCTGGCCAGTCCTCGGTGGATCGGTTTCAAGGGGGATTCCTCCCCAGCACAAGCCCGATCTGACAGGCCAGCAGACCCCCCAACAGGGAGGCACCCGCCAGGGCCAACGTCTCTCCCCTGGCACGTCTTTGCCAGGTGCTGACCAATTGGGCCATCAGCGTGGAGTAGGTGCTCAAGCTGCCCAGAAAACCCACCGCCAAGATCAACTGGAGCTCCCGGCTGGGCCGATGGGCTCCGAGGCCGGCCAGCAAACCCATGAGGAAGCAAGCCCCCATGTTCACCCCCCAGGTGGCCCAGGAGCGTTGGCGCAAGGTGGTGGCACCCACTTGGGTGACACTGAAGCGGATCCATGCGCCGAAGATCGCCCCCAGCGCCACCTCCAAGGCCATCCCCAGAGTCCAGGGGCCGAGTGGAGCCGCAGGCCGGTCGATGAGGCCCAACAAGCCCAGACCGTCAACAAGCCAAAAGTGCGGCACGATACTAAGCATCCTAGTGAATGTGCCATGCGTACCCCCCTCGATAGCTACGCCCCAGAAGCGGAGAACCTTCACCCCGTGGGACCCGAAGGGGGAGGCAGGTTCCGCTGGCTGCAGTGGTTGCAGCTGACCCTGACCACGGCACTGCTGGTGTTGTTTTTGAACCAACTGTCGCAAGTGCAGGATGCGAATCGCAGGATTGCCCGCCTCTATGAGCGCATGGATGCCCTTGATCGCACCCGGATGGTGGACTCTCCAGAATTGGCTGCGCAGCAGGTGATGATCATCAAACGGCTCCAAGCCTTGGAATCCAACCTCCGGGACGATCAACTCGATAACCTTGGTGCCTCCAAGTCCAGCAACGAGCCAGCTGCGTTCCAACCACCCACTAGGCCCTAAAGGGATTCCATTCAGATCAGATCCACTGCAGGCGTTCTCAACCCTTCACCTCATCTGCCGTGGCGGTGGGGAGAATTGTTTTTTGCAGGAGAAGAAACAGGACCAGCACCGGCAGAATCGAAATGACAGAGCCAGCTGCCACGAGCCTCCAATCCAGCGAGAAGCTTGAAGCCAGCTGCTGTAATCCCAAAGGCAATGTGTAACGATTGGGATCATCCAGAATGATCAGCGGCCAGAGGAAATCACTCCAAGTGCCGATGAAAGTGAGCATTCCGAGGGTGATGAGATCTGGTCGGGCAGCGGGAATCAACACATTCCACCATTCCCCTATCGCACTGCAGCCATCCATGCGGGCCGCTTCCTCCAGCTCCTTGGGGACGGAAAGAAAACTCTGCCTCAAAAGAAAAATGCCAAACGCCGTGGTGGCCTGGGGCAGCACCAGGGCCATCAAGGAGTTGCGCAGGCCGATCTTCACCATCAACACATAGAGGGGGATCATCACCACTTGAAAGGGGATCAGCACCGTGGCAACCACCACCGCCAACACGGCAGCTCGGCCCCGAAACTGCAGGCGGGCCAGGGGATAGGCCGCCAGGGATGAAAAGAGCAGGTTGGCCACCACCGCCAAGCCGCTCACCACCGTGCTGTTCAGCAGGTAGGTGACCATCGGATTGTCCTTAAACAACCTGCCATAGGCCTGAAGGCTTGGCTGGCTTGGCAGCAGGGCGGGGGGGCTGGTGAAGATGTCTTCCGCGGGACTTTTCAACGACGTGCTCACCAACCAGAGCAGGGGAAGGAGGGTGAGCAGGGCGATCAGCAGCAGGAGCGCCATCTGCAGGACGGCGCCAAGGGAACCGCGGCGAGAATCAGGAAAATTCATCAACGGGGCAGCTCTGCCACTGGCAGCTCTGCCACTGGCAGCTCTGCCGCCGGGAGGGGAGTTTTCTGGGGGTGAAGGGGCGTCCGCTGCTCGCCGGCCATCAATCGGTTGAGGGCATTAACGAAGGCCTGGGCTGCGGCCACCACAATGTCGGGGTCGGCGGCATGGCCAGAGTAAAGAACCCCGTTGCGACGGAGCCGAATGGTGACATCCCCCATGGCATCAATGCCCTCGGTGACACTTTTCACGGAAAACTCCACCAGTTCGTTGGGGACCTGGGCCAACTGATTGAGGGCCTGGCACACCGCATCCACCGGCCCGGTGCCGATGGCGGCTTGGCTGCGCTCGTCACCGTCGCGGCTTTCCAAGGTCACCGTTGCGGTGGGCAGCAGCCCGGTCCCGCAGCTCACCTGCACCCGCTTGAGCTGAAAGCAAGCTTCATCCTGCAGCTGCACCTGCTCGCTCACGATGGCCTCCAGATCCCGGTCGCTCACTTCTCGTTTGCGATCCGCGAGCTCCTTGAACCGGGCGAAGGCTTCATCCAGGTCATCCCGATCCAGGTGGTAGCCAAGCTCTTCCATCCGGGCCCGAAAAGCGCTGCGCCCCGAGAGCTTCCCGAGGGAGATGCGATTGTCAGCCAGCCCAACGGTGCGGGCGTCGATGATTTCGTAGGTGAGCCGGTGTTTCAACACACCGTCTTGATGGATGCCTGATTCGTGGGCGAAGGCATTGGCGCCCACGATGGCTTTGTTGGGTTGCACGGCCATGCCGGTGAGGTTGGAGACCAGCCTGGAGGTTTTGGTGATCTCTTCCGTGCGGACGGCCGTCAGGGGGGCAGCACTGTGGGCTGGCCTGCCGAGAAAGGGATTGAAATAGCTGCGGCGCACGTGCAGGGCCATCACCAGCTCCTCGAGGGAGGCATTGCCCGCGCGCTCGCCAATGCCATTGATGGTGCATTCGAGCTGGCGGGCGCCATGTTTGACGGCCTCCAGGAAGTTGGCCACCGCCAGCCCCAGGTCGTTGTGGCCATGGACGGAGATCACCGCCCGATCGATGTTGGGCACGCAGCGGTTGATGCCGGCAATGAGCTCACCGAATTCGGCCGGGGTGGCGTAGCCCACGGTGTCAGGGATGTTGATGGTGGTGGCCCCCGCCTCAATGGCGGCGGTGATCACTTCATGCATGTAGTCGGGATCGCTGCGGCCAGCGTCCTCACAGGAAAATTCCACATCGTCCACCAGGGACCGGGCATAGGCCACCATGTCCCTGGTGATGTCCAGCACCTCAGAGCGACTCTTGCGCAATTTGTGCTCCAGGTGGATGTCGCTGGTGGCGATGAAGGTGTGGATCCGGCGATGGGCCGCTGGGGCAACGGCTTCCGCACAGGCTTTAATGTCGCCTGAGGCGGCCCTCGCTAGTCCGCAGATGACTGGGCCCTCCGGGGTGCCCACCGTGGCGGCGATGCGCTGCACGGCGTTGAAGTCGCCAGGGCTGGCGAAGGGAAATCCCGCCTCGATGATGTCCACACCGAGGCGGGCCAGCTGCTGGGCGATGGCGAGTTTTTCCTCCAGGTTCAGGCTGGCCCCAGGGGATTGCTCTCCGTCGCGGAGCGTGGTGTCGAAAATCAGAACCCGGCCGGGATCGCGCGCCATTCGTCCTTGTCCGTCCTAATCCGGAGTGAGTATGAGTTAGGACCCATTGTAAGCGGGCGCGGGCACAAGTTCGTCAGTTTGTGGGAAGTCTCGATAAGTTGTGCGTCAACGCTATGGGAACTCTCAAATCATGCTGCCTGAGGCCTATACGCCTAGCCTGACTCTCGCCGAGCGTCTCTATCGGGACGATCCCGAGACCGCACAACGGCTCTATTCTGATGCCGTCTTTCGGTTCCTTAGGGATGGATTGGTGATTCTCCCTGGGGTCATGGATCTGGATGCATTGGATCAATTAGAAAGGGATGTGAATCTGTT
>JAYKHG010000069.1:0-9802 GCA_035284825.1 Cyanobacteriota bacterium
TCCGGCCACCAGGTGAAGCGGTAAGCCGCTTCCCCCTCAATCGGTTCACTGAAGCTCTCCACCCGCAGCATCATGTCCACCCGCAAGACATCCCCGTCTGTGAAGAAATACAGCCGTCTGGAGCGCCACAGCCCCAGGTTGCGGGAAAACCAGCGGCGCAGGCTGCTGTCGAGCTGGATGCGACTGCGGGGGGCCGGGGTGGGGGTAGGAGCCACGACGGGAGACACCCTGGCCGAAGCCAGCATCTGGGCGAGCTGTTGTTGGTGATCAGCCCCCGGCGGCTCGTTGGAAGGGGTCATGGCGCGGCTAATGCCGGCTGGGGACACCTCCTTCATAGCAACCACAGTGGGCAGGTGCTGAAAACTCCATAAGGTGTGCAGGAGTCCATCGATGCGGAGGCCGGGAATGTGAGCGTGGGCGAGGAAGCGCCGGCAAGCGGGCCCCTTGGGGGCCAGGAGGCTGGGGCTTCGAGCGGCCGCCAAAGCCTGCGATTGCTGTTGCTGGCCAATCCCCATCACCTCGCCACGCCCAACCTGCGCAACCTGGTGAGCCTGCTGCGGGCGGAAGACAAGGGCTTTGATGTGAGCCTGGAGGTGGTGGATCCGGCCAAGCACCCCGAATTGCTGGAATTGCACCGCCTGGTGGCCACCCCAGCGTTGGTGAAGCTCTCACCCCTGCCCAAACAGGTGTTTGCCGGGAGCACCCTCCCCACCCAAGTGCGCACCTGGCTTCCCCGCTGGCAGCAGATGGAGGTGGTGAGCAGCCTGGGCATGAGCCTGCGCCCCGCCGAAATGGATGGCAGCCGCACCCAGCGGGAGGTGCAGCTGGAGGATCAGCTGCTGGTGTTGCGGCAGGAGAATGAAACGCTGATTGAGCGCTTGGGGGTGCAGGAACGGCTGCTGCGCATGGTGGCCCACGAGCTGCGCACCCCCCTCACGGCCGCCAAGCTGGCGCTCCAGAGCCACGGCCTGGGCCAGATCGATGAGGCTCGGTTCCAGGATGTGCTCCACCGCCGCCTCGACGACATCGAGGCCCTCTCGAAGGATCTGCTGGAGGTGGGGACAACGCGCTGGGAGGCCCTGTTCAACCCCCAGCGGCTGGCCCTCGGCCAGGTGGTGGCTGATGCCATCTTGGAGCTGGAAAAACTCTGGGTGGGCCGGAATCTGGAACTGGTCACCGACATCCCGGCCGATCTGCCCGACCTCTACGCCGACCAGCGGCGAATGCGGCAGGTGTTGCTGAATCTTCTGGAGAATGCCTTCAAATTCACCCCCGATGGGGGCCGGGTGTCGCTCACTCTGCTCCACCGCACCAGCCAGTGGGTGCAGGTGAGCATTTGCGACAGCGGGCCGGGCATCCCCCGGGAGGAGCAGGAGCGGATTTTTCTGGATCGGGTGCGGCTCCCCCAGACCTCAGGCCATACCTCCGGCTATGGGGTGGGGCTTTCCGTTTGTCGGCGCATCGCTGAGGTGCATGGGGGGAGGATATGGGTGGTGTCTGACCCTGGGGAGGGGGCTTGCTTCCACTTCACCGTGCCTGTCTGGAACGGACAGACGGGCCCGTCGGAGAGACCCGATCAGGCGACAGCTTCTTGACGAAGGGTCCTGCCAGCCCCTAGCTTTCAAATGTTCAGCGATCGGCTTCTCAAGGGTTCATCCGGATGACTTTCTCCCACCCAGGGAGGTTGTTTTCAGGTCAGATCACCCAAGAACGGGAAGAGGGTTTTGTTCTTTAAACAGAATCGCAACGCCTCTCCCCCTGCACGATCCACCCTCCTCCATGAGGGTGTGCGCTGAGGCCTCGCCCCCATCGTCTAGAGGCCTAGGACACCTCCCTTTCACGGAGGCGACAGGGGTTCGAATCCCCTTGGGGGTATTGAAATTGATATAAACCTTCTATCCAAAACCTGCGATCAGGCTATGGATTCCCGGCGTTGGGCCTCCTGTTGCACCCCGCGCAGGTTGTTGGCCAGGTCTTGCTGTAGGCGTTGCTCGATCAAGCTGATGGGCATGCCGGGCTTTCCCTGCACCAGGAGGGCATAAAACAACCAGCTGCTGGCTTCGTCGGCTCCCACCCGCCATTCCCCTTCAAAGCAGCGAAAATCCCCCTGGGTCATGCGGAAGGGCAACCGTCCATCCTCCTTCTCCTCGGTCAGTTCCAGGGTCACCCGGGCAGAGAAGCGCAGGCCGCAAAACATTTGGGAACCCACCTGCTCCACCCCCACCTGGCGTTCCCGGCGCCAAATCACGCGGGAATGCTCAAGATTGGGGATGAATCGATGCAGATTGTCGTAATCGGTCAACACCCTCCAGATCCAACTGGGATCGGTGGGCAGGCGCAATTGCACGGCCAACCTTCGTTTCCCATTCGGCAGGCGCTCCATGTCCTGCTGAATGGTGTCCAGACTGCAGACGGATGGGGACGGGAGCTGCAGCGCCTGCCCGGGCAGGCTGGGGGGTGAGAAGTCCAGGAGCTGATGCGTCAAGAGATGCCCAGGGGACGCTGAAGGGGGGGAGCGACATGTGCCCTGGCTAACGCCCACACGTGTCGGACAGTCGTTGCCAAGGCTAGCCCGATTGTCAGGAATCGGAGAGGTTGGTGCGTTCCCTATGATCCCCAGGACGTTGGGAACTCTGGGATGCGCGTCTCCACCGGCTCTGCCACAAACACTGACAATCGAATGTTCACCGTCGTGGTGGAAAGTTTCGGTGCCGGGCCCCAGCGCCGTGCGGAACGCACGCTGACCGTGCCTTTTCAGCAACTGCAGTCGTTGATGCAGACCATTGCCCGCAAAGGTGGTCGGATCAAAATCGTCAGTTCGGAGGGCGCTCCCGCCCCCCAGTCCAACCATCAGCCGCCGTCTGAGCTGGTGGCTGAAGCCCAGCCCGCGCCGACCCCAGCCCCCCAACCCCCTGTTTCCAAGTCAGCAGTGAGCCACGCCGACATCCCCGTCAATCTGTACAAGCCCAAAGATCCCTTCATCGGCACGGTGACGGGCAACTACAGCCTGCTCGCCGAGGGTGCCATCGGCCGGGTGAACCACATCACCTTCGACCTCGCCGGTGGCAATCTCCACTACATCGAGGGTCAGAGCATCGGCATCATTCCCGATGGCGAAGATGCCGCCGGAAAGCCCCACAAGCTGCGGCTCTATTCCATTGCCAGCACCCGCCACGGGGATAACTGCGCCGACAACACGGTGTCACTCTGTGTGCGCCAGCTCCAATACGAGAAGGATGGCGAAACGATCAACGGCGTTTGCTCCACCTTCCTCTGTGACATCGAACCGGGAGCCAAGGTGAAGATCACCGGCCCCGTGGGCAAAGAAATGCTCTTGCCCGCCGATGAAGAAGCCAACATCATCATGTTGGCCACCGGCACTGGCATCGCTCCCATGCGCGCCTATCTCCGCAGGATGTTTGACGCCGAGGAACGGGCCAAAAATCCTGAGTATCAGTTCCGAGGAAAAGCCTGGCTGTTTATGGGTGTCCCCACCACCCCAAATCTCCTCTACGAAGAGGATTTCCAGAACTACCTCAGCCACTATCCCGAAAACTTCCGCTACACCAAGGCCATCAGCCGCGAACAGCAAAACGCTTCCGGCGGCCGCATGTACATCCAGGATCGGGTGCTCGAGCACGCCGATGAGATCTTTGGCCTGATTGAAGATCCCAAAACCCACGTTTACATGTGCGGCTTGAAGGGCATGGAGCCAGGCATCGATGAAGCCATGACCGCCGCCGCCGCGGCCAAAGGGCTCGACTGGTCTGAACTCCGCCCCAGCCTCAAGAAGCAGGAACGCTGGCACGTGGAAACCTACTGATCGAAGATCAGAGATCCCACACAGAACGGTCCCTGGGGAGCCCCTCTGGCGGCGCCATCGCCCTGGCCTCGTTAAACCAGAGAAAACGGTCCCATCACCATGACTGCGATTTTGACCAACCCCCTGCGGGTGGGGCTTCGGCAGGAACGGGTGATCCCTCCCCAGTGCATCGTCATCTTTGGAGCCAGCGGTGACCTGACCCACCGCAAATTGGTTCCCGCCCTCTTTGAGCTCTATCGCCAGAGGCGGCTTCCCAGCGAATTTTCTGTTCTGGGCTGCGCTCGCCGCCCCTGGAGCGATGAGGAATTCCGTCAGCGCATGGGACAGGCCCTGGACAAGGAGATCGCCGATCACCGTTCCGCTTGGGAGCAGTTCAGCCAAGGGCTGTTTTACGAGCCCATTGATCTCCAGCAGAGCGAGCACTTGGTGCGGCTTGCGGAGCGCCTCGATTCCCTCGACCATTTGCGGGCGACCCGGGGCAACCGCACCTTTTATCTCTCCGTCTCCCCGGAGTTTTATGGCAGCGGCTGTCGGGCCCTGGCGGCAGCTGGACTCCTGGCCGACCCGGAGCGCAGCAGGGTGGTGATTGAGAAACCTTTTGGCCGGGATTACGGCAGTGCCCAGAGCCTGAACAAGATTGTGCAGGCCTGCGCAAAGGAAAGCCAGGTGTTCCGAATTGACCATTATTTAGGCAAGGAAACAGTACAAAATATACTTGTTTTACGCTTTGCCAATACAATCTTTGAGCCCGTTTGGAATCGCAACTACATCTCCAACGTTCAAATCACCGCCGCTGAAACCGTTGGCGTCGAAGAGAGGGCCGGCTACTACGAAACCTCTGGTGCCCTGCGGGACATGGTGCAAAACCATCTCACCCAAATCCTGGCCCTCACCGCCATGGAGCCGCCGGGACGCTTTGATCCAGAGGCCATCCGCAACGAAAAAGCCAAGGTGCTCCAGGCCGCCCATCTCGCCCATGAGGATGAGGCCTGGAAATGCTGTGTGCGTGGCCAATACAGCGCAGGGGGGACGGCAGACCACCCCCTTTCCGGTTATCGGCAGGAGCCTGGGGTGAATCCCAACAGCACCACCGAAACCTACGTGGCGATGAAGCTGTTCATCAACAACTGGCGCTGGCAAGGGGTGCCCTTCTATCTGCGCACGGGTAAGCGCCTGCCCAAACGTCTCAGCGAAGTGGTGCTCACCTTCCGGGAAGCCCCCGTCCATCTCTTCGACGCGGCGGGTGGGGCCCCCACCCCCAACCAACTCATCCTCCGCATCCAGCCCGATGAGGGGGCTGAAATCAAGTTTGAGGTGAAGGCACCGGGTTCGGGCATGCGGAGCCGTCCCGTGGACATGGCCTTCAGCTATGACGAATCCTTTGGGGAACCCTCGGATGAGGGCTACGTGCGTCTTCTGGCGGATGCCATGTTGGGCGACCCCACCCTGTTCACCCGCAGCGATGAGGTGGAAGCCGCCTGGAGGCTCTACACGCCCCTGCTGAAACTGATCGAAGATTCCCCCTGGCAGCTCCCCGTCCACCCCTACGAATCCCGCACCTGGGGGCCCGCCGCATCCGACAACCTGCTCGCCGAAGACGGCCTGATCTGGCGCAGACCCTGATCCTCCTCGTCCCCCCGTTCCCTTTCGATCCCCTCTCCGCCTGCTGCCATGTCTGCCCAACTCACCCTCCAGGCCCCCCTCGAGATCCCTCCCGTGGAGGTGGTGCCTTACCTCCAGCAGCTCTGGCACGAGGGGCTGGAAGGAGCCTCTGGAGCCGCCACCTTCACCCTGCTTGTTTGGGAACCCTCCTGGCTCGAGCAACAACTCGTCCGGATGGGACAGGTGGATGGCCCGATCACCGGCCTGGATCGGGCCGATGTGCTCTCCTCCGCGCGGGATCTGGTGGGCAGCTTGGGGCTTCCCCCCAGCACGGCTCCGATGGATCCCAGTTTGGCCTGGGCCATCGGGGAGCAACCCGGACGCCATGAGGCCCAGGATTTGCGCGGGCAATTTGTGGATAGCGCCATCAGCACCCACATGCCCCGCAGGCTGATCACCCTGGCGCCCACCATCGATCCCGCCAAGCCCCTCGAAACCCTGGTGGCTGCCTATTGCCCCCTCCCTGAGGAGGGGGGCTCAGGGGCGGCCTGCGGGGATGTGGTGGTGTTGCGGGGCAGTTTGGGCGCCCTGCAGCAGGCCATGGGGATGGTGCAACCCCTGGTGCGGGACGACCTGCCCTGCTGGGTGTGGTGGAACAGCAGCTTGGATGAACCCGCCGAGCTGCTGGCCGCCCTCGCGCCACCGCCGAGGCGGCTGGTGATCGACACCTCCCGCGGCCAACCTGCCCGGTGCCTGGAGGTGCTGGTGAACCGCATCCAGTCTGGCCAAGCCGTGAACGACTTCAACTGGTTGCGTCTCCGCGCCTGGAGGGAATCCCTGGCGATGGTGTTTGATCCCCCCTCCCGGCGGGATGCCCTCCAGCATGTGGTGCAGTTGGATATCGATGTGGAGGGCAATCACCCCGTCAAGGGCCTGCTTCTGGCGGCCTGGATGGCCGATCGCCTGGGCTGGCACCTGGAGAGTTCCTACACCGTGGATGTGGATGGCTCCCCCACGGGAATCGCCGCTGAATTTCAGCGCACGGATGGGGAGATGGTTCGTTTTCGCCTGATGCCCGTACCAGTGGGGGTCCCCAAGGCCCATCCAGGGGCAATCGTGGGGCTGCGTCTGATCTGCCACCCCCAAGAGCGCCCCGCGCTTTGCGTCATTCTCTGTTCCGAGAGTGGCGGTTGCATGCGCCTGGAGGCAGGGGGCATGGCGGCCATGGAGCTCGCGGAGGAAATCGTGCCCTCCCCTGAGGAGAGTGAGGAGAAGGAGATGGCCCGCCTCCTTGGCGGGGGACATGACTCCACCAACCCCCTACTGGCCGCGGCTGCACCCCTGGCGGCGGAGTTGTTGCCCGCGGCTCTAGGTGCCAAAGGTTTAGCCAAGTCTTGAGCTGTCTGATTGCGGCACCCTGTAGCGGCAGCGGCAAAACCCTCTTAAGCCTGGCTCTGGCCGCCGTGGCCCGCCATCGGGGCGCCAGCATGCAGACCTTCAAGGTGGGCCCCGACTACCTGGATCCCCAGTTGCTGGGCAGGGTGGCTGGGAGGGTATGCCGCAATTTGGATCCCTTGCTCTGCGGCAATGGCTGGGTGCGGCAATCCTTCCAATGGCATGCCAGCCGGGCGGATCGTGTGCTGGTGGAAGGGGTGATGGGTCTCTTCGATGGTCGAGGTCCCACCGGGGAGGGGAGCTCGGCCCAGGTGGCCCACCTTCTGGATCTGCCCGTGGTGCTGGTGGTGGAGGCGTCCCGCCAGAGTGCCTCCCTGGCGGCCCTGGTGAGGGGGTTTCGCGACCATGGCCCACCCCGGGTGAATCTGGCGGGGGTCGTTTTGAATCGGGTGGGGAGCGAGCGCCATCGGGCCCTGCTCGAGGAGGTGCTGACATCCATCGAGGTTCCTTTGCTGGGGGTTCTCCCGCCCCACCCCGCCCTAGAGCTGCCCTCCCGCCATCTGGGCCTGTTCCCCCCCCATGAACTGGACGACCTGCAAGCCCGGATGGAGGGGTGGGTTCAACTGGCCGAAGCCCATCTCGACCTGGATCGCCTCTGGCCCCTCCTCTCCTCCAAGGCCAACGGGAGTGGGGGGCTTGAGGATCCCATCCTCACCGCCCTGGCGGGGGTCTCCCCGGAGCTCCCCTCCTGGAGAGGCAAGCCGCCGGTGATGGTGGCTAGGGATGGGGCCTTTCATTTCACCTATCCCGAAACCTTTGAGCTGCTGGAAGCCCTTGGGTTGGAAGTGCGGCCGTGGAGTCCCCTGGCGGATGAGCCCTTGCCGGAGCGCTGTGGCGCCGTGGTGCTGCCCGGGGGATATCCGGAGTTGCATGGGTCGGCCTTGGCCGCGGCCCGCCGCAGCAGAGGCTCCTTGCTGAACGCCTGGCGCCAGGGGGTGCCGATCCTCGCGGAGTGCGGTGGATTGCTTTTTCTGGGGAATTCCTTAGAAGATCAGCAAGGTACCGCCTGGCCCATGGCGGGCCTGCTGCCCTTCGAGGCGCGGCCCGGATCCCTCAGCCTGGGCTACCGAAGGGCCCAGGCCCAAAGGGATGGCTTGCTGGTGCGCCAGGGAGAGAGCTATGGCGGCCACGAATTTCACCGTTGGCAACTGCAGCCCCCAAGTGGAGCCCCGATGTGGCAACTTGAAGGCTGGGGTATTGAAAGGAGCATGGAGGGATGGACCACACCGACCCTGCACGCCACTTGGCTCCATCTCCACTGGGCTGGTTTCCCGATGATTCCCCTGCGGCTGGGCGCCGCCATCGCGGGCGGAGGGAAGCGGCCGCAGAGCGACGTTTTCTCCAGCCGCATGTTTCCCCCTCTCCATCCCTCCCGGAGCGCTGGCGGCTGACCGTGCGTGGCAAGGTGCAGGGGGTGGGGTACCGGGAGGCCTGCTGCCGCTCGGCCCAGGATCTGGGGCTCAGCGGGTGGGTGCGCAATCTGCCAGATGGAACCGTTGAAGTGGAGGCGGAGGGGAAGCCCTTCAACCTCACGGCCCTGTTGATGTGGTGTGAGCACGGCCCCATCCCGGCCCGTGTGACCAGTGTGAACGCCCGACGCATTGCCCCCACGGGGGGCGATTGGTTTGAAATTCGCCGCTGACCTGAGGACTGGATGGTGAATGCCCCCTGGGCGGAATTGATGGGCTATGCCCTGGCCATCGGCTTCAGCCCCCTCCACCTGGCCCTGCTGGTGCTGCTGCTGCTCGGCCCCCACCCCTTGCGCAGGGGTGGTTTTTTGGTGATCTCCTGGGTGCTGATGTCAGCCCTCGTGATCGGGCTGCTGCTGGGGGTGGGGCATGGGTTGTTGCTCACCATGGAAAAGGGCACCAGCCATCGCACGGGACTGGATCTCCTGGCGGCTGGAGCGTTTCTGGCGCTGGGTGTGCAAACCCTTCGCTCCCGTCAGGCGGCCTTGGATGGGGTGCCGGAATGGAGTCAGCAGCTGGATCGCCTGCTCAAGATGCCCCTTCCCCTGCTCCTGCTGATCAGTGCGGCCCTTCAGGTGGCGGGTCCTGAAGATCTCTTTCTCTATGCCAAGGCCGCTGGAGCGCTGTTCAAGCCCGGTTGGAATGGGCTGCAGGATCTGGTGTGGAGCCTGGGTTTCAGTGCAGTGACCAGCCTGTTGTTGCTCGTGCCACTGGTGGCCTGCGTTGTGGTGGGCCAAGAGCGGCTGGAGCCCCTGTTGGGTGGGATGAAAGGTTGGCTTGATCGCTACGGTCAATCCCTGCTAGGGGTGATTTGTGTGGTGCTGGCCCTGTTGGTGGGCTGGCAGGGGGTGGAGGGCCTGCGGATCAGCCAGGCTTCATCCCCGGCCATCCTCGGCTGAGGAGGTTGTATTGGCCTGGGAATCTAATTCGGCGCTAAGAATTTTTTCCAGATAGTCAGCATCATGGAGTTGGAAATGTTGCTGCCCTGGACGAAGGCTTGCAAAGCGAGGCTTGTGCTGGGGGAGAAGGTGTTTGGAGGATTTTTTCGGGAAACGGCGGAGTCGATTCAAAAAAGCCGCCAACCCTTTTTTGAGAGTCCTCAGAATACCTTTCATCTCGACTGCATGATGAACAGAGGGTGCATGGGACTCCTCAACCTTACCAATCGCATGAATGTGCTCAGCCAAATCTTAATCAGTTTTTCAGCCGTTGGATGGCTTGAGTGACTCAAAAAAATATAGCCCGTAACTCTTTTTTCAAAATTTCATCCCCAGAGTTTGTCTCACCCTGATGGGTTCCATGCGAGTTCTTTTATCTAAGACATGAAGTCCTCCGTGCCCTCGTCAATGCCCGTGAGCCAGCTCCTCCATCGCTCTTGCTCCGCCAAGGGGGCCCGCCTCGCTTCGATCGACACCCCCTGACTGGCCCGGCTGACAGCTACATAGACCAACTG
>JAYKHG010000070.1:0-5423 GCA_035284825.1 Cyanobacteriota bacterium
TAATCATCGATTCGTCCCTGGCATGAGACCGTTGATCAAATATGCCACCAGCTCACATCAGCTCACAAAATGGCGAGCGACACCCAACCTCCACCGCTCTCCCATTGCAGCACTTCTAAGCAAATACGTCACTTTCATCTGTGCCGATTACGGACTGGGATTGGGAGGTATAGAAAGCCTGGCTGTTGAGTTCATGCGGCACGCACTGCCCCCTAGGCGTATGTTCAGGCCCCACGAAATCAATGATATGAAATTCGCTAACCAATCTTTGCATATTATTTGAGATGAATATAATCTTCGCAGCTTGCCTTGATACGAGGTTTAGCGACGCCGAGACCCGGGCACCACCAGCTCCCGTTCCACCAGGGTGCCGCTGAATCCCAGGCGCCGGGCCTCCGGACCCAGGGTGGCGGGGTCCTTGCCGGCCTGCCCGGGGAAACAGGCGGCCCACCAGATCTGGTGATCCAGCCGATTGGCTGGGGTGATTGGGCCACCGGGGTTGAGATCCCGCAGGATCAGCCGGCCATTGCCCTCCCCACTGCCCCCCGTGATGCGCATCGGCTGCGTCGTGCTGCAGTTGAGCACATCGGTGGACACAAAGAGGCGATCCAGGGTTTGCTCCCAGAGCTTGAGGCGCCACACCTGGGGCTGGTTGGGATCGGGCTGGCGATCAAACACCCCCAGCCGATAGCGACCTTTGACGCCCACCTTGTCGATCAGCACCACCAGATCGGGGGGCGGGGGCGGCATGGAGCCCGGGGAGCCCTCTTCTGGTGCAGGGTCTGGCGTGGGCGTGCCAGCTAACGCCACCTGAGCCGTCCAGAGGGGAACGATCAGAGCGGCCACAGCCCCCGCCAGCACCCAGCCCCGGCGCCCACACGCCCTGATCTCAGAAGGTTTTGACAGCATGGAGCCATGCTGACCTACCTCGACCACCACGCCACCACCCCCTGTGCCACCGCCGTGGTGGACGCCATGGCGCCCTGGTGGCACGAGCACTTCGCCAATCCCTCCAGCCGCCTCTACCGGCCAGCCCTGGAGGCCTCCGCCGCCGTGGAACACGCCCGCGGCCAGGTGGGGCGGGCCCTGGGGATGGCGGAGGAGGCGGTGGTGTTCACCAGCGGCGCCACGGAAGCCAACAACCTGGCTCTGCGCGGGGCCGTGGAGGCTGCCCAGGCCAGTGGCCAGCCGCGCCGTGGCCTGGTGAGCCTGGCCACCGAGCACCGGGCCGTGCTCGACCCCCTCGCCGCCCTGGCCCGCCAGGGCCACCCCCTCACCGTGCTGCCGGTGGAGGCCGATGGGCTGGTGGATCTGGAGCGGCTGGAGGAAGCCCTCACCGACCACACCCTGCTGCTCTCGGTGATGGCGGCCAACAACGAGATCGGGGTGCTCCAACCCCTGGCGTCCATCGCCGCCCTCTGCCGCCAAAAGGGGGTGCTGCTGCACTGCGACGCCGCCCAGGCGGTGGGCCACATCCCCCTGAACATGGCCGAGCTCGGGGTGGACCTGCTCACCCTCAGCGGCCACAAGTTCTATGGACCGAAGGGCATCGGCGCCCTGCTCATCGCCCCTGGGGTGACCGTGGCCCCCCAGCAGCTGGGGGGTGGCCAGGAGCGGGGGCTGCGGGCCGGCACCCTGCCGGTGCCGTTGATCATCGGGTTGGCCGAAGCCCTGCGGCTGGCCCTGGCCGACCGCAAGGAACGGGCCACCAGGCTGGGGGCCCTGCGCGACGAGCTTTGGCACCAGCTGGAGGCCCTGGGGGGGGTGAGGCGCAACGGCTCCGCCAGCCACTGCCTGCCCCACAACCTCAATGTGTGCCTCTCCGGGGTGGATGGCAACCGGCTGCACCAGCAGCTGCGGCGCCAGCTGGCGGTGAGCAGCGGCTCGGCCTGCAGCCAGGGCAGCCCCTCCCATGTGCTTGCGGCCCTGGGCCGGAGCCGACAGGAGGCCGCCGCCTCGATTCGCTTCGGGCTGGGCCGGGGCACGCAGGCCAGGGATGTGGCAGCGGCGGTGGACGCCGTGGCGGAGGCCGTGCGCAACTTGCGCCACCCTGCCTAGGTTGTGGGGGCTGTGAGCGGCCCAGCCTTCGATGACCCCTCCCCGGTTGCACCCACACCTGGATGTGGGGCTGGCCCTGCGGGAGGGCTGGCAAGCCTTCACCCGGGCACCCTGGTCGTTTGTGGGTTTCGCCCTGCTGCTCACGGCCCTGCAGCTGGTGGTGGCGGCCCTCCAGCCCTCCTTTTCCCCCGACCGACTTCCAACTCCCATCGATCCGGACATCGCCCTCAGCGAGTGGGGAGCCCTCCTGCCCTGGCTGCGCTACGGCACCGTGAGCCTTTGCCTGCTGGTGCTCAACGTGCTGGCGGGCATCGTGCTCAACCTCTGGGGCACCAGCGGGTTGATCCGGGGGGCATGGGTGGCGCTCGCGGGGGGAAAGCCCAACCTGGCCACCTTCACCCACTGGGATCCACGGGCCCTTCTGCGCCTCTACCTGCCCGGTTTTCTGCTGGGTTGCGGTGTGGTTGGAGCGGTCGTGATGCTGGTGCTGCTGGCGGTGGTGGTGAGCCAGGCCAGCGCTCTGCTTGCCCTGCTCCCAGCCCTCGTTCTGCTCGTGGGGGCCACATACCTCACCGTGAGCCAGGCCTTCCTCCCCCAGGTGGCCCTGCTCCATGACGACCATCCCTTCGCGGCCCTGGCCCGGGGGCGCCAGGTGGTGGATGGGGCCTGGCCCCAGGTGGTGCAACTGATGCTGCTCACCCTGGTGTTGCTAACCCTGGGTCTGTTGGCCGCCGTGGTGGGAATCTTCGTGGCCTGGCCGGTGGTGGTGTGCGTCGTCACGGCGGCCTACCGGCAGCTCTTCGGCCCGGAGGATCGCACCGGCTTCACCCGTTCCCTTCCCAGCGCACAGCCCTAGCGGAAGGGCCCTGCCGTCAGCAGCACAAAACCCAGCACGCCCACCACCGCCAAAAGGCATTGGGCCAGGCGGCTCACCAGCATTCCCGCCACCACCGCCAGCCCCACCAGAAGGGAGCGGCGCAGGCGAAGCAAACCAAATGGACCCAAGGAGGTGGGGGCCGTGAGGAGTTCGCCGATGGCCGCCCCCAACAACGGCCCCACCAGGGCGCCGATCAGGGGCCCACCCACGGGCAACGCAGGCAGGAGTCCAAACAATCCCGCCACCAGCCCCAGGCCAGAGCCGATGTAGGCCCAGCGGGTGGCCTGCATGCGGGCCGCCCCGAGCACCAGCCCCAGGGCATCCGCGCCCCAGCCCAGCAGCAGGATCACGCCGGCCAGCAGCAAAGCTGGCCAGCCCGCACTCCAGCCCACGGCCCACAGCCACAGCAGGGCACCGAGGGGCAACAGCGCCAGGCCGGGCAGCACTGGCAGGAGGGTGCCGGGGATGGCCGTCAGCTGCACCGCCAGGGCTGCCCACCAAAGCCAGTCGCTGCGGGTCAGATGGGGCACCGGCAGCTGGGGCAACGAGAGCTGGGGGAGGAGCTGCGGGAGATCCAACGGTGAGCCGACCAAAACAACGGGCAGATGGGCCTTCCAGCCCTCCATCCATCGTATGGGGAGCGCCGCGGCGCCTCAGGGGTTCAGGCGTTCACAGGTGAAGTCCTGGATGTCGCCCAGGGGGCGCCGCAGGCGGAATCGGGGATGGGCCGGATCCTCCAGGCTCCACCACCACTTGCCATCGCTGAAGCTCGCGGGACCGGCGTTGTTGGTGCGGGGCAGCTGGAGGCTCAACTCCCGCCAGGCCAGCACCACACTGCCCCCGATGGGCACCGGAGACGTGCTCGGATCGGGGATGGCGGGCTCATCCATCGGACCCTTCACCAGCAGGGCGGTGAGGGGTTCGCCATCGCAGCGGAAAGCCTGGGGGGTGGCCGCGCCCTCGGCCCAGGCCGGCGCAACCAGGGCCCATGCTGCAATCACAGCCACCAGGAGGCCCATGGGCAACCGTCGCCAAAACGAGGCGGGGCCCCCACAGAAGCGGGGGCATCTGCGCCAGGCTGCATTAGCGACGGGCATCGGGCCAAACCCATGGGCCTTCATTCTCTTGAGCAGCGGGCCACAGCGGCGGAGGCGAGCGATCCAGGCATAGCCCCGATCTTGGTGTTTGACGGCGGCTGCCCCTTCTGCCGCCACTTCGCCGAACTCAGCGAACTGCGCAGTGGAATTCCTGGGCTGGTGATCCGGGATGGACGGGGCGACCGGGAACTGCGGCAGGCCCTGGCCCGGCGGGGCTATCACCTGCGGGATGGGGCGATGGTGATCGAAGGGGATCGGGTGTGGCATGGGGCCGCCGCCATCTCCTGGCTCTGCGCGCGCATGGAGCCCAGCGCGGCCCTCCTGGGGGTGCTGGCGCCCTTGATGGCGCAGACCAGCCGCGCCGAGCGCCTCTATCCCCTCCTGCTGCTCGCCCGTCGGCTCGCCCTGGGGATGCGGGGGTTGCCTGTGGATCCGGATGAACAACACCCTGGCCTGTGCTCAACCGCCCAGGAGAATCCTTCTCGCCACCCGCAGCTTCGCTGAGCGGCTGCGGGGATTGGCCTCCAGCTCCGGCTCCGCTGCCGTGATGGGTTTACGGGTGAGGCGCTCCAGCCTGGAATCCTCCAGGAAGGCCTGCTTCACCCGCCGATCCTCCAGGGAATGGAAGCTGATGATCGCCAGCAAACCGCCCGGCACCAGCCAATCCGGGGCGCACTGCAGCAGCCCCTCCAGGGCGCCCAGTTCGTCGTTCACGGCGATGCGCAGGGCCTGGAAGCTGCGGGTGGCCGGGTGAATCCTGCCGTGGCGGGCCTTGGGGGGGTAGCAGCCGGCGATGGCGTAGGCCAGCTCAGCGGTGCTGCGCTCCCGCCAGGGGCGGCTGGCCCGCTCCGCCACCAGGCGCCGGGCAATGCGGCGGGAAAGACGTTCCTCCCCGAATTCATACAACAGATCCGCCAGAGCGGTCTCCTCCAGCCGATCCAGCAGGGAAGCCGCCGTCTCACCGGTTTCAGGGTTCATGCGCATGTCGATCGGCCCTTCCGAGCGGAAGCTGAACCCCCGCTCCCCCCCATCCAGCTGGGGGCTGCTCACCCCCAGATCCGCTAACACCCCCTGCACCGGCTCCTCCGGCTGGAACGCCGCAAAGTTGCAGGGCACAATCCGCAGCCGCTCCCCCCAGGACGCCAACCGCACGGCCGCGGCAGCCCGGGCCTGGGGATCCTGATCCAGGCCGATCACCTCAAGGGTGGGATGGCCCTCCAACAGCAGGGCGCTGTGGCCGCCGCCGCCCAAGGTGCAGTCCACCAGCCGGGACGGACCCCCACCAAGGGCCAACGGCAGGGCGGCGAAGGCCTCCACCACCTCGGCCGCCAAAACGCTCTGGTGGGTGAAGGGGATGGTCATGCCTTCTGTCCTAGGGGAACGGGGGCACG
>JAYKHG010000071.1:0-7312 GCA_035284825.1 Cyanobacteriota bacterium
CAAGAGCTGGAGGGGGTCACCCACGTGCTCGTGACGATCCCGCCAGACGGAACGGGCAACGACTCCGTGCTGTCCCATCTGCGCACTCTGTCGTTGGCGCCCAAATGGGTGGGCGTGCTCTCCACCACTGGGATCTACGGGGACCATGGGGGCCGTTGGGTCGATGAGGCGAGCCGGCCGCAGCCGGCCGAGGGGCGCAGCCAGGCCCGTTGGCTCTGTGAACAGGGCTGGCGCAACAGCCCACTACCGGTGCAGGTGTTCAGGCTGCCGGCGATCTACGGGCCGGGACGCAGCCCCTTTCAAGCCCTCAAGGAAGGCAAGGCCCGGCTGATCCACAAGCCTGGCCAGGTGTTTTCCAGGATCCATGTGGATGACATTGTTGGCGCCCTTCTGCATTGTTTGGCCCTGCCCTCCTCAGATCGGCCCTCCACCCTCAACCTGGCCGATGAGGTGCCCTGTCCATCCAGCGAAACCCTCGGCTACGCGGCCCACCTGATGGGTTGCAAATTGCCCGCCGTGGAGCGTTTTGCTGATGTCGCCAGCACGATGGGCCCCATGGCCAGGAGTTTCTGGATGGAAAATCGACGGACCGACAGCCGGCTGCTGCGCGAGCGACTGGGTTACACCCTGCGTTTCCCCAGCTACAGGGAGGGTTATCGGGACGGTTGTGGGGACGATGGGGCGCCACCCTGGGATTCCCCCGGGGAGGGCAGATTGAGATCTTGACCGATCCGGCGCCAATCAATCACCAGCCATCCCGATTGCAGCCCCTTCACCAGCCCAAACAGAAGCAGCCCCAACAGCAGCCACCGGATCATGGGTGACCCTTCCAATGGAACCCCCTCATCGAAGCCCAGTTCCTCCCCCGTTGTCATCGCCCTGGGTGACCCTGCGGGCATTGGTCCTGAAGTGGTGCTGAAAGCCCTGGCCAAGCCAGAGCTGGCCAGCAAACCCGTGACGATCGTGGGCTGCAGGAGATGGCTGGAGCACACCCATGCCACCTTGCGCCCCCTCAGCCAGGAGCCCCTGGCCGATCCTGCGGACCTGGTGGTGATCGACACCCCCCTGGAGAGTCCAGTGACCCCGGGCCAGGGGACAGCCGCCTCCGGAGCCGCCAGTTTTGCCTGGCTCACCCGGGCCCAGGAGCTGGTGCATGGGGGCAAGGGGCACGCTCTGGTGACGGGTCCCATTGCCAAGGCGGCCTGGCATGCCGCTGGCCATTGCTATCCCGGCCAAACGGAACGGCTGGCGGAACTGTGCGGCGTTGCCCAGGCCTCCATGCTCTTCACCGCCCGGCCAGCCCGGGGGCCCTGGCGCTTCAACACCCTGCTGGCCACCACCCACATCCCCCTGGCCCAGGTGCCAACCGCCTTGACCCCGGATCTCGTCGCCCTGCAATTGGATCGTCTGCTGGCGTTCTGCCAACGCTTCCAGCCGCGGCCCCGGTTGGTGGTGGCGGGGCTGAACCCCCATGCTGGAGAGGCGGGGGCCCTGGGGGAGGAAGAGCACTCCTGGCTCAAGCCCTGCCTGCTCCGCTGGGGGGCAAGCCACCCGGAGGTGCGCTTGGAAGGTCCGCTGCCGCCGGACACCTGCTGGCTGGAGGCAGGCGTGGCCTGGTGGGAGGGGGGACTGGGACCCGACGGATTTTTAGCGCTGTATCACGACCAGGGCTTGATCCCCGTGAAGCTTTTGGCCTTCGACCGGGCGGTGAACACCACCCTGGGGCTTCCCTTTCTGCGCACCTCCCCAGACCACGGCACCGCCTTCGCGATCGCCGGACGGGGCGTGGCCCGCAGCGCAAGCATGGTGGCGGCGCTGGAAGCCGCCTGGGAGCTCGGTTGACCGCTCCTGGGAGTTCAGGGGCGGATACGCATCAACACCTGCCCAAACTCCACCGGCGTGCCGTTCTCCACAAGGATTTCCACCACTTCACCGGCCACGTCGCTCTCCAGCTCATTCATGAGTTTCATGGCCTCCAGGATGCAGACCGTTTGACCAGCCTTGATGCGAGTGCCCAACTCCACGAAGGCATCCTCACCGGGGGCGGGGGATCGGTAAAAGGTGCCCACCATGGGTGCCGTGATGGCCTGAAGATCACCGCGGCTGGCGGCGGCCGCCGGTGGGGGGGCTGGAGTGGTGGGGGCCGCCTCCGGGGGCGGGGGGGGGATGGCAGGCACCATGGCCCCAGGAACGGCGGCCATGACCGTGGCCGGCAGATTGCGCCGAACCTCCAGACGGAAATCTTCTCCTTCCAGGCGAAATTCCTGGATGTCGCTCTTGCTGAGCTGCTCCAGCAGTTCGCGCAATTGCTCGTGGTCAAGCTGCATCGCCATCAGGACTCCCTCCCCAGATAGGAATCTGAGCGGGTATCCACTTTGATTTTGTCGCCAATGGAGATGAACAAGGGCACCATCACCTGGGCTCCGGTTTCCAGAATGGCCGGTTTGGTGCCACCGGTGGCCGTGTCGCCTTTGACACCCGGATCGGTTTGGGTGATTTCAAGAACAACGGAATTGGGAAGCTCCACCTCCAATGGCTTGTCATTGTGGGTGAGCACGGTGACTTCCATTCCCTCCTTGAGATATTTGCGTTGCGGACCGATCTGATCAGCTTTCAGGCGGGTTTCTTCATAACTTCCCATATTCATGAACACGTAGTCATCACCCTCCATATAGGTGTGCTGCAGGGTGGACTTTTCCAGGAGAGCCTGGGGAACGGTTTCTCCCGCCCGAAACGTACGTTCCACCACGCTGCCAGATTGCACGGCCTTCAGCTTGGTGCGCACAAAGGCCGAACCCTTTCCGGGCTTGACATGCAGAAACTCAATCACCCGCCAGACCTGACCATCAAGCTCGATGGTGGAGCCCGTTCGAAAATCGTTGCTCGAAATCATGGCGGCGCCACGGTTCGGCGGATTGTACGTCTGGCTACCGGCCAGCCCTAGGGCCCGGGCCCGGTGAGCTGTGCCAAAGTCCTTTCAGCAACTGGACAGGCATGGTGTCTGGACCTTCTTTCTCCCCATCCCGCCGCCCCTTGCACCACTGGGTCCGCAAGGTTCTGGGGGGGGTGCTCGGGGGGCTACTGGTGCTGGGGCTGACCCTGCTGCCGCCCAGCACTCCCGCGGCTTGGGCCTACCTGCCGAAGGGAAACGCCGTGACCGATCCGGAAGCCCTGCTGCGCAACGCCCTCCCCATCAGCCAACCCAATCTCCAGGAGTTGCAACACCGGCTTGAGGCCACCAGCGACGACCTGCGCTCCAAGCGCTGGAATGCCCTGACCTCCGCCGTGCGCCGGAGCCAATCCCTGCTGTCCAACGACCGGGGGAAAATCCTGGGCGCCTTTGCTCCAGACCAACAGGAGGTGGCCGAAGCCCAGTTGGCCAGCCTTCAAGGGCACCTCCAGGAGTTGGTCGAAGCCACCGAAACCCAGAATCGAGACGCCTTTCTCACGGCACGGAGGGCTGCCCTCAGCGACATCGGCACCGCGGAAGACCTCCTCGTGGGCCCGTTCCCTTTTGCGATTCCCCCTGAGTACGACGCCCTTCCCAGGCTGCTGGGCAGGGCCACCGTGGAACTCCGCACCAATAGGGGCACCATGGTGGCGGTGGTGGATGGATACAACGCTCCCCTGACGGCAGGAGCCTTTGTGGATCTGGTGCAGCGGGGCTTCTACAACGGCCTGCCCTTCAACCGGGCGGAGGATTTCTACGTGCTGCAAACCGGAGATCCAGAGGGCCCAGCCGATG
The DNA here is from genome assembly GCA_035284825.1 of Cyanobacteriota bacterium. GTDB lineage: Bacteria > Cyanobacteriota > Cyanobacteriia > PCC-6307 > Cyanobiaceae > Cyanobium. The sequence continues at coordinate 3,746 of JAYKHG010000071.1, forward strand.
GCTACATCGATCCGGCCACCAAGGCGGAGCGCCATGTGCCCCTGGAGATCCGCGTACCCGAGCAGGCTGGGCCCTACTACAACCAAACCTTTGAAGACCTGGGGCTCTTCAAAGCCGAGCCCGTGTTGCCCTTCAACGCCAAGGGAACCCTCGGCTGGGCCCACTCGGACGGGTCCCTGGAGGATGGCAGTTCCCAGTTCTTCCTTTTCCTCTCCGAACCAGAACTCACCCCAGCCGGCCTGAATTTGATCGATGGCCGCTACGCCGCCTTCGGCTACGTGGTGGACGGAAGGGAGGTGCTCAACGAGCTCACCGCCGAAGACAAGATCGTGAGCGCCAAGGTGATCGAAGGAGCGGACAACCTCAAGCCCCATGGCTGAGGGGCCCACCCTGGGTGATCTGGGGGAATGGGAGCTGATCCGGAGGCTGGGGGCCTTTGCCCCACCGGGTCAGTTTGCCGATGATGCCGCCCTGGTGCCGGCCCCTGGCCCCGGGGCCACCGACCTGGTGATCAATACGGATGTGTTGGTGGAGGGCCTGCATTTCAGCGAAGCCACCACCGGGGCCAAAGATGTGGGCTGGAGGGCAGCGGTGGCCAACCTCTCCGATCTGGCGGCCATGGGATGCACCGAGGTGGTGGGCCTCACGGTGGGTCTGGTGGCACCGGCCACCACGCCCTGGGGCTGGGTGGAAGGGGTGTATGGCGGGCTGGCGGAGGCCCTGGCCACCTACGGCGGTGTGCTGCTGGGGGGCGACTGCAGCGGCGGCACCCAGCGCCTCCTGGCCATCACGGCCCTCGGGCGACTTGGGGCCTTACCGCAGGGTGGGGGGACGGGCCTGCCTGCGGGCCCCATCCGCAGGGGGGATGGCCGGCCCGGCGACCTGCTGGTGAGCAGCGGCCCCCACGGCCTCAGTCGCCTGGGGCTGGCCCTGCTGCGAGATCCCTCAGGGACCTTGGCCACCCACCTGGATCGCACCCTGGGGGAGCGGGCCCTCCAGGCCCACCGCCGTCCCCGGGCGAGGCTGGATGCGGTGCACACCCTCATGGCCAGCCAACCAGCCCGCACCCCCTGGCGCGTGGGGGGGTGTGACAGCAGTGATGGGCTGGCGGCGGCGGTGGCGGCGGTGGCGGCCGCCAGCGGCTGCGGCGCCAGACTGAGCCGAGCCGCCCTGCCCCTGGATCCGGCCATGGCACCCCTGCCCGAAGCGGAAGCCTGGTGCCTGGGGGGCGGGGAAGACTTCGAGCTGGTGTTGGCCCTGGACCCTGCCTGGGCCCGGGCGCTGGTGGGGGCGCTGCCGGGGGGTGCCGTGATCGGTGCTTTGGTGGAGGGGTCCATGGGCGGCCTGCGCTGGAGCGATGGGGACGCCATCGCCGTCAGCGGTTATCGCCATTTCGGTTGAGGCCCTAGGGGCGTAGGCGAACCCTGCCGCAGCCTGATGCGCTCGGGCTACTTCCAGTTTTTCGCCACGATCTCCGCCAGATCCACCACACGCTGGCTGTAGCCCCACTCGTTGTCGTACCACGCGATGACCTTCACCATGTTGCCCCCCATGACCAGGGTGAGCTCGGCATCCACGATGGTGGATTCGTCCGTGCCGGCATGGTCGGAGGACACCAGGGGCAGATCGCAATATTTAATGATCCCTTTCATGCCATTCTCTGAGGCGGCCTTGAGCACGCTGTTCACCTCCTCCTTCGTGGTGTCCCGGCCCATTTCCATCACCAGATCCACCACGGAGACGTTGGGGGTGGGGACCCGCAGGGCGATGCCGCTGAGCTTGCCTTTGACCGGGGGATAGACGAGGGCCACGGCCTTGGCCGCCCCGGTGCTGGTGGGCACGATGTTGACAGCGGCGGCACGGGCCCGGCGCAGATCCCGGTGGGAAGCGTCAAGAATGCGCTGGTCCCCGGTGTAGCTGTGGGTGGTGGTCATCGTGCCCTTCACGATGCCAAATTCCTGATCCAACACCTTCACGATGGGTGCCATGCAGTTGGTGGTGCAGCTGGCATTGCTGAGGATGTCCCAATCTTCGTGGCGGTATTGATCGGCGTTGACCCCCACCACAAAGGTGCCAACTTTTTCACCCTTGCCCGGGGCGGTGAGGATCACCTTCTTGGCACCGGCCTCGAAGTGCTTGCTGGCCCCAACGTCATCGTTGAAGACACCGGTGGATTCGATGACCAGGTCGACACCCCAATCCTTCCAAGGCAGGTTGGCCGGGTTGCGATCATAAAAAACTTTGATCTCCTTCCCATTCACGCTGATGGAGTTGTCGGTGTAGGTGACATCCACCCCCCGGAGGGGGCCCAACATCGAGTCGTACTTGAGCAAGTGAGCGTTGGTGGAGGTATCCCCCGAACCATTCAGGCCAACGATCTCAAGATTGGTGTTGGCCCCCCGGCTCAGCCAACAACGCATGAAATTACGACCAATCCGGCCAAATCCATTGATCGCAACGCGCAGGGCCATGACGTGAAAGCGGCGGGAACCGCTTGGCAAGGGGATTTCGGCTGCAGATCATACAGAATTCAGGATCCCCCAATCCCCATGGCTGGGGGGCTGGGATCAAGCCGCGGGGGGATGCGAAGCAACTTGTAAAACACCAGGGGAGGCGCACTGGAGCGTTCCGCCCTATTTTCGGCTGAATCTTGGTGAAGCTCTTGAACCTTGTGCTCGATCCCAATCGGCCCCTCCACTTCGTTGGGGTTGGTGGCATCGGCATGTCGGCCCTGGCCGGAATCCTGGTGGAGCGCGGCTTTGCCGTCAGCGGTTCCGACCCCAAGCCCTCCGCCGTCCTGAGTCGGCTTGCCGACCTGGGGGTGAGGGTGTTCGGGACCCAGACCAGCGCCACCATCAGCAGCCTGCTGGACAACGGGAGCCAGCCCCCCCTGGTGGTGCTCAGCTCCGCCGTTCGAGACACCAACGAAGAGGTGGCGGAGGCACGCCGGCAAGGGTTGGAGCTCTGCCATCGCTCCGATGTGCTGGCCGCCCTCATCAACAATCAACCCTCCATCGCCGTGGCGGGCAGCCACGGGAAAACCACCACCAGCACCCTGATTGCCACCCTGCTGGAGGCCACGGGCCAAGACCCCACGGCGGTCATCGGGGGCATCGTGCCCGCCTTCGGAAGCAATGGTCGGCAGGGGTCAGGGCGCCTGCTGGTAGCGGAAGCGGATGAATCCGACGGCTCCTTGGTGAAATTCAGTCCAACCCTGGCGCTGCTCACCAACATCGAGCTGGATCACACCGACCACTACCCGGATCTCCAGACGCTGATCGACACGCTCAAACGCTTCAGTGATGGCAGCGGCACCCTGTTGGCCAACCGGGACGATCCCATCCTCCGGGACCATTTCCAAGCGGATGCCTGGTGGTCCACCGTGGATCCCAACCATGCCGACTACACCGCCGTGGCCATTCAGGAGCGGGGAGATGGCACCACCGCCGCCTATTACGAGCGGGGGGAACAGATCGGCATCCTCGAGGTGCCCCTGCCCGGGCGCCACAACCTCAGCAATGTCACCGCCGCCCTGGCGGCCTGCCGGCGGGAGGGAATTCCCTTCGC
>JAYKHG010000072.1:0-4257 GCA_035284825.1 Cyanobacteriota bacterium
AGGTGATGGCCTCCACTTCGGGATCGGTGTTGGCGTAGGTGCCCATGGCTCCACTCACCTGGCCCACGGCCACGGTGGTTTTTAGGCGGGCCAGCCGCTCCTGGTTGCGCAGGGTTTCCGCCAGCCAGCCCGCCACCTTGAAGCCAAAGGTGATCGGCTCGCCATGGATCGCATGGGAGCGGCCGATCATCACCGTGTCTTTGTGTTCTCGGGCCAACACCCGCAGGGCCTCGATCAAGCGCGCCAGTTCCTTCTCCAGCTCCCCCACCGACGCCTTCAGCTGAAGGGCCAGGCCCGTGTCCAGCACATCCGAGCTGGTCATCCCCACATGGATGTAGCGGCCCGCATCCCCCACGTGTTCATTCACGTTGGTGAGGAAGGCGATCACGTCGTGCCGCACCTCCGCCTCGATCTCCAGGATCCGGGGCACGGAGAAGGCCGCCCGCTCCCGGATCTGCGCCATCGCCTCAGCGGGCACCCGACCCAGATCCGCATTGGCCTGGCAGGCGGCGATCTCCACCTCCAGCCAGCTGCGAAACTTGGCCTCCTCACTCCAAATGGACCCCATTTCGGGAAGGGTGTAGCGCTCGATCAAGGGCGGACGATGGAGGGCAACCCAACCTATCGGGAGGCCTGTCGGAGTTCGGGATTAGCCCTTAGGCTCAAGCCGCGGAGGTGAGCTTGCGGTGGGCCACTTCCAGGTGGAGCAGGTTGCCCCAGGATTGTTGACGGATCCAACAGCGACCCCCACGACAATGGATGAGTTGGAACGGGGGCAGGTCGTCAGGATGGTCGTGCAAGCGAACGAAGCTGCCAGGGCGGAGCAGTTCGAGCACATTGGCGAGTTGGAGGCTGCTCTCCCGTGCCATGGTGAGCGTCCGAGGTGGCGCTATCCTCCCCCGCTTGCCAGGAGAAGGGTCCGCTCCTCGGTTTTTGTTCCGTTTTGTGCGTGGAAACCATGACCAAACGGCAGCGGCTGGATCTGCTGATGTTGCAGCGCGGGCTCGCCAGCAGTCGGGAGCAGGCGCAGCAGCTGATTCGGGCAGGCTGGGTGCGCCAGGACGGCCGTGTGCTCGACAAGCCCGGCACCGCCCTCCCCCCCGATGTGCCCCTGGAGGTGGCCGCCCGGCCCCGCTTTGTGTCCCGCGGTGGCGAAAAGCTGGAGGCAGCCCTTTCCGCTTTTCCGATCGCCATCGTTGGGCGGGTCTGCCTCGACGCGGGCCTCTCCACCGGGGGCTTCAGCGATTGCCTGCTCCAGCATGGTGCCCAGCGCATTTATGGCATTGACGTGGGCTACGGCCAGGTGGCCTGGAGCCTGCGCACCGATCCCAAAATGGTGCTGCGGGAACGCACCAACCTGCGCCATCTGACATCGGCGGAGCTCTACGGCCCCGGGGATCCTTGGCCAGATCTGGCGGTGGCGGACCTTTCCTTCATTTCCCTGCGTTGTGTCCTGCCTGCCCTGGGGGCATTGCTAGCCCCCCCCTTCCCGGAGGTTTCGGTGGAGATGGTGCTGTTGGTGAAGCCCCAATTCGAGGTGGGTCGAGAGGGGGTGGGGAAGGGAGGAGTGGTGCGCGACCCTGGGGCCCATGCTCTGGCGATCCAGGGCGTGCTGGAGGCCGCCCAAACCTTGGGCTGGCAGGGCCGAGGGCTGACGGGATCTCCCATCACCGGCCCCGCCGGCAACCATGAATATCTCCTCTGGGTGGCCTCCAGTCCAGGGGGCCTGCGCCAAGGGGAAGGAAGCCCAGGCCCCCTGACTCCAGAAGCGATCCGAGCGGTGGTCACCACCACCCTCAATCCCGCGGCGGAGGCTGAAGGCTGAAACAGCACAGGCCCGTTCAGACCGTCCTAGATCGCATCGTTGTCCCGGTCACCGGTGCGGATGCGGATCACGGATTGCACCGGTGAGATGAAAATCTTGCCGTCCCCGATCTCTCCCGTGCGGGCGGCCTCTTGAATGGCCTCCACCACGGTGGCCACCCGCTCATCATCCACCACGATTTCCAGTTTCAGTTTCTGCAGGAATTCCACGGTGAATTCAGAGCCCCGATACCTCTCCACCTGACCTTTCTGCCGGCCAAAGCCCCTCACCTCGCTCACGGTCATGCCGACGATTCCCGCATTGACCAACGCAATCTTCACGTCTTCGAGCTTGAAGGGGCGGATGATGGCCTCAATCTTCTTCATGGTTCAGGCTGGGGAATCGGTGAGGTGTGGGGAAAGTCTCTCAGACCCGGGGCATCGATCGCAGGGGATGACTGCGATGAGCAAAACTATCTTTAGGCCCCATGGGGGAGGGTGCGGGGGTGGCCATTGCTACCAACCCACTCCCCCGTGCCTTGATGTCCATGGTCCACACCTGTCCGTTGCTGCCCCATGTCTGTCACCCCCTCGTCTGAGGCCACCACCACTCCCCTCTATGGCCAACGGGCGATTGAGGAGGGAGGGCTGGTGTGTTTTACCAACCCCAGGGTCGGGCGCCCCTATGAGGTGGCGATCGAGCTGCCCGAATTCACCTGCCATTGCCCCTATTCGGGCTACCCCGACTTTGCCGTACTGCGGTTGCTGTATCAGCCCGGCCCGCTGGTTTTGGAGCTCAAGGCCCTCAAGCTCTACGTGAACAGCTATCGCAACCGCTCCATTTCCCACGAGGAGGTGGCCAATCGCATCCTGGATGATCTGGTGGAGGCTTGCCATCCCCAGTGGATGGAGCTGGTGGCGGATTTCAATCCCCGAGGCAATGTGCACACGGTGGTGCGGGTGAGCCATGGGGAGCGTCAGCCCTGCTGAGGGGCCTCCTCAGGGGTTTCGATCCCCGCCAGGAGGCTGGGCAGTTCCCTGGCAAAGGCCGTCAGGTTGCGGTTGCAGAGCCCGGCCGCGTGGAGGCGCCTCCCCTCTTCCCGTTGTTCTTCGACAGCCCAAAACTGACGGGTGGCCACCAGACTGAAGGCACCCCCAAGAAGGGCAATGGCAAAGCCGCTGTAAACCAGCGGCACCCCTGGATCCCGTTTGAGAAGAATGCCGCTGGCGGGCAACACGCCCGCCACCCGGATGGGTAACCCCTGCACCTCCACGGGCTCCCCCCCGGGCTGCAGCAGAGCAAGGGAGCTGCCATCGGCGGCAAACACCTCCACGGGCCCCTGCTCGCTGGTGAGGGTGAGCAAAACCGGCTGGGTTCCATCGGGGCGGGTGGGCAGCAACAACCCCCACACCTGTTCCCCCAGCTGGGGAAAACGTTGCAAGGGAAGCTCCAACACCGGCGAGCGGCCCAGCTGGATTTGGATGGCCGCCAGGGTCCAATCCGCCTGATACAGGGTCATGCCCTTGGTGCGAAGCGGATGGTTCACGCTGATCTCCTCCTGCCGTACCTCGGGCCCGTTGGGGGGAGGGGCTCCTGGAGGGATAAGACGCAGGCGGGAGGTGAACTGTTCCGGTCTCCCGGCAGGATCTCGGCTGATTTGAAACTGGTCCAGGGCAAGGGTGACCTGGGGCCGCCCCTGCTGATCCAGGAGTTCCAGTTCCCTGCCAGGGGCCAGGAACTGCTCCACCCGCTGGCCCGCCAGGGCTCCCCAGGCCGAACCCACCATCAACACCACCATGCCCGCATGCACCAGCAAAGGCCCCACGCGCCCCACCAGCCCCTTGCGCGCAGCCAGTCGGCCCTCCTGGGCCCGCACACTCCACCCCCTGTCCCGCAGGCGCTGCTCCAGCAGGGCCAGGCCATCAGGCCTGGGGTGGCTGATCGTATCGGCCAGGGCAAGCTTGCTCAGCTGACGGGGGGTGCTGTAGTCGATCCACCGCAGGGAGGCCTGGAGGGCAGGCCATTGCCGGCGCGAACTGCAAAGGATCAGGGCGAGTCCCAACAGGGCCAGAAGTGTCAAAAACCAGCCGCTGGAATAAACATGGTCCAGCTGGAGCTGCAAGATCCCGTCTCCCTTGAGCCAGCCCAGCCAGGGGGCGTCGTCATAGCGCTGGTGATAAAACTCCAGGCTCTCTTTTTGGGGAATGGCGGTGCCAATCCCGCTGGCCACGGCAATCACCAGCAACAGCAGGATCGCCAGCCGTAGATCGGCCATCCAGGCCACCAGGCGCAGCCACCGTCGCCAGGAGCCCGGAGCGGGGGTGAGGGTCGTCATGCCAGGTGGGCCGCCAGGGTGAGGGCGCCGGTGGTGAGCAGCACCACACCGCTGATGGGCGGGATCCAACGGCCCAGGAACCGGAGCTGCAGCAGGGTGGGCAGACTCGCGGCCAGGG
>JAYKHG010000073.1:0-5853 GCA_035284825.1 Cyanobacteriota bacterium
CGCTCTCAAAGCGCTTGCCCTGCCAGTGCCAGGCTTCCAGCAACCCATCGAGGGGATGGCCGGTGGCGAAGCCCTCCCCCCGCCAGCTGCCGATCAACTCCTCCGGCGTCACCGGATCGAGCTCGTCGAAGAGGGCCAGGGCCTCAGCCATGCTGCGCATGATCGCAAAGAGTCCAGAACGGTTCGAGGTTCACCACAAGATCGGGGTGCAGGGCTGATCCAGCCAAACTGGCGGGCTGGCGGAGGAGCACGCTGTCGCCCTTGCCCGCCTGCCAAACCTCCACCTGAAGCGCTTGCGGCAGCACAAGCCAGCCGATCTGTGCTCCATGGCGAAGATAAAGGTCCATCTTTTGGCGCAGAGCCTCAAGGCCTCGAGGGCCCGCATCGCTCTCGCTGGCCAGCTCCATCACCAGATCAGGGCAGAGGGGAGGGAAGCCACGCCGCTGCTCCGGCGCGAGGGCCTGCCACCGCTCCAGGCGCACCAGGGCGGCGTCGGGGCTGACCACCGCCCCATCGGGAAGCTGAAAGCCGGTGGAGCTGTCAAACACCTGGAAGCATGGGGGGAGACCTTGCAACGCCAGGTTGAGCTGAAACAGCAGGGCGTTGTTGCGGGCTCCGGTGTCTCCGCCGGTGGGTGTCATGGGGATCAGCCGACCATCGGCGGCAAGCTCGAGCACGGCATCGGGGTTGGCGGCACACACCACAGCGAACTGCTCCGGCGTGAGCCGCAGGTCCCAAGGGAGGGCGAGAGTAGGTGCCTCCGGCAGGGTCTCGGGGCCAAGGATGGGAGGGGTCGCGAGCGTCATGCCACCGGAGTGGTTCCCCACAGGTTAGGGACAGCCGAGCGCCTGCGGCGCCAGGGGACAGGGCATCAGCCGCCAGCTCGGGCAAGGGACGGCAGGGTGGTGACCAGCTGGGGGAACAGCAGGATCAGCAGCACCACGGCCAGCTGGAGAAGGATGAACGGCACCGCGCCACGGTAGATGTCGCCCGTGCTCACCCCTGGCGGCGCCACCCCCCGCAGGTAAAAGAGGGCAAAGCCGAAGGGGGGCGTGAGGAACGACGTCTGCAGGTTGGCGCCGATCACCACCCCAAGCCAGAGGAGCCCCTCCGGCCCCAGGAGCTGGCGGGCCGTGGGCAGGAGCAGGGGCACCACGATGAAGGCGATTTCAAAGAAATCAATGAAAAAGCCCAGGGCGAAGATCACGAGCATGCTCACCGCCAGAAACCCCGCCCGCCCTCCGGGAAGGTTCATGAGCAGATCGCTGATCAACACATCCCCCCCCACGCCGCGAAACACCAGGCTGAAGGCGGTGGAGCCGATCAAAATGGCCAGCACCATGGCGGTGGTGCGCAGGGTGGAATCGCACACCTGCCGCAGGGCCGCCCGGCTGAAGCCCCCCTGGAGCGCCGCCAAGGCCATGGCGCCCACCGCCCCGAGCACGCCGGCTTCCGTGGGGGTGGCGATGCCAAAGAAGATGCTGCCCAGCACCAGCAGGATCAGCCCCAACGGCGCCGCCAGCACCCGCACCAAGCCACCGGCGGTGAGCGGCGGCAGGCCCGTGGTGTCCAGCGGGGGGGCCAGCTGGGGCTTCAGGGCGCTGATCACCACCACGTAAAGGGCAAAGGCGCCGCTCATCAGCAACCCCGGGATCAACGAGCCCAAAAACAACTCCCCCACCGGCACCCCCAGCTGGTCGCCGAGCACCACGAGCACGATGGAGGGGGGAATGATCTGGCCCAGGGTGCCGGAGGCGGCAATCACCCCCGTGGCCAACGCTTTGTTGTAGCCAGCCCGCAGCATGGCCGGCAGGGAGATCAGACCCATGGTGGTGACCGTGGCGGCGATGACGCCGGTGGTGGCGGCCAGCACCGTGCCCACCAGCACCACCGCCAGGGCCAGCCCGCCCCGCAGGCGACCCATCAGCCGGCCCATGGTTTCCAGCAGCCGCTCGGCAATGCCCGATTGTTCGAGCATGGCGCCCATGAACACGAAGGCCGGAAGCGCCAGCAGGGTGATGTTGCCCATGATCCCAAAAATCCGCTGGGGCAGGGCCGCCAGGAAGGAGGCATCGAACACCCCCAGGGCCATCGCCAAGGCGGCGAACACCACGGCCACACCGCCCAGGCCAAAGGCCACCGGGTAGCCACTGAGCAAGGCCACCACCAGCCCCAAAAACATCCCGGGGCCAAGAATCTCCCCCGGCTCCAGGTTGAGCACCCATCCAAACGCTTCGATCTCCATCGCTCAGCCCTCCCCGCCGTGGTCGTGCTTGCCCATGCGCTGACCGTGCAGCAGGCGAATGGCCTGGGCCACCCCCTGCAGCCCCAGCAACAGAAAGCCCAGGGGAATCAGGCTTTTCACCCAGGTGCGGGGCAGGCCACCGGGGTCCGGTGACACCTCGCCGATGCGCCAGGCGTGCAGGGTGGGCTCCACCGATGCCACCAACACCACCACCACAAAGGGCAGCAGCAACCCGAGGGTGCCGGCCAGCTCCACGCGGGCCCGTCGCCTGGGGCTCCAGCGGCTTTGCAGCACATCCACCCGCACATGGTCGTCCCGCCGGAGGGCATAGCCCATGGCCAGCAGGAACATCACATCAAAGAGATACCACTGCCCCTCGATCAAGGCGTTGGAGCTGAGGTTGCGGCCCACGGCCAGGCCCACATAGCGGCCCACCACATTCCAGGTGCCGAGGGCGAGCATGAGGAGGAGGGCCCAGCGGCCCAGGGCCGCCGCGAGGCGGTTGAGGGCGTCGATGCGATCGGCACCAGCCAGCCAGCGGTTCATGGCGCCTCCTTGGCCCCGCCGAAGGCGAAGCGGGCATAGGAAAACTCATTCACCCGGTTCCAGGCAAACACGTCCTGGCGGAAGGCCCGCCACTGGTCGTAGATCCCCTTGAAGGTGGGATCGGCGGCACTGTCGGCCAGGATCTGATCGGTGGCGTCGCGGGCCGCCTTGAGGATGGGCTCGCCGTAAAACTCCAGCTGGGTGCCGCCCTTCAGCAGCCGCTGCAGCACGGTGGCGTTGAGGGCGTCGTAACGGCTGAGCATGAGCCCATTGGCCTCATGGCAGGCCGCGGCAAACATGGCCTGATACTCCTTGGGGAGTTTGCGCCAGGCCTGGAGATTCACCAGGGCGGTGAGGGTGGGGCCCGGCTCCCACCAACCGGGGTAGTAGTAGTAGCGGGCGGCCTTGTTGAGGCCCAACTTCTCATCGTCGTAGGGGCCGGTCCACTCGGCGGCGTCAATGGCGCCCCGATCCAGGGCCAAAAAGATCTCACCGCCGGGCAACACCTGCACGTTCACCCCCAGGGCGGCCATCACCTTGCCGCCCAGGCCCGGGATGCGCATCTTCAAGCCCTGCAAGGAGGCCAATCCCTCCAACCGCCGCTTGAACCAGCCGCCCATCTGGGCACCGGTGTTGCCCGCGGGAAAGCTGCGCACGCCGAAGTCGGCGTAGAGCCGATCGATGGCCTCCAGCCCGCCGCCCTCAGTGAGCCAGGCATTTTGCTGCTGGGCCGTGAGGCCGAAGGGCACGGCGGTGCCGAAGGCCAGGGCGGGATTCTTGCCGAGGTAGTAGTAGCTGGCGGTGTGGCCGCACTCCACGGAGCCGTTCTGCACCGCCTCCAGCACCTCCAGGCCGGGCACCAACTCCCCGGCGGCAAAAGGCTGGATCAGGAAGCGGCCATCGCTCATCTCCCGCACCCGACGGCTGATGGTTTCCGCCCCTCCGAAGATCGTGTCGAGGGAGTGGGGCCAGCTGGTGGCCATCCGCCAACGCACGAGGGGCAGGGCTGAACTGGCCTTCACGTCCTCAGCCCGGCGGATGCGGCAGGAGGCGAGGATTCCAGCGGTAGAGGCCACGGCAGCCGCGCCCAGCAGGCGCCGCCGTCGCAGGGAGAATTCAGGCATGGGCATGGACACCGCGGGGTTGAGTGTAGGGAGGGGGATCAGGCGAAACCCCTCAGGAGGCCCATGGTTTGGGACAGGGCACTTGATGCACAGGGGCGCGGTATGCCCGTCGAAGGTGGATCGGGTCGAGGGTCGCCTTTCATCAGATGCAGACTGGGACCTGAACCCAACAGCTGGCATGAAACCAACGCGTACCCGCGGGGGTATGGATCCTGGGGCCATCGCCCCCCTGGCGCTGTTGGGCTATGTGTTGATCCGTGGCTGTGACGCCAGCGTGCTGAAGTGGCTCCAGGAGCGGGGGGCCGCCACCCTGCTGCGGACGGGGGGTGCGGAGGATCCGATCAGTTTCAGCAACGTCTTTTTCTTCGCGAGCCTGGCCACGGGCGTGGCGGTGGTGGTGTTGGATCGGGAGCAGATCCGATGGCAGTGGCCCTTGCTCACAGCCAGGGACCATTGGCTGCTGATCAGTCGTGCCGGGCTCGGCTTTCTCCTTGGTCCAATCGGGTATTTCATGGCCCTGGAGCGGTTAACGGTCACCAGTCAGACCCTGTTGTTCACCCTCACGCTTCCCCTCACGGCGATCGTTGCCTGGGTGTGGCTGCGCGAGCCTCTGCCGCCACGTTTTGCCCTCACCCTGGTGCTGCTGCCCATGGGTTTGCTCCTGAGCCGAAGCATGGAGCTGGCGGGCTCCAACGGTGGAATTGGCGCTGGCCTCGATCCCCTTGGCTTGGCCTGGGCATTGCTGAGCGTGTCGGCGTTTGCGACCGCCGGTGTGCTCAACCGCCTGGTGGCGACAAAGCCCTGGAGCAGCGGACTCACCATCGGCCTGTCCAGCCTCTTGGCAGCGCTGGTGTTTGGCGTTGTGACGCTGCTGGTGTTTGGCCCTGCCCAGTTCCTTCACCTGCGCTGGTGGTGGCTCATGGGGGTGCTTCTGGTGTATTCCGGCGGCATCAGCCTTGGCGGCGAACTCCTGCTCCTGGCCAGCTATCGCGGGCTGGGCGCCATCACCGTGGCGCTGTGGGGCAACGCGGGGGTGCTGGTGTCTCTGGCGAGTGCCCATGTTCTTCTGGGGGAACGCCTTGGCCCCCGTACGCTCCTGGGGGCGGGGTTGGTGCTGGCTGGCCTCCTGGCGGCAGGAACCCACTCCAAAAAGATGCCGCCAGCCCCCCATGAGCCCCAGGTCTAACCAAAACAACTCCGAGCCCACCCGGCGCTACGGCATCGTGTCGCCCCCGGCGATCGGCCATCTCAATCCGATGGTGGCCTTGGCCTTGGAGCTCAAGCGGCGGGGGCACGGGGTGGTGGTGTTTTCGGTGGCAGATGGGGCCCGCAAGCTGGAGGGGCTGGCCCTGGAGGTGATCACGATCGGCGCCAGCGCCTTCCCCCCCGGAGCCGTGGAGGAGGCCTATGCCACCCTCGGCCGCCTGAGCGGGCGCGATGGGCTGCGTTTCTCGGTGGACTATTTCCGGCGGGAGCTGGCCATGCTGCATGCTGAGTTGCCAGGGGCTGTAGCGGGCGCGGGCGTCAACGTCTTGCTGGTGGATCAGCTCTGTCCTGCGGCCGGAACGGTGGCGGAAACGTTGGGGCTTCCCTACGTCACGATCTGCAATGCCCTGCCGGTGAACCGGGAGCCGGCGGTGCCGCCCTACTTCACGGGGTGGCTTCCAGGCCCTGGGCCCTGGGTCCGTTGGCGCAACCAGCTGGGCAATGCCCTGCTGGATCGGCTCACGGCCCCCCTGTGGCGCGACCTTCAGCGGCAACGGGTGCGCTGGGGGCTGCCACCCCACCGGCGAAAGGAGGATTCCCTCTCCCCTCTGCTGCAACTGGCCCAGCTGCCCCGCACCTTTGATTTCCCTCGGGAGCGCTTGGCGCCGCAGTTTCACTACGTGGGCCGGCTGGCGGATCCCTCAGGCCAGGAGCCGTTGCTGCGCGATGTGG
>JAYKHG010000074.1:0-5429 GCA_035284825.1 Cyanobacteriota bacterium
TGCCAGTCTGACGGTCACCGATGATCAGTTCCCGCTGGCCCCGGCCGATGGGGATCATGGCGTCGATGGCCGTGATGCCGGTCTGCATGGGCTCATGCACCGACTTGCGCTGAATGATGCCTGGCGCCATCGATTCGATCAGGCGGGTTTCGCTGGAAGGGATCTCGCCCTTGCCGTCGATCGGCTGGCCCAGGGAATTCACCACCCGGCCGAGCATGCCATCGCCCACGGGGACAGCGGCGATCTTGCCGGTGGCCTTCACGGTGCTGCCCTCCTGGATGCCCAGGCCTTCACCCATCAGCACCACACCCACGTTGTCCTCTTCGAGGTTGAGGGCGATTCCCTCGGTGCCGTCTTCGAACTGCACGAGTTCACCGGCCATCACCTGCTCGAGGCCATAAATGCGGGCGATTCCATCACCCACCTGGAGAACGGTGCCCACGTTGCTGACGGACACCGAGCTGTCGTAGTCGGCGATCTGCTGTTTGAGGATCGCGCTGATCTCGTCGGGGCGGATGGAAACCATGGCTGAAAAGTCCCTTGGGGGAACGGAAGTGAGGAGGAGAGGGCGTTTGGAGGGGGGGGAGGCTAGCCGGCTGAGGCAAGCGCCAAGCCGAGACGGCGCACCTGGCCCTGGAGGCTGGCATCAATCACCTTGGAACCGACCCGCAGGACAAACCCACCGATGAGGGAGGGGTCCACGGAGGTGACGATTTCCACCTTGTCGGTGCCTGCCACGGCCTTCACCTTTTCTGCCAACTGGGCTTGCTGGGCTTCGCTCAGGGGGGAGGCGGCGGTGATGGTGGCCAGGGCGATGCCGTTTTGTTCGCGATAAAGCTCGAGCATCCGTTCGAGCACCGCATCCAGCACACCAATCCGTTGACGATCGGCGAGGAGCTTCAGGAGGTTGAGGAAGGTGGGGCTGAGGTCCTGGCCGAACAGGGCTACCAGGGCTTTCTTTTTGGCTTCCGGCTCCAAAACGGGGGAGATCATGGCCTCCCTCAAATCGGGGGAGGCCTGCCAGACAGAGAGAAGATCCCTCGCCTGGCCAATCACCTGTTCGGATTCCCCAGCCGCAGCAGCCAACTGCAGGAAGGCATCGGCGTAGGGGGTGGTGATGGAGTTGAGAAGGGGCATCAGCTGTTCCCCAGGGTTTGGATGGACTGGTCGATGAGCTTGGCTTGGGCCTGCTCATCCAGCTTTCCGGGGAGGGCGGCCAGGGCGGTCTCGATGGCCTTGAGGGCCGTTTCCCTGCGCAGCTGATCACTCACCCGGGAGGCCTCATTGGCTAAATCGGAGGAAGCCGCCTGCTTCATGCGGGCAATTTCTTCAATCGTGCGCTGCTCACTTTCGAGGCGGATCGCATCAGCCCGGACCTTGCCGTCGAGGCGAATCTGCTCAGCTTTCTTTTGGGCATCGGCCAGACCCTTCTGGACATCTGCCAGGGCAGTGGAGGCGGTGGTTAAGCGCTCCTCTGCATCGCGGAGGTCGTTGAGGATGGCGGAGCGGCGGCGTTCGAGAATTCCGCCAAGAAAACCCCGGAGAAACCACACCAATCCGGCAATGACGATCGCGAGATTGATGATGTTGGTTTCAAACGGGTCGAAATTCAGACCGAAGCCACCATGGCTGGCCAAAAGATGGGGCAAAGGGGCAGTCATGGGGTGGGAAGCAAGCGGGAGACAATCTGCTGACCCAAGGCAAAAGCCTGTTGCTCAAGCTCAGCTTTGGCCTTGTCGCGCTGGCCATCGATCTCACGGCGGGCCTCTTCGCGGGAGGCATTGGCGGCAGCAGTGGCTTCAGCCAGGGCAGCCCTGTACAACCGATCCATCTCCTGTTCGGCTTCGACCACAAGGGTCTGGGCCTCTTGCCGAGCTCCCTTGAGCTGATCCTTGAGATCGGCTTCCAGCCGCTCAGCCTGGGCCAGCTTGCTTTTGGCTTCAGCACGGCTGGTGTTGATGTAGCCCTCCCTTTCCTCAACGGCCTTGCCGACCGGGCGGAAGAAGAGCGCATTGAGGATGAAGGTGAGGAGAACCACCTGGAGTGCCATCAAGGGCAGGGTGGCATCGAGATCAAAAAGACCTCCCTCCTGGGCACCGGCTTCGGCAAGCAATAGCCAGCTGGTCATGGAGCGACGCGGGAGAAACGGCGTGGGCTTGTTGAAATGGGTTGATGGGGTCGGAGGACCGCTTGGGATGACCCTGAGCGGGTCCTCCGATTCCAGACTCAACCGGCGAAGGGATTGGCGAACAGCAGCACAAGAGCTACCACCAGGCCGTAGATGGTGAGAGCTTCCATGAAGGCCAAGGACAGCAGCAGGGTGCCGCGAATTTTGCCCTCAGCTTCGGGCTGGCGGGCGATGCCTTCAACAGCTCCGGCTGCTGCGCTGCCCTGGCCAATGCCAGGACCGATGGCACCAAGGCCGACGGCGAGACCGGCAGCCAAAACGGAGGCGGCAGCAGTGATGGAATCCATGGGGTGAGGGGGAATGGGGATCGCTGGGGGCCGGATGGCCATGGCCTGAAAGGCCGGGTTGGAACCGATTGGAACCTTGCGCCTGGGACATCTCTCAGCGGTGGGCCGATCGATGGGTCCGGGCGAAGCCGGACCTGCGCGCAAAGAGTTTGCCAGACCGCCGATGGGCGGAGACTGGACTAGTGATGCTCTTCGTGCACGGCCTCGCCGATGTAATAGGCGGCGAGGGTGGCGAAGATCAGGGCCTGAATCGCACTCGTGAAAAGGCCAAGAAACATGGCCGGAAGAGGCACAATTAAGGGAACCAGGAAAGCCAAAACCGCAACCACCAGTTCATCGGCAAGGATGTTGCCGAAAAGACGGAAAGACAGTGAAAGAGGTTTGGTGAAATCCTCAACGATCTTGAATGGAAGCATGATCGGAGTGGGTTCCACGTAATACTCAAAGTAGCGGAAACCTTTGCGGCTCAAACCTGCATAGAAGTAGGCGAGAGACACAAGCAACGCCAGGGCGATGGTGGTGTTGATATCAGCGGTCGGAGCCCCTAATTCACCACTGGGAAGATGGATCAATTTCCAAGGAATCAACGCCCCTCCCCAATTGCTCACAAAGATGAACAGGAAAAGGGTGCCGATGAAGGGAAGCCAATCGCGATAAGCCTTCTCCCCAATCTGCTCCCGGGAGAGATCCCGGATGTAGTCCCAGAGAAATTCCAGGAGGTTTTGCACACCTGCTGGCTCCCGCTGCATCCGACGGGTGCCGTACACGATCAGTGCCAACAAGGCACCAATCACCACCCAGGAGCTAAGGAACACCTGTCCATGGATCTTGAGCTTGCCAAGGATCCAATAAAAGTGTTGACCCACCTCGAGAGCGGCAAGGGGGAACGAGGACATCGCGAAGGGCATTGGAACCATCGGATTGGACAATTCCGGATGAAACATCCGGATCGGAGGTCAGCTTGTCGATGGGGAGTCGACGAGCGGTGAATCAGGCGTCGAGAAGGGCCTGAACCAACAGGGCAGGTTTGTAGAGCAGGAAACCCAGCAGAGCTGGCAACAAATGGAGCTGGGGGAGCTTGGCAGCCGCAAGCACCAGCACAATCGGAACCAGAAGCTGAATTTTGCCCACTGATTTACTGCTCACTCCAAGGCGAGAAACGCTGCGAGAGAGCAACATCAGATAGAGCAAACCGCACAACGCACCCACCAGGGTGCTGGTGGCGACAGCCAGGCCAAAAAAGAAACCCACAGCTGGTACGGCCAGGGCGGTGGCCACCGTAGTGGCCACCAGCAGGCGACGTTTCAGCCGGTGATACTGATCCATCCCCCCGTCGAGGGCCGAGGTGGCCGATGGAGAAGGGACGGGTCGGTCGGCAGGCAGCGAGATGACCATGCGCTCCCCCTCAGCCGAAGATGACTCGGCGTCGGAAGAAGTGGCAAGGGCAACCGCCAACCTGAAAAAGACCTTTGGAGCGCAGGGAATTTATCACGCGGCCTCCGTCGTCCGTGCCATCAACGGGCTACCGGCAGGAGCACCCTTTGCTGAATCAGGCGTCGCGCCCGCTCGACCCGTTCCCCCTCCTCCATGGGCAGGGACAGTTCAGCGAGGGACGTTCCTGCGGGAGCGGCCAGCCAGGATTCCATCAAGGCCAGATCGCCAGGATCGATGTCCAAGGGACGCAGGTCGGCATCCAGCAGTTGGGTGCCAGGCCAGCCCCAGAGACACCGGTTGATTTCCCCTGAGGTGGCCAGTAGGGCATTGTCCTGCCGCCAGTCGCAGGGGGTGATGGGGTCCCGGCTGACGAAAAACTCGAAATGGCTGATGGACGGATCCAACGCCTCCACGAGCGACCATTGCTGGCGCTGGCTGAGGGCACGGGCCCGATCCAGGAGCTCCCCGGAGAGCAGGCGGGCTGGATCCCATACCTCGGGATTGGAAAAACCCGCAAAATGAAGATCGGCCTGGCCCAGGAACCCCAGTAAACCTTCAAGGGTGTAGCTGGTCTCTTGGGGATGCAGGTACATGTCGGCAAAGTTGGCATCCGCCGCCGTATCCAGGGCCCAGCGCTCCTCGTGATGGCGCCGCAGTCGGTTCTCCGGCGGCAGGTCCGCCAGCAACTGACGGCCCAGGCGCAGCCCTTCAGCCCCGTTGCCCACCCCCAGCAAGCCAAGGGCCCTCTGGGTGTGGTGGATCTCCCAACGCCCCGCGTCGGCATAGAGGAAAAGATGCAGCAGGCCACCGGGGGCCAGCCGTTCCGCCAGGGCTCGAAGTCCCGCATCAGGCCTGGCCAGATGGTGCAACACCCCCACCGAGTTGATGGCATCGAAGGGGCCCTCACCCGCTAGATCAAGCAGGCTGCGCTGCTCGATGCGCAACTCCTTCACC
The DNA here is from genome assembly GCA_035284825.1 of Cyanobacteriota bacterium. Classification (GTDB taxonomy): domain Bacteria; phylum Cyanobacteriota; class Cyanobacteriia; order PCC-6307; family Cyanobiaceae; genus Cyanobium. The sequence goes on from JAYKHG010000074.1 coordinate 4,864, forward strand.
TTGCCGGCTCCTCCAGAGCGGCGCAGGCGCTCCCGCGCGACATCCAGGGCCCCTGGGCTGATGTCGACGGCCAACACAGAGGCACCTGGATTGAGATGGCAGAGGTAGTCGGTGCTCACCCCCGTGCCGCAGCCGGCATCCAGCACGCGCCAGGACCTGGAGGCGCCTGGCGAAGGGCGGGGAGGCAACACCCCCCGCACTGCCGCCACCACGCTGTCGATGCACCAACGCCAGTTGTAACCAGGGGGGGGGCCATCCTGCAGGGGATCGCCGGGGTAGGGGAAGCGGTCGTAAAAGGCGCTCACCACCGGCGTGGCGGCATCCTTTGGGGAATCCTGCATGGACAACAACGGGACCCCTCCAGATTCCTGCATGGCTGCACAGGTCCCCCCCTCGGCTGCAAACATTTGTTCATGAGCTCCCTGGGGGCCCATGGGGCAGCCGTAACGTGCCGAGGCCCGGCACGCTCCCGTTCATGACTGTGACCGCCAGCAGCGGCAGCACGAGGGTCAATCCCCAGCTCTACGACACCCTGCCGCTCTCCAGCGTCCGTCAGGCGGAGCAGC
>JAYKHG010000075.1:0-5442 GCA_035284825.1 Cyanobacteriota bacterium
GCGCCAGGCATCATTCAGCGCAAGTCGGTGCATGAGCCCATGCAGACCGGCATCACGGCCATCGACGCCATGATCCCCATCGGCCGGGGCCAGCGGGAACTGATCATCGGTGACCGTCAGACTGGCAAAACAGCCATTGCCCTGGACACGATCATCAACCAGAAGGGTGAGGACGTGGTCTGCGTGTATGTGGCCGTGGGCCAGAAGGCCGCCTCTGTGGCCAACGTGGTGGAGGTGCTCCGGGAGCGTGGTGCCCTCGACTACACCGTGATCGTGGCAGCTAACGCCTCCGATCCCGCGGCCCTGCAATATCTGGCCCCCTACACCGGAGCAGCGATCGCCGAATCGTTCATGTACAAGGGCAAGGCCACCTTGGTGGTCTACGACGACCTCACCAAGCAGGCCCAGGCCTACCGCCAAATGTCGCTCCTGCTTCGCCGCCCCCCCGGTCGTGAGGCCTACCCCGGTGACGTGTTTTATTGCCACAGCCGCCTGTTGGAGCGGGCCGCCAAGCTTTCCGATGCCATGGGCAAGGGCTCCATGACTGCCCTGCCGATCATCGAAACCCAGGCGGGCGACGTGTCGGCCTATATCCCCACCAACGTGATCTCCATCACCGATGGGCAGGTGTTCCTGAGTTCCGACCTGTTCAACTCCGGCCTGCGCCCCGCTATCAACGTGGGCATCTCCGTGAGCCGGGTGGGCGGTGCCGCCCAAACCAAGGCCATCAAAAAAATCGCTGGCACCTTGAAGCTGGAGCTCGCCCAGTTTGATGAACTGGCTGCCTTCTCCCAGTTCGCCTCCGACCTGGATGCCGCCACCCAGGCCCAGCTGGGCCGGGGCAAGCGTCTTCGGGAGCTTCTCAAGCAGCCCCAGTTCAGCCCCCTCAACCTGGCGGAGCAGGTGGCCGTGGTCTACGCGGGCGTCAAGGGTCTGATTGACGAGGTGCCCGTGGATCAGGTCACCCAGTTTGTCCGCGAACTGCGGGAGTATCTGCGCACCAACAAGGCTGATTTCATCACCGCTGTGATGGGCGAAAAGCAGCTGAGTGAAGCCTCCGAAGCCACCCTGAAGGCTGCCATCGCGGAAGTGAAGGCCTCCATGCTGGCTGCGGCCTGAGGCACGAGATGGCAAACCTCAAGGAGATCCGCGACCGGATCAGCTCCGTTAAGAACACCCGCAAGATCACCGAAGCCATGCGCTTGGTGGCTGCCGCGAAAGTGCGCCGCGCCCAGGAGCAGGTGTTGCGCAGCCGCCCCTTCGCCGATCGGCTGGCCAGGGTTCTTCAAAACCTGGAAACCCGCATGCCCTTCGAGACGGCGGATTCCCCCCTGCTCAAGGGTCGTTCCGTCGAAACGGTCACCCTGTTGGCGGTGACGGGCGACCGGGGCCTTTGCGGTGGTTACAACTCCTCGGTGATCAAAAAAACCGAGCAGCGCTTCGCTGAGCTCAAGGCCCAGGGCCTCAATGTGGATCTGGTATTAATGGGCCGCAAGGCCATTTCCTACTTCCAGAACAGGGCCGACACCTACAAGATCCGGGCCACTTTCACCGGCCTTGAACAGGTGCCAACGGCCAACGATGCCAATCGCGTGGCTCGGGAGGTGCTGGCGGATTTCCTTTCCGACAGCACGGATCGGGTGGAGATCATCTACACCAAGTTCATCAACCTGGTGAGTTCGGCGCCGGTGGTCCAAACCCTTTTGCCCTTGGATCCCCAAGGGATCGCCAATCCGGAGGACGAGATCTTCCGCCTGGTCACCAGGGATGGCGAATTGGGAGTGGAGAAGGTGGCCATTGACAACACCCAGGCGCCCTTGGCTCCAGACTTTGTGTTTGAGCAAAGCCCAGACCAACTGCTCAACGCCCTGCTCCCCCTTTATCTCGACAACCAGCTGTTGCGTTCTCTGCAGGAGGCCGCCGCCAGTGAGCTGGCCAGTCGGATGACGGCCATGAACAACGCCAGCGACAACGCCAAAGCCTTAGCCAAGACGTTGACCCTGGATTACAACAAGGCTCGCCAGGCCGCCATCACTCAAGAAATTCTGGAAGTGGTGGGTGGTGCCGCCGCCATGGCCTGATCCTCGGCTCCTACAAAGACCTACCAGCTGCTCAAACCATGTTTGGGCAGCTTTTTTTGGAGCTGCCCACTGATCACGATCATTGGATCGGGAGGTAAACCCTCATCACCTCCTTCCTACACGCCGCCCTTACGCTCACATCAGACCTCTGAATGTTTTTTGCGGATGGGCATAGCCCTGCGTCTGGATCAGTCCCTGGCCCGTCTCAAGCGGCGAGCTCTCCTCCCCCTGGCCATTCTGGCGATCCCATGGGTTCAGGAGCTGATTGATCAGGTGGTTTTCCGCGGGCGTTGGAATCTGCCCCTGGTGCATGGGGGGCCCTGGTGGGGGCTGCTGACGGCCCCCTTCAGCCACAGCGGTTTTGGCCATCTGATCAGCAATTCCATCTGGTTTCTACCCCTGTCCTGGCTTGTGCTCCTGAAGGGCACCAGGGACTACTGGGCTGTCTGGATCGGTGTGCTGGTGCTGCAGGTGCCCCTGTGGCTGCTGTGGCCTGCGGCCAGCCATGGCCTTTCCGGGGTGGTGTATGGCCTGTTGGGCTACCTGCTCCTGATCGGCTGGTTGGAGAAGCGCCCCTTGGCCGTGCTGCTCTCCATGGGCTGCCTGCTGGCCTATGGAGGACTGCTGCCTGCTCTGCTGCCCTTTTTGAGCCCGCCGGGGGTGAGCTGGATCGGTCATGTGGCCGGATTTATGGGAGGCCTTTTTGCAGCCCTGGCGGTGTACAGGGACTGACAAGGCACCCCACGATGGCTATGACAAAACGGTCAGGGCCTTGTTTTGATGATGCCATCCCTTCGCCATCCCTTGGTGTGTCTCTCGGCAGGCTGCCTGCTCCTGTCCGCACCAATGGGCGGCCAGGCCTTACAGGTTTATTCGGCTACCGGGGCCAACATTACGGGCTCTCTCGGGGGGACAGCCTTCAGCAATTCATCCTGGGAGTTAACCGCCACGGCGGATGAGGCGCTAGCGACGTTCAACAGTTTTCCCGGCCCCGGCATGGGGCAATTCAACCTTTGGTCCCTACCCGTCTCACCGACGGTGCGGATCACCAGCATGGGGACTGTCCTAGAAGCTGCCCTCCTGCCTGGCTCTAGTTACAACTGGCTTGCACTGTCTGGCACATTCCCCATCGGTCCAACGCCCAAGATTGGATTTGTTTATACCAATGCAGCCTTCAATCCTGAAACGGCTGCTGGGGTTGTGAATGTGCCCGGTTCATACGTCAACCTTCAGCTCCCGGTGAATTTCACGGGACTCTCCCTCTTCGAAACCACAGCCTTACTGGGCCCTTTCCCCTCGTCCGCGGGCCCCCTGACGATCACCTCCAGCCGCCCGGCGCAAGGCACGTTCCGCATCGATCCCGTCCCTACGCCCGGGCCTGCCCTAGCCATTTGGGGTGTTTTCTCCTGGAGCCGCAAACTGCGCCGTCGCATCACTCGGCAGGCGGACTGAGGTTGGGCTGCCTAGGGGCACCCCTCCACGGAGACGCGGTAGCTGAACCCCGTGGAGCCTGGCATGGTGCTCGAACCCACCCGCACATTCACTTGGGATGTGCGCTTGCCAGGGACGGCTGGAAAGGGACCGAAGGAGCGGCGTTGACCTGGATCCAGGGTGAGGTTTTCATTCACCAGTTGCAGGTTGCTGCCATCGGTGAAGCGCAAAAAGACTCCCACAGGGAAAATGCCCCTATCGGTGGAGGCCGATTGGAAGTTCACCCGGTAACTGCTGAAGCTCCGGTCCACCGTGAAGTCGGTGTTCCAGTTGGTGCGCCCCACAAGCCGATCCGGGCTGATGCGCTTTTCCACCACCGGCACACCGCCGCCGCCAATGGGCATCAGGGAGCGACACTGGGCCAGGGCGGCACCGCCGCTTCCCATCCCCATCAGGACGGCGACACCAAGGGCGGCGGCGAACCGAGGAACTTGCCGGCGGATGACCATCGCGGGGGCCTCCCAACAAAAAAGAGTCCTTTGCAACTTATCTGGCCGGCCCTGCGCAATGCTCATGGGGAAGCGGGAGGCAGCCTGGCCGGCCATCCGCATCACCACCTCACCCCGCCATGCTTCCCGCCCACCCCCCGTCTTTTGGCCCGCTCACGGTGGGCACCCTGAGCCTGCGGCCCCTGTTCCCCTTGGCCCTCGGCCAGGTGCAATTGGCGCCGGATCCGCTGGAGACAGCGGTGTTGCTGCAGGACATTTTGGGGTTGCGGGGGGAAGCCACGGGCAATCCCCAGGAGGGGTGTGCGTGGACTGGGGACCTCCACGGGGCGGGTCAACTCCATCACCACCCTGCCTTTGCCCCCCTGCTGGGGCGGCTGGCGGCGCGGGCGGCGGATTATGTGGAGGCGCTTGGCTTCGAGCGCAGTCGGGTGGCCCTCCATCTGCAGCGGGCCTGGCCGGTGGTGAGCGACATGGGGCAGGGGATTGGCCGCCACCACCACCCCAATGCCCACCTCAGTGCGATTTACTACCTCACCGGCGATGGCACCGGCGCCAGCGGCTGCCTGCGGATTTGGGCGCCTGTTCAAGCCAATGAACTGGTGCCAGGCCTGGCGGTGGGGCATGGGGGGCCCATCACCGGTGCCGATCCCGGTGCCAGGGCTTGGAATGCCCCCGGGTGGGATGTGGCGCCGCAGGCCGGCCTGATGGTGCTGTTCCCGGCATCCGTGGATCATGGAGTGTTGGAGAACGGCTGCTATGAGGAGAGGCGGGTGTCGATTGCGATGGATTTTTGCTTAACGGCCCCTGCCCCTCCCCAGCGTCAGCGGAAGGGCTCCCTTGGGGAGAGGGCCGGCGATGGGGAGGAGGCGGAATATTTGGCGCCCCATCCGAGTGCTTGGCGAGAGGTGGGGGAGTTTGTGCAGCAGGACATCACCCCATGAGTACCCCTGTTGGCCCAAAATCCATCCGATGGAGAGGCTGTGGATGGCTTTGTGCTGCGGCACTCTCAGCCCTGGGCCCCACAGCGACGACCCTTGCCGCCGTCGCCGCGCCAAACGCTGGAGCCCTGGCTGCCTCCTCCCAGCCCTGGGATGACGGCAGGGTGTTGTTGCAGGGCTTCTATTGGGAGTCCTATCGCCATGGCCAGGCGCGCTTTCCCCAATTTGGCCAGCAGCCTTGGTATGAGGTGGTGCGGAGCAAGGTTCCGGCGATCGCAGCGGGGCGCTTTGATCTGATCTGGTTGCCGCCACCGATGGATGCGGGGGAGCTGAGTGCGGGCTACAACCCCAGGGAATATTTCAAGTTCGACAACAGCTACGGCAACAAAGCACAGCAGCAGCAACTCCTGCGGGCCCTGCTGGCCAAGGGAGTGGAGCCCATTGCCGATGTGGTGATCAACCACCGCGATGGCAGCAAGGGCT
>JAYKHG010000076.1:0-8769 GCA_035284825.1 Cyanobacteriota bacterium
GCTGCCCTGCGGGCTGAGGCCACGGAGGATGCCCTCACCCTGGCACTGCACTGCGGCGCGGAGGATGCTCGGGATTTGCTGCCTTTGCTGCTGTCGATGGTGCGCCAGCCCACCCTCCAAGGGGATCAGCTGGATTTGGAGCGGCAGCTCAACCTTCAGACCCTTCAGCGCCAGAAAGAAGACCCGTTCCAACAGGCCCACGACCAATTGCGCCGCCTGTTGTTCGATGGAGGTCCCTATGGGCACGACCCCCTGGGCATCGAAGCCGACCTGTCGCGGCTGAATCGCTCGGAACTGGAACCGCTGGTGCACCACCTGGGGGAGCAGGGAGCCGTGATGGTGCTCTGCGGCGACGTGCCGGATGACGTGGAGGAGTTGCTCAATGCCTCCCTGGCTGGCCATCCCTGGGAGGTGACAGCGCCCCGCTCAGAGCCGCTCCCCATGGCGGGGGCACAGGCTGGGCGCATCGGCTCCCTGGAGGAGGAGACCGAGCAGCTGGTGTTGCTTCTCGGTGTGGCCACCGTCCCCTACGGCCATCCCGATGCTCTGCCCCTGCGGCTGCTGCAGGCCCATCTCGGTGCGGGGATGTCCAGCCGACTGTTTCAAGCCATGCGCGAGGAAAGGGGGCTGGCCTATGACGTGGGCGTGCACCTTCCCCCCCGCTGTGGTGCCTCCCCCTTCGTGGTCCACCTCTCCACGTCGGCGGAGCGGGCGGCGGAGGCCACCGCCTGCCTGCTGGAGGAATGGCAGCAGGTGATGGAACAACCGATCAGCGGGGCAGCCCTGCACCTGGCCCTGGCGAAATACCGGGGACAAGACGCGATGGGGCGCCAGACCTGTGGCCAGTTGGCCGAAAGGTTGGCCCTGGTGCTCAGCCATGGGTTGCCCGTGGATCAGCTGGACACCCAACTGGAGCAGGCGGCCCAGCTCACCCCTGCCGATCTTTTGGAGGCGGGAGCCCATTGGTTGCCAAACCCCCGCCTCAGCCTGGTGGGTCCCGCCTCCGCACTGGAAGCCGCTGGGGCCGCCTGGCACCACCATCCCCTCAGTGGTTCCCATCCTGGGGGGTGAGCGCACCCTCGAGTTGGGAGCACGACAGCAGAAAGGTGCCACGGCGGAACCTCACCGCCAGTTGATCCCTTGCACGTCGTTCCATCACCACGCCCATCTCCTCTGGATCCACAAGATCAGGGGGGCGCAACATGGGCATCGGATCGGCGGTTTTCAAATAGGGCACAGGGCCCCTGAGGTGCACTTGGGCTCCGATCTCAAACCCCGGATCACTCGGGATGGGTGTGGCCATGAAACTCCCCACCTGGGCAGGTCTTCCCCACTTTGCAGGGGGGGTGCCCTGCTGCAGGATGGGGCCGTTTCCATTCACAGTCGTGTTAAGGGCCCTTGCCACTTGGAGCGGCGCCATCGCTGGGCTCTTTTTGATTCTTGCCGGCGGAATGGTGTATGCGGCCATCCCCTTTCCTGCGGAGGCAGGGTGGACCCTGCGGCCTTTGGGGGTCACCCTCCAGGTGCCTGCCCTGCTGCTCACCGCATTGGTGGGGGGCCATCGCATGGCCCTGATCGCGGCGGTGGCCTACCTGTCGATGGGACTGTTCCAGATCCCTGTGTTTCATGAAGGCGGGGGGCTGGGTTATTTGCTTGACCCAGGCTTTGGCTACCTGGCCGGGTTTGTTCCCGCCGCCTGGCTCAGTGGCAAGTTGGCGCGCCAGGGCGGGATGGATGGTCCGCTGGCCCTGACGGGGGCCGCCGTTCTCGGTCTGTTGGTGATGCAGCTCTGTGGCCTGGCCAACCTTCTTCTGGGGGGCTTGGCGGGCCGATGGGGCGACAGCACGGGCCCCCTGTTGGTGGGGTACAGCCTGGCCATTTTCCCCCAACTGCTCCTGTGCTGTGCCGTGGGGGTGTTGGCTTGGGTTCTGCGCCGCCTCCTGCTGGTGTCCCCATGAAGAACCCCATCGCCAGATCGGAGTCCTCCACCCAGCTGAGGAGGCTCGCCCTGGCTGTGGCCCTGCTGGTGGTGGTGGCCGATCAGCTGAGCAAGCGCTGGGCCCTGGATCACCTGCCCCCGGGCCAGTCCCAGGGATTCCTCCCTGGCCTGCTCAACCTGCAGCTGGTGAGCAACACGGGGGCCGCCTTCAGCCTGTTCACCGGTGCCCCCCAGCTGCTGGGGTTGGTGAGCCTGCTGGCGAGCGGGGCCGTCCTGTTGTGGATCCTGCGCCAGCCCCTCCATGGGCGATGGGAGAGCCTGGGCCTTGGCTTCCTCCTGGGGGGAGCCCTGGGCAACGGGCTGGATCGCTGGAGGATCGGATCTGTGGTGGATTTCCTGGCCTTGGTGCCCTTCCAATTTCCCGTGTTCAACCTGGCGGATGTGGCGATCAACCTGGCGGTGCTCTGTTTGGTTGTTCATCTGATGCGCCCCACCCGCGGTGGAGGGAACACCCATGGCTGAGGGGTGGAGGGGGCCAGCCCAAATGGAGGTCCATGTGCCCGGCCAGCCCCCGAGGCGGGTGGCGCTCCACGGCTCCTGTTACACCATCGGCCGCGATTCCAGCTCCGATCTGGCGGTGGACCATCCCGCGGTGAGCCGTCGCCATGCCCTGTTGGAACGCCACGGCAACCACTGGTTGCTGAGCGATTGCGGCTCCACCAATGGCCTCTGGTGGCGTGGGCAGCGGATCCGGCAATTGCTCCTTCGCCATGGGGATCAGGTGCGCTTTGGCCCCGCGGAGGAGGGTGGGCTGCCTGAAATCAGCTTTGAACGGCTCACCAACCCCAAGCTGCAACGCCATCTGCAACGGGCCGGCGTTGCCCTCGCCGCGTTAACAGGGCTTTCTTTGGCTGTTTTGGCGCTCTCCGCCCTGCGGATGCCCATTCACGGCTCCCTGGCGGGGGTTCGTGGCCCCCTGGTGCTATACGACCGTACGGGGCGGCCCATCGCCTCGGCGGAGGATCAACGGCATCGGGAGCTGGGCCGCCTGGGGGACTACCCCCCTGTGCTGATTAATGCTCTGCTGGCCAGCGAGGACAGCCGCTTCTGGTGGCATCCGGGGGTGGATCCCATCGGCACCGCCCGGGCTCTCCTCACCAATCTCCTCGGCGGACGGGTGCTGGAGGGCGGGAGCACCCTCACGCAACAGTTGGCCCGCAGCCTGTATCCCGATCTGGTGGGACAGGGGGAAACCCTGGAGCGCAAGTGGCGGGAGCTGCTGGTGGCCCTGCAATTGGAGGCACGCTTCAGCAAGCGTGACCTCCTCTTGAGCTACCTCAACCGGGTCTATCTGGGGGCCGGGTGGGGCTTTGAAGATGCCTCCCGGCGGTTGTTTGACAAACCTGCCCGCAACCTGAATGACGATGAGGCGGCCCTCCTGGTGGGCTTGCTGCCCTCCCCCAACGGAAACGACCCCTGCGTGAACCCGGCGGCGGCCCTGGCGGCCAGAAACGGCGTGCTCAACAAAATGGTGGTGACAGGCCGGTTGGGCGCCGATGGGGCCAGGAGGGCCAGGAGGCGGCCCATCCAACTGGCGGGCGACGCCTGCAGGGGGGTGCAACGGCAGGCGGCCCCCTTCTACAGCGACCAAGTGCGTCGGGATCTGGAAAACCTGGTGGGGCAGGAGGTGGCCTCGGAGGGCAACTTCCTGATCGACACCCATCTGGACCCTGGCCTTCAGGCGGGTGTGGAGCGGCTCCTGCGTCAGCGCATTGAGGCCAGCCGTTCCCTGGGGGTCAGTGAGGGCGCGGTGGTGGTGCTGGATCAGAAAACCGGGGGAATCCTGGCCATCACTGGAGGGCGCAACTACATGCAGAGCCAGTTCAACCGCGCCACCATGGCCCTGCGCCAACCCGGCAGTGCCTTCAAACTGGTGCCCTATGTGCTGGCCATTGAGCGGGGAGGCCGTCCATCGGATGGGGTGGCCTGCGGCCCCCTGCGCTGGCAGGGTCAATTCTTTGATAGTGGCTGTGGGGGCACGATCAGCCTGCGCCAAGCCCTGGCCATGAGCAGCAACACCGCCGCCCTGCGCCTGGGCCGACAGGTGGGGTTGGAGTCGGTGGTGCAGAAGGCTCGGGATTTGGGCATCACCAGCCCCCTTCAACCGGTGCCTGGGCTGGTGCTCGGCCAGAGTGAGGTGACCCTGCTGGAGCTCACGTCGGCCTATCTGGCCGTGGCCAATGATGGCGTCTGGCAGTCCCCCAGCACCATTCGCAAACTCACCGATGGGGAACAATGCACGGGTTCTGGGGATGGAAGCCGCTGCCGCAACGCCCCCGGCAAAACCGCCACATCCGTCTCACGGCGGGTGATGAGCCAGGCCACGGCCCGCACGATGCAGGGGATGCTGCGCAGCGTGGTGAGCAGCGGCACGGCCACCGCCGCCTTCGTCCACCCTGGGGTTGGGGGTAAAACCGGCACCACCAATGAGGGCAGAGATCTGGTGTTTGTGGGGTTCGACCCCTCCAGGAAGTGGGTGATGGGGATTTGGCTGGGCAACGATGACAACACCCCCAGCCGGGCCACCAGCGCCCTCGCCGCATCCCTCTGGGGGGAGATCATTCGCTCCACCTCCGCTTCGCAGTGATGGTTGCTTCCCCCAGCCCCTGATGCCCCGTCTGCGCCTCTGGCTCTGGATTGCGATGGCCCTGGTGGTGCTGCTCCTGGTGGGTCTGGTGCTGCAGGGCGTCAACCAATTGCTCTGGCAACTGAGCTATTGGCTTCCGGGTTGGCTGGTGGGCCCCCTGCTGCTGCTGGTGGTGGGGGCGGTGGTGCTGGCCCTGGGGCAGCTGGGGTGGCCTTGGATCCAGGCCCTGCTCCGAGGGGAGGGCCAACCCAAGCGGTTGCCCGCGGAGCAGGCCAGGAACCGGCGGGAAGCGGCCGCGCGCAATCTTGAGGCCATCGACCAGACCCTGGAGCAGGTGCGGGATGCGGTGGAGCGCCAGGCGCTGCAACAGGAGCGGGAACGCATGCAGGCGGAATTGGAGCGGGGGGATGTGGTGATCGCCGTCTTTGGCACGGGCTCCACCGGGAAAACATCCCTGATCCGGGCCCTGCTCCAGGAGCTGGTGGGCACGGTGGGCGCTGCCATGGGCTCCACCCGATCCGTGAGCCGCTACAGGCTCCGCCTGCAGGGCTTGAGCCGGGCCGTGATTTTGGAGGACACCCCCGGAATCCTGGAGGCGGGCGAGGCAGGGGGCGCCCGGGAAGAAACGGCCCGCCGCCAGGCCGCAAAGGCTGATCTGCTGCTGCTGGTGGTGGATGGGGATCTGCGGGCGGCGGAATGGGAGGTGTTTGAAACCCTGGCCAGCGTGGGCAAACGGCTCCTGCTGGTGCTCAACAAATGTGACCTCAGGGGAGAGCAGGAGGAGCAGCGCCTCCTGGCCCTGTTGCGGCGCCGCTGCGCAGGCCGCATTGCCAAAGAGGATGTGGTGCCGGTGAGCTCTGCCCCCCAGAGCGTGCCCATGCCAGGGGGCCGCCCCTACCAACCGGCGCCAGAGGTGGAGGCGCTGGTGCGCCGCATGGCGGCCGTGCTCCATGCCGAGGGGGAGGAACTCATCGCCGACAACCTCCTCTTGCAGTGTCGGGAGCTCGGGGAAGCGAGCCGACAGCTGCTGGACCGGCAACGGCGCCAGGACGCGGAGCGGATTGTGGATCGCTACATGTGGATTGGCGCTGGTGTGCTGATGGTGACGCCCCTGCCGGGGGTGGATCTGCTGGGCACGGCGGCCGTGAATGCCCAGATGGTGATGGAGATCGGCAAGGTGTATGGGGTGCAGCTCAGCCGCGCCTCCGCCCAGGATCTCGCCCTTTCCGTGGGCCGCACCTTGGCGGGTCTGGGGTTGATCAAGGGCGGCGTGGGGCTTCTCACCAGCGCCATGGCGCTCCAACTGCCGGTGCTCCTGGTGGGCCGGGCCATCCAGGCGGTCAGCGCCGCCTGGCTCACCCGCGTGGCCGGCCAGGGATTCATCTCCTATTTCCAGCAGAACCAGGACTGGGGCGATGGGGGCGTGCAGGAGGTGTTGCAGCGGCAGTTCGACCTCAACCGGCGGGAAGGGGCCCTGCGCCAGTTCCTGGAGCTGGCCCTGCAACGGGTGGTGGAGCCCCTGCAGCGGCAAGGCCTGCAGCTGCCCCCGCAGCCGGGGCCGCGCTCCCGAAAGCCTCAGGCGGTGGAGGACGAAGGGGACCGGAACGGTCGAGAAGAAGGACCATCAGCAGATAGAGCAGGCCGATCAAGATCGAAACCGCCCCGGTGACGATGGCCACCCAGCGGGGGCGAGGGGAAGGGGAGCTCATCGAGGCGAAGGGAAACTCAGCAGGAGGAGAGGCTGGGCAAACTTTGGCGCACCACCTGGGCGAGCAACTCCAAATCCTTCGGGCGTGTGTGGGGATTGCCCAGCACGGCCTTGAGGTGGTGATGCCCTTGATAGAGGGGCCGGGAGAGCATCAGACGATGGTCTAAGAGGGTCTGGCGGGTGGCTTGGCTCCAGCGGGCACTGTGGTCTGGATCGGAGTGGACGGGCCGAAAGGCCAGCAGGTGGAGGGAGCCGCACTGCAGCAGCATCCGGTGTTCAGGGGCCAGGAGATCCCTGAGGTGGCGCTGCCGTTGGAGCGCCCCTGTCAACAGGCTCTCCACCCCCTCCCAGCCCAGTTGGCGCAAGCCAAGCCAGAGTTTGAGGATTTCGGCGGGTCGGGTGCCCTGCAGCCCCTCCTCCCCGCCATGGCCCCCTTCCCAACTGGGTTCCATGTAGGGCAATCCCGTGTGAAAGGTGGCCTGGAGGGAGGCGGGATCCGCCACCAGCAGAAGGGAGGAGGTTTTCGTGATGCCGATCACCTTCTGGGGATTGAGGGTGATGGAGTCGGCCCCACCGATGCCCGCCAGCACCGACTGAAACTTGGCTACCAAGCCGAACACGGCCCCGATGGCGCCATCCACATGCAGCCAATGGCCGTGCCGCTGGCACAGGTGAGCCATGGGGGCCAAAGGATCCACGGCCCCCCGCACCGTGGTGCCCGCCGTGGCCACAACGGCAATCACCGGCACCCCACGCTGCCTCAGATCCTCCAGGTGGTGCGCCAACGGTTCGGGCTGCATCCGGCCCTCCGTATCCACGGGGAGGCGATGGAGGGCTTCCGGGGGAAGGCCCATCACAAGCACCGCCTTATCGAGCGACACATGGGCGTCCGCACTGCAGATCACCACCCCCTCAGCCCCCGCCTGGGGGCAACGCTGCTGGCGGGCCGTCACCAGGGCCATCAGGTTGCTGAGGGTGCCCCCGCTGGCGGGCACCCCGCCAGCCCCTGGGGGAAGGCCGAGCCGTTGGGCCAGCACAGCGCACAGGCTGCGCTCCAAACGCCGCAGGCTGGGGGAGAGTTCATCGGCCAACAGATTGTTGTTGAGCCCCGCGGCGATCAGCTCGGCCACGATGGAGGCCGTGAGGGGTGGGGGATCCAGGTGGGCCAGGGCGCCGGGATGACCCGGCTGGTAGGCCCCTTCCATCACGGCCTGCAGATCCGCCAGGAGCCGATCGGGGGGGAGGCCCGCCTGCTCAGGTTCCACGGCCGGAAGCACACTCAAACCGGGAAGGGGGGGCTGGGCACCGGCCCGGCCGAGCCAACGGCAGAGGAGGCTGGCCGCCTGGTGCAACACCTCCTCCAGGAGGGGATCAGGGCCGAGGGGATCGGCAAAGGGAGCCAGAGACGCAGGGGTGGAGGGCGACGCCAGGGGCTCCAAGGGACGGATCAGCAAAGGGGCGGAAAGGGAACGTGCGGCGAACCTCCATGAAACGGGCCGATCGCCCCATGGCTGGAGTCCATTCTGCCGCTGCCTGGGCTACCCCTTTTCAGGGCGCTAGAAGGGGACATGGACCCAGGGGAGAATCATCTGCTGTGGATGGCGCGGCTGCTGCGCAGGGCTGCCTGTGCGGGCGCCCTGGGGGAGGTTCCCGTGGCGGCGGTGGTGCTGGATGAAACGGGGCGGGCCGTGGGTTGGGGCAGCAATCGCCGTCACCATGAACAGGATCCCCTGGGCCATGCGGAGCTGGTGGCCCTCCGCCAGGCGGCATCCGTGCTGGGGACGTGGCGTTTCAATGGATGCACCCTGCTGGTCACCCTGGAACCCTGCCCCATGTGTGCCGGTGCCTTGATCCAGGCGCGGATGGGCACGGTGGTGTTTGCCGCGGGCGATCCCAAACGGGGAGCCCTGGGGGGCTGTCTGAATCTCGCCACCGACCCCAGCGCCCATCACCACCTGACCGTGATCTCAGGGGTGATGGGCCCAGAAGCGGAGGAACAACTGCGAACGTGGTTCAGGCGGCGGCGGCGACGGCTGGGGCCGTGTTCTGGAACCGTGGGAGCTCGGATTCCAAGAGGTTGAGGAGCAGGTCAACGTTTTCCGGCGTGCTGTTGTAGCCCATCAGGCCAATCCGCCACACCTTTCCGGCGAGGGCCCCCAGGCCACCCCCCACTTCAATGCCGTGGTTGTCGAGGAGGTGGCGGCTGAAGACCTTGCCATCCACCCCATCAGGGATGCGAACGGTGGTGAGGGTGGCCAGCCGGAGGTGTTCAGGCACGTGGAGCTCCAGGCCCAGCCGCTCCAGACCCTGCCAGAGCCGTTCCGCAGAAGAGCGGTGGCGGCCCCAGGCCTGCTCAAGGCCTTCTTCAGAGAGGAGGCGCAGAGCTTCGCGCATGCCGAAGTTCATGTTCACCGGCGCCGTGTGGTGATACACCCGGTCGGATCCCCAATACTGGTTGAGGAGCGACACATCCAG
>JAYKHG010000077.1:0-14556 GCA_035284825.1 Cyanobacteriota bacterium
GATCCCCTTGGAGGGTGGGCTGGCGCACCATCGACAGCAGCAAAGGCAGCAAATCCCGAGCATCCTCCGCGCCGCAGTGCAGTGCCAGGGTGAGGGCATCCTCCGTGGCCTCAGCCCGCAGGGCAGCCCCCGCTCCCTCCACCCGGTCGGCCAGGGCTTCCGCATCCAAATCGCCACAGCCCCGGGTCATCAGTCCGGCCAGCAGCTGATGGGCCCCCCGTTGGTGCTGGGGATCGGCGCTGCTGCCCCCGCGAATCATCAATCTGGCGGCCAGCACCCGGGGGCCGGGGCGGCGCACCAAAACGAGGGGCAAGCCCCCTTGAAGAGCTGTGCGTTCCAGCTCCATCGCCAGGGTGGAGCTCATGCGGGCACCGCCTCGAGCACGCAGGCCCGCTGGGGATCCAGGCTGGCCAGGGCTTCCTCCCGCAGCCGGGCGGGGGTCCAGCGCTGCAGCATTTCCAACGGTGCGGCCAGCAGGGGATCCCGTCCCCAGAGGCGGGCACTGCCGATGAGGCCCGCCACGCCCGAGGGGGCTTCAAGACCAAAGCGGTAGCTGTTGCTCACCAACCGCCGAGCCCGCTCCCATTCCTCCCGCCCGATGGGCTGCTCCATCACCTCCCGCCACACGTTGCCGATGGCTTCCCGCACCACGGGCAGATCCTCCGGGCCACATACCGCCTCGAGCAGGGCAAGGCTGCCGCACTCCATGGTGTGCAGATCCAGATCAATGCTCTCCACCACCCGCAGGTGCTCCCTGAGGCGCTCCACCAGCCGCGACCGGCGCCCCTCGGCCAGCACGCTGGTGGCCAGATCAGCTCCAATCACATCCTCCAGGTGGATGGCGGCAGGTTGCCACCAGGCCATCAGCAGCCGTGCCGCCTCCAGCCGGGGCAGGGCCAGCCGATGCTCCCCCGGTTCCACCGAGAGCACCGGCAGGGGGGCGGAGTCCAGGCCGGGGGGCAGCAGGGCCAAGGGACCTTGGCTGGCATGCTCCACCAGGGAGGGCTCCACGGCCCCGGTGAGGGCCAAGACGCAACGTCCGCCCCCATAGAGCCTCCGGTGGAAAGACGCCATGGCCTCGGGGGCATGGGCCAGGAGGGCCTCCCGCCGGCCCAGGATGGGCAGGCTGTAGGGATGGTGGGGACAGGCCAGTTCCAACAGGCGTTGCAGGGCCACCTCCTCCGGCTGGTCTTCGCTTTGGGCGAGTTCCTCCAGCACCACCTGCCGTTCCATCGCAAAGGCCTGGGCCTCAAGCCTGGGGGTGAGCACCAGCTCCAACAGCAAATCCAGGGCACGGGGAGCGGCCTCAGGGCTGATGAGCACGTGGTAGTGCACATCGTCGAAGCCGGTGGCGGCATTGCTGTTCCCGCCCAGGGCTTCAATTTGCAGATCAAACTCACCCGGTGCCAGATGGTCGCTCCCCTTGAACACCATGTGTTCCAGGAAGTGGGCCATGCCGCTCTCGCTGGGGGCCTCATGCACGCTGCCGGCCCGACACCAAAAATCCAGACACACCAAGGGTGCCTCGGGAATGTTCAGGCTCACCAGGTCGACGCCGTTGGCGAGACGCTGGCTGATGGGGTCAGCCAAGGCGGGCAGCAATGGGGCGCAACATCCGCTGGTTTGACTCATTGACCCATGGCAGGATCGCCATTCTGCTGGCCGCTGGGTCCCGCTGATGAACCAGGTTTCCCCCCCTGGGCCCCCGCCCAATGCCGCCCTTGGCATTCACCCCCTTGTGGATGCCCTGGCCAATCGAATTCGCCAGTTGCGGGAACACCTGCCCCAGCTGGAGCCCCTGGCGGTGGATCCCGCCCTGGAGGCCATCAGCGGCAGTCTGGACGGGGAGCAACTGTTCATTCGCAACGAGCTGCACCGCAGTCGTGGCCTGCGCAAGCTCCATCTGGAAACAGCCCGCCTCGGGGCCGGGCTCCAGATTCTGCACTGCGTTTACTTCCCAGATCCCCGCTACGACCTACCCGTGTTTGGCGCCGACATCGTTGCGGGCCGCGGCGTTGTGTCGGCGGCAATTGTGGATCTCTCGCCCGTGGCAGAAACCCTTCCGCAGTCGGTGGCCCAAGCCTTGGCCCAGCGCCCAAGGGCACCCTTCAGTGAGGTTCGGGAGCTGCCGCCCTGGGGCTCGATTTTTTCCCCCCATGTGCTCTTCATCCGGCCCCGAACCCCAGAGGAGGAGGGTTGGTTTGTGGAGGAGGTGACGACCTACTTGCAGCTCCTGGGCCAACTCAGCACCACGGCACATCCCCAAGCCTGGGATGATGCCGCTACGGTGATGCGCTGGGAGGGGCAGCTCCGCTATTGCCAGCAGCAGAAACAAAACGACAAGACCCGGCGGGTGCTGGAGAAGGCGTTCAACCCGGACTGGGCGAACACCTACATCGAGACCCTGCTGTTCGACGATCCCCCGGCTCCCCGACCGGAGATCTGACTCCCGAGCGGGCCTCCCTGGATCCATCGGCCCGCCGTCCAGCGGTCGGCGGGCCAGCCCTGGCCCTCGTGGCCGCCCTGGCCGGTTCGGCCCTCACCCTGGGAGGTTTGGTGGCGACCCGGCAGGTGGGCCTCCCCAACCGCTCCCCCGCGCCGCCCCCCGCCGCGAAAACCCCTGCCCAAAGGCCCCCCGAGGCGGTGGCCGCCCTGGGACGGTTGGATCCAGCTGGCGAAATCCGCGTGTTGGCGGCGCCGATTTCGGGCATTGGCGGCAGCCCCCGCATCACCCATCTGCTCGTGAGGGAGGGCGACCGGGTGAGTCAGGGTCAATTGCTGGCCCGCTTCGATACGGGTCCCACCCTGCAAGCCAAGGAACTGTCCATCCAAACCCGCCTGGCCAACCTGGCGAGGCGGCTGCAGGTGGAGAAGAGGGAACTCAACCGCTACCGCCAGCTGACCGGCGTGGGTGCCCTCAGCGCCGATGAACTCGACCGCCGGGAGCAGCAGTATCTGCAGCTGCTGGGCGAGTGGCAGGTGGCCCGGGCGGAATTGGAGGAGGTGCGGGCCGATCTGGTGAACACCGCCCTGCGGGCTCCGATCGACGGCACCGTGCTGAGGATCGTGGCCCGTGTCGGCGAGAGGCCCGGCGACAAGGGCATCCTGGAGTTGGGCGCCAGTGACCGAATGGAGGCCCTGGTAGAGGTGTACGAGAGCGACATTGGGCGGGTGCGCCTTGGTCAATCGGTGGTGCTCACCAGTGAGAACGGTGGTTTCAAAGGGCCCCTGCGGGGAACGGTCGCCCGCATCAGCCCCCAGGTGCGCCAACGGCAGGTGCTCTCCACCGATCCCAGTGGCGACGTGGACGCCCGCATCGTGGAAGTGAGGGTGGGGCTCGCACCGGAGGATGCGGCCCGGGTCCGCCACCTCACGGGCCTCAAAGTGATCGCCCGCCTTCAGCCATGAGTGTTTCCCTGCCCTGGCAGGGCCGCAGGATCCCCCTGGCCTGGTTGCTGCTCACCCGCCAGCCCGCCCGGTTGGCGGTGGCCCTGGCCGGGATCTGCTTCGCGGGGATTTTGATGTTCATGCAGCTGGGCTTCCGGGATGGCCTCTTCGATGCCAGCGTCACCCTCCACAAGCTGTTTGATGCCGATTTGGTGCTGATCAGCCCCCGCACCATGAGCTCCATCGCCATGGCGGGTTTTCCCAGGAGGCGTTTGGTGCAGGCCATGGCGGATCCGGAGGTGGCAGGCACCACACCTGTCCACTGGAACCTGCTGCTTTGGCGCAATCCAGAAAAAAGGACAACCCGCTCCATCCTCACCCTCGGCTTTGAACCGGACGATTCCCTCTTCCTCCCCCCGGGGCTTGGGGATCAGGCCAAGCTGCTCACCCAGCGGGGGCGAGTGTTGTTTGATGAGCGCTCCCGACCGGAATACGGCCCCATCGTCCGCTGGTTGAAGGAGGGGCGCACGGTGGAAACGGAAGTGGCTGGAAAGCGGGTGCGGGTGGCGGGTCTGGTGTCCCTGGGGCCCTCCTTTGGTGCGGACGGCAACATGCTCACCAGCCGCGAAACCTTCCTGCAACTCATGCCCAACACGCCCGCGGGAAGCATCGAGTTGGGTTTGATTCGCCTGGTGCCTGGGGCCGATGCCGCCGCGGCGGCGGATCGCCTGCGCAAAACGCTCCCCCCTGATGTGGCGGTCTACAGCAAGAAGGGCTTTGAGGAGTTTGAAAAAAACTACTGGCGCAGCAGCACGGCCATTGGCTTCATTTTCACCCTCGGTGCCGCGATGGGCTTCGTGGTGGGCTGTGTGATCGTCTATCAGATTCTGTATTCCGATGTGAGTGATCATTTGCCGGAATATGCCACCCTAATGGCCATGGGCTACCCCCTCACCACGCTGCTGGGGGTGGTCGCCAGAGAGGGGGCCCTGCTCTCCATTCTGGGATTTGTGCCTGCCTGGTTCTTGGGCCAAGGCTTCTATGTTCTGGTCCGTCGGGGCACCAATCTGCCGGTCTACATGACGAACGACCGATCCATGGTGGTGCTGGCAATGATCATCACCATGTGCATGGCCTCCGCCCTGTTGGCGATGCGCAAACTGGCTGACGCCGATCCCGCCGAAATTTTTTAGCGCCATGGCCCTCCCGATCCCCTCGGTTGCCAACGCCACGGCCTCCCATGCCTCGATCTCCAATGCAACGGTGGATGTGCGGGGCTTAAGCCATTGGTATGGCCGGGGCACCATGCGCCGTCAGGTGCTCCAGGGGGTTGATCTGGCGATTCAACCAGGGGAGGTGGTGTTGCTGACGGGACCTTCGGGATGTGGCAAAACCACCCTGCTCACCTTGGTGGGTGCCCTGCGCCAAGTGATGGATGGCTCCGTCCAGGTCTTGGGTCAGGAGTTGCGGGGCTGCGGGAGGGGGGAGCGGCAGCGGCTCCGCAAGAGCATCGGCATGATCTTTCAGGGCCACAACCTCCTTCGTTGCCTCACGGCGGAGCAAAACGTGCAGATGGGTTCGGATTTGTTGCCAGGCCTGTCCTACCGAGCCCGTCGGGATCTGGCACGGCAGTGGTTGCGGGCCGTGGGCCTGGAGGATCACATGGGCAAGCTTCCCCATGATCTCTCCGGAGGCCAAAAGCAACGGGTGGCCATCGCCCGCGCCCTGGCGGCCCAGCCCCGACTGCTCCTGGCGGATGAACCCACCGCCGCCCTCGATCGGCAGAGCGGCCGCGATGTGGTGAACCTCCTCCAGGGCTTGGCCCGGGACCAGGGTTGCGCGGTCTTGATGGTCACCCACGACCCACGCATCCTCGACGTGGCGGACCGGCTGGTGCAAATGGAGGATGGCAAGCTTTGGAGTGAGGAGCCAGCACTTGCGGGGTAAGACCACAACCTGTGCTCACAACCCGTGCTGGGTGGTTGGCTAGGGTGGATGTTTCCCGTTTCCAATCACCTCTCGCATGGCAAAACGCCGCAATCTCAAGAAGGAAAAGCAAGAGCGCAATCGTGCCTACGCCCGAAAATTCAAAAAGCGCAAGCTACGCAATGACGGACGGGGCGAAGGAGCTGGCAATGGGGTGACGGGGACGGCCAGCAACGGCGGCGCCGCCGACTGATCACCCCACCCCTGGGGCATCCTGCGGGAGCGTTTGGCAGGGGGGATCCAGGGGATCCCCCCTTTTCCATGCCGACCTAGCCATGTTTTTGAGCGTTGTCATTCCCACCTACAACCGTCTGCCGATCCTCCAGAAGTGTCTGCGGGCCCTGGAAGATCAGCGGCTGGAGCCCCCCGTGGACCACTACGAGGTGGTGGTGGTGGATGACGGCTCCAGTGATGACACCGTGGCCTGGCTCCAAGCCCATGGGGACGCTTTTCCCCATGTCCGCCTGTTTTGCCAAGAACACGGGGGTCCGGCCCAGGGCCGCAACCGCGGCGTGGAGGAGGCCCGGGGCGATGTGGTTGTCTTCATCGACAGTGACCTGGTGGTGACACCCACCTTCCTGCTCACCCACGCCCGGGCGCTTCAGAGGGCATGGACGGAGCGTGGGGATCGCCTCTGTTTCACCTATGGGGCGGTGATCAACACGGCCAATTTCCAGCAGCCCACCAGTGAGCCCCATAAACTCACCGATCTCTCCTGGGCCTATTTCGCCACGGGCAACGTGGCGATTGATCGGGAGGTGTTGGAAAAGGCTGGGCTGTTTGACACCACCTTCCATCTCTATGGCTGGGAAGATCTGGAGTTGGGGGAGCGATTGCGCCAGCTTGGCGTCGCCCTGGTGCGCGCCCCTGAAGCCGTGGGGTATCACTGGCACCCGGCCCTCACCCTGGAGCAGATCCCTGATTTGATGCGGGTGGAGCGGGAGCGGGCCAGGATGGCCCTGGTGTTTTTCAGGAAGCATCCCACCACCCGAGTGCGCACCATCATTCAATACACCTGGTTCCATCGCCTGCTCTGGGACCTCCTCACCCTGGGGGGTGTGCTGAATGAACGGAGCCTTCGGCCTGTGCTGGCCTGGCTCCTGCGCCACGGCCAGGCCCGTTGGGCGATGGAACTCCTGCGTCTCCCCCTGAATCGCCTGGGGGTGAGGGAGCTCTTTGCCGAAGCCCAGAGGCAAGGGCTCCACTGACCGTTTGGTAAGTTGGCTGGGTTAACCCATTCCGCACACCTGCACGTTTCGGGTGATGGTTGCCTTTCGGCCCATCCCTGGCAGGTGGAGGCCAACCCGAAACCCCAACCCATGGCTGTCGTCACTCTTGCCGAGATGATGGAAGCTGGTGCCCACTTTGGTCACCAGACCCGTCGCTGGAATCCCAAAATGTCGCGCTACATCTATTGCGCGCGCAATGGGGTTCACATCATTGATTTGGTGCAGACCGCCGTCTGCATGAACAACGCCTACAAGTGGGTGCGAAATGCCTCCCGCAGCGGCAAGCGGTTCCTGTTTGTGGGCACGAAAAAACAGGCCTCTGAGGTGATTGCCCAGGAAGCCAGCCGTTGTGGAGCCGCCTATGTCAACCAGCGCTGGCTGGGGGGGATGCTCACCAACTGGAGCACCATGCGGGCCCGGATTGATCGGCTGAAAGACCTGGAGCGGATGGAGTCCTCTGGGGCCATTGCCATGCGTCCCAAAAAGGAAGCCGCTGTGCTTCGCCGGGAATTGGACCGTCTTCAGAAATACCTGGGGGGATTGAAGAGCATGCGTCGGTTGCCCGATGTGGTGGTGTTGGTGGACCAACGCCGGGAAACCAATGCCGTTCTCGAGTGCCGAAAGCTCGACATTCCCCTGGTGTCGATGTTGGACACCAATTGCGATCCTGACTTATGCGATGTGCCCATCCCTTGCAATGACGATGCGGTGCGCTCGGTTCAACTGGTGCTGGGCCGCCTCGCCGATGCCATCAATGAGGGCCGCAGTGGATCCCAGGATCGCGGAGATGAGGAGGGCTAGGCCCTCCTCCACCCATTTTCTCCCTGAGTTGCCCCTCACTCCTTCTTTTTTCCCAAGCATTCCTTCCAATGGCTGAGATCAGCGCCAAGCTCGTCAAAGACCTGCGCGATAAGACAGGCGCAGGCATGATGGATTGTAAAAAGGCCCTGAAGGAATCCTCAGGAGACCTCACCAAAGCCACGGAGTGGTTGCGCCAGAAAGGCATTGCCAGTGCGGAGAAAAAAGCTGGTCGCACCGCCGCGGAAGGTGTGGTGGGCAGCTACATCCACACCGGGGGCAGGGTGGGGGTGTTGGTTGAGGTGAATTGCGAAACGGATTTTGTGGCCCGCGGCGAGCTGTTCCAAGATCTGGTGCGCAACGTGGCCATGCAAATTGCGGCCTGTCCCAATGTAGAGTATGTGAGCACCGAAGACATCCCTGCTGAAGTGGTGGAACGGGAGAAAACCATCGAGATGGGCCGGGACGATCTGGCGGGCAAAAAAGAGGAGATGAAAGCCAAGATTGTGGAAGGGCGCATCGGTAAGCGCTTAAAGGAACTCGCCCTTCTCGACCAGCCCTACATCCGGGATGGTTCCGTCACCCTGGGGGAACTGGTCAAGCAAGCCTCGGGGAAAACAGGCGAAAACATTCGAGTGCGTCGCTTTACCCGATACACCCTCGGCGAGGGCATTGAAGTGCAAGAGAGCGATTTCGCCGCTGAAGTTGCCGCCATGGGGAAGGCGGCCTGAGGTGAGTGAGCCCGCCGGCCCCGGCCCCCGCTCCTTGGGAGCCATTCAGGCCAGGCTGGATGAGCAGATCCCCCAGCTCTATCGGGATCTGGCGCTCTACCTTCAGGTGCTGCGGGACATCCTTCCCGCCAGCCTGGATCAGGCCTGCTCCCACATGGCCACCCAAGTCCACCCCCGGCGTTACAACCGCCTCCATCCGGAGGAGCGTCAACAGCTCCATGGCAGGCTGAAGGATCTGCTGGTCACCTGCTGCTCCCTGCTCACCGTGGAGCAATTGTTCACTCTGGCGAGTCAGATGGAGCAGGAACGGCACCGTCTGGCCCACCGGGACCACGGCCGGCTGCTGCAGAGCCTGAGCCAAGGCCTTCACCCCCCCCAGGGATCCGGTGGAACCCTCTCTTCCTCCGGAAGCGACGACCTGCCCTTGGGATCGATTCAGCTCCAACTCACCCCTCCGCTCTCGGGAGATGGCTATGCCTTCTCCATCGACCTGGCTGGAGGGTTCAACACTGGGGATGAACAGGAGGAGCAAGCCCCCGCCAACCCGCCGCACCTACCTGGAATGCCCCTTTCGGAGGGGAAGTCCTCTGCCGCTGAACTCCCCTGGGCATCAGGCCAATTCCCTAGGGATCCGGTGCTGTTGATCCACTGCCTGGATGGGCTGAACATGGCCCTCGGCCGCATGCTTCGCAACCTTTCCCACGGTGTCAACCTTGAATTGAACCGTGCCGGCCTGGTGCCGGGCGTCGTGCCGGTGCCCCTGATCGATGCGGTGCTCTCGGGCCAGATTGAACCCCAGGGGGCGCCCGCCAATCTGCTCCGTCTGCCGATGGCCCCCACCGATGCTGACCATTCCTCCTCTCCCCCCCTCGGGGTGCTTCTCCGCACGGTGGATCTGGAAATGGAGCAGCCCCGATTGCGCACCTGCCGGCGCCGGTTGGTGCAACACCGCCAGGACGTCCTCAAAATGGCCGAGACTTCCCACCGCCTGCAGCGCCGTCTCCAGGCCCACCACGCTGAACGTCTTTGGCGTCACGACAGCCAGTTGAATCCTCCTCCCCAGGGGATCTGAGCCCAGTGCCCCCAGGGCTGAGGGCTTGGTCTGAGCCCCTCCAGAAGGCCGCCCAGCTGGAAGCCGACCGGGGGTTTGGCGATCTTCAGGGCCGCATGGACACCTTCAGCGGTTTTGTCCAGCGCTCCCTGGGCTCACCCCCTGAGGGGCTGCCGTCGGAATCCCTTCAGATGCTGGTGCCCCTCCGGGAAGGCTTCAGCCGCTATGGAGAGCTCAGCCTGGCTGGCCGCCAGCAATTGGTCCGGCAACTGCGCCAGGGGCTGCATCAGGTGCTCTGTCGCTCCAGGACTCCCCTTCCTGTTTCCCCCCCCCGTTTACGACTGCTTCCTTCTGAAGCCAAGGAATCTCCCCCATCCCGGCAGGCAGCGGCAGGGCTCAGGTTGGAGCCCACCACGGCCCTGGGCGAGGTGCCTGGCATTGGCCCTCGGCTGGCCACCCGCTTGGCGGGGCTGGGATTGTTTCAGGTGGCCCACCTGCTGCAGCACTATCCCCGCGACTACCTCAACTACGCCAACCTGGTGAGGATTGGGGCCCTGGTGGCTGGACGGACGGCCACCGTCGTGGCGACCGTCCGACGCTCCCACACACTCACCAGCGCCAAAAATCCCAACCTCTCCATCCTGGAACTCCAGATTCAGGATGTGACCGGCCGTTTGAAGGTGAGCCGTTTTTTCGCCGGGCGTCGCTTTGCCAATCCGGGTTGGCTCAAAAGTCAGCAGCGCCTCTATCCCCCAGGAGCTACCGTCGCCGTGAGTGGGCTGGTGAAGGAAGGGCCGTGGGGGATGGGTTTTACAGATCCCCTGATCGAAGTGCTGGAGAGCCCCTCCAGCCCCGTGCGCTCGGAGCAGATTGGCCGTCTTGTTCCGGTCTATGCCCTCACCGAGGGACTCACGGCCGATGCCCTGCGGCAGGCCATCGCCAAGGTGCTTCCCCTCGTGGGGCATTGGCCCGATCCGCTGCCCAGCCCCCTCCGGCAGCAGCTGCAGCTTCCCACTCGCGCGGAGGCCACGGCTCAGATCCATCGCCCCTGCGATTCCGACCAATTGGCACGGGCCCGCCGCAGGCTTGTGTTCGATGAATTTCTGCTGTTGCAACTGGCCCTGGGCCTGCGCCGCCAAAGGCTCAAACGCCAGCCCGCCCTGCCGCTCCTGCCCTCGGCGGAGGAAGGGAGCCTCCTGGGTCGATTTTTCGCCCAGCTGCCCTTTCCCCTCACGGCGGCCCAGGAGAGGGTGCTGGGAGAGATCCGGCAGGATCTCGGCAAACCCCAGCCCATGGCCCGCCTGCTCCAGGGAGACGTGGGAAGCGGGAAAACCGTGGTGGCCCTGGCTGCCTTGCTCACGGCCATTGAATCGGGCTGCCAGGGGGCCTTGATGGCTCCCACCGAAGTGCTGGCCGAGCAGCACCACCGCAAGCTGGCCCCCTGGCTGGCCCAGCTGCACGTCAACTCTGCCCTGCTCACCGGGTCCACCCCGGCCCGTCGACGGCGGGAGCTGCTGCAGGATCTGATGAATGGCCAGATTCACCTGCTTCTTGGCACCCATGCCCTGCTGGAGGATCCGGTTCAATTCCAGCGGTTGGGTCTGGTGGTGGTGGACGAACAGCATCGCTTTGGCGTGCGCCAGCGCAATCGCCTCTTGGCGAAGGGTCTGCAACCCCACCTGCTCACAATGACGGCCACACCCATTCCCCGCACGCTGGCCCTCTCGGTCCACGGGGATCTGGATGTGAGCCAGATCGACGAGCTGCCCCCGGGACGAACCCCTGTGAAGACGCGGTTGCTGCGGGGCGACCAGCGGGCCAAGGCCTGGGATCTCGTGCGTGAACAGGTGGCCCTGGGGCAACGGGCCTATGTGGTGCTGCCCTTGGTGGAAGAGAGCGAGAAGCTGGATCTTCGCTCCGCGGTGGAGGTGCATCGCCATTTGGTGGAGGAGGTGTTCCCCTCCCTGTCGGTCGGTCTGCTGCACGGAAGGATGGCCAGTGAAGAGAAGCAGCAAGCGCTGCGAGCCTTCGCCTCAGGCCACACCCAGGTGTTGGTGAGCACCACCGTGGTGGAAGTGGGTGTGGATGTGCCTGAGGCCAGCGTGATGGTGATTGAACATGCGGAGCGTTTCGGGCTGGCCCAACTCCACCAGTTGCGCGGTCGGGTGGGTCGGGGCGCGGCTGTTTCCCACTGCCTGTTGGTCAACGACAGCCAAAACGCCACCGCCCGCCAGCGCCTTGACGTGCTCGTGCGCAGCACCGATGGTTTTGAGATCGCGGAAATGGATCTCCGCTTGCGGGGCCCCGGGCAGGTGCTGGGCACCCGTCAATCCGGCCTGCCCGACCTGGCCCTTGCCTCCCTCAGCGAGGATGGGGAGGTGTTGGAGGATGCCCGTCGGGTGGCCCAGGAGCTGCTGGCGGAGGATCCCGACCTGGCTGGTCTGCCGCTGCTGGGCCAGGCCCTGGAAAGCCATCGGCAACGCCTGCTGGAATCAGCGCATCTGAACTGAAACCCAACGCGATGGCCCAACGCCCCTGGAGTCCGATCCCCATCGTTGAACGGAACGAGCCCCTGGTGCCCCTTCCACCCGCATTGCACCGCCTGGAACCCCACCCCTATGCCGCCCTGGGGGCACCCTATGGGGTGGAGTCCTGTCCATTTCGGTTGCGCCAGGGCGTGGTGGAGAGGTTGCTCCTGGCCCAAGAACGGCTGCAGGCGCGGGAACCGCATTGGCGCTTGGCCATCTTTGATGCCTGGCGACCCGTGGCTGTGCAGCGATTCATGGTGGCCCATGCCACGGCGGAGCTTTGTCGAGAACGGGGCCTGGATCCGCAGGGATCAGGCCCTGCCTGGCAGGCCGTGCATGAGGCGGTGGGCCGCTTTTGGGCTCCTCCCAGTGACAACCCCACCACACCACCTCCCCACAGCACCGGCGGGGCCGTGGACCTCACCCTTGCCACCCAAGTTGGCGAGCCGATGGAGATGGGGGGGGCCATTGATGCCATTGGTGCGGTGTCCCATCCCGATCACCATGCCGCCGCCGCCGCCGCCCATCCCCTGGGTGAGGCGGCCCGCTGGCACCGGCAGCGGCGTCTCCTGGCGGAGGTGATGTCAGAAGCCGGCTTTGCCCAACACCCGGAGGAGTGGTGGCATTTCAGTTATGGCGATCAACTCTGGGCCTGGCGAACCGGTGCGGCCCAGGCCATCTATGGCCGCGTGGAGGGCTGAGGAAGGTCCAATCATTGAGAGGGGCTGGTACTTTCCTGAAGTCCAAGCTCCTTGATGAGGGTGTTCCCTTCCTCAGGGCTCAGAAGTCCTTTGGCCTGGCATTCCCGAAGGGTGTCCCTGGTCATGGCTGCCTGGAGTTGCCACAAACGCTGTTGCACCTCCGCTGGCTGATCGTTCCAGGGCAGGAGGTTGCTGCGAAAGGTGCCGCGGATCACCTCCATCTGGCAAGCCATGGGATCCGGGTCGTAGGTCTTGGGGGCGGCCTTAGCCACCAGCCCACCCACCAGGGGGACCCATGCCAGCACCCAGATGGCCCATCGCGTGCTCATCTTCAAGCCTGCCATGCAAAGCAGGCCCATCTTGCCGAGCCTGGCCCCATGCTTCCATACAGTCATTGGGAGCACACCGGCGTCCCGGCGCCCATGGATGGCCTTCTTTCTCCTGGAAATCGGCACTGAGGAGTTGCCGGCGGACTTTGCACGGCTTGCCCTGCCCCAGCTGGAGGAACAGTTGGGGAAGGATCTCCACGGGGCCCGCCTCCCCTTCGATGCCCTTCATGTCATGGGGACCCCCCGCCGTTTAGCGGTGCTGGTGGAAGGTTTGCCGCTGCGCCAGGCGGATGCCTACGAAGAGCACAAGGGTCCCCCGGCCCAGCAAGCCTTCAGGGATGGGGTTCCCACCCCTGCGGCTGAAGGGTTTGCCAAGCGCTGTGGCCTACCCGTGGAACAGCTGGAGCTGAGGGACACCCCCAAGGGTCCCTTTGTGTTCGCCAGCACACGTCAACCAGGACGTCCCGTGGCTGAGGTGCTGGCCGAGCTGATCCCCAGCTGGATTTGGGGGCTTCAAGGAAGACGTTTCATGCGGTGGGGAGAGGGGGACAGCCGCTTCAGTCGACCGGTGCGGTGGCTGGTGGCCCTTCTGGATTCAGACGTCATTCCAGTTGGCCTCTCAGAGTGCGATCCCCCCATCCAAAGTGGGCGGCAAAGCAGGGGCCACCGTCTTAACCCTGAACCGGTGGCCATCCCATCAGCGCAGGCCTACGAGAGCACCCTGGCTGGGGCTGGTGTGTTGGTGAATCGCACCACCCGTGCCCATGAAATCCGTGCCCAGCTGGAGGAGGCAGCCCACCAGCTGGATGGGCGACTTGATTTGCCGGAGAGCCTGTTTGAAGAGCTTGTGGATCTGGTGGAAGATCCCAGGGTGATCGAGGGAGAGGTGGAACCCTCGTTCCTATCCCTTCCGCCGGAGGTGCTCAGCACGGTGATGCGTGCCCACCAGCGCTATGTGCCGCTGCTGCGACGGGATGCGCCCAGTGATGCCCTGTGCCTGAGCGGGGAAAAGGTTCTGTTGCCAAGCTTTTTGCTGGTCAGCAACGGTCGCCCAGAGGCCAAAGCCACCGTGAAGCGTGGTAACGGGCGAGTGTTGCGAGCAAGGTTGGCCGATGCCGCGTTCTTCCTCCAGGCCGACCATGCAGTGGCCAGCATCGACCGCCGTGAGGCCCTCGCTCGGGTCACCTTCGCTGATGGCTTAGGCAGCCTGCGGGATCGCACCGAGAGGCTGGAATGGATCACAGATGTGTTGTTAGCTGCCCTGAAGGCATCGGATGGCGTGGCCCACGCTTCACGACGGGCCGCGCACCTCTGCAAGCATGATTTAGTGAGTCAGATGGTGGGTGAATTCCCTGAACTTCAAGGTGTCATTGGTGCGAAATATTTGTTGGCTGAAGGGGAAAGCAGGGAGGTTGCCCTGGCGGTCCTGGAGCACTATCGGCCGCGGGGTGCGGGCGATGAACTACCGGAATCAGCAGCTGGTGCGATCCTCGCCCTGGCAGAGCGCATTGAGTTGCTGCTGAGTATTTTTTCGAGAGGGGAAAGGCCAACCGGGTCCTCTGATCCCTATGGTTTGAGACGTGCTGGAAATGGTATTTTTCAGATTTTATGGCATCAGCAATGGGAGCTGGATTTGCCATCCTTGTTCGCGCGTGGAGCACAGGAATGGGAGGATTTATTTTCTGAGGGCAAGATCAATGCGGGCGTTCTTTCACAAGAACTCTGTGATTTTCTACGGCAAAGATTGACAAGTCTGCTGGAGGAGGAAGGTTTTGATCAAGACATTGTTCAAGCCATCACCGGGGGGCAGGGGGAT